>NZ_ALOW01000022.1:0-76550 GCF_000292385.1 Acinetobacter sp. GG2
AATCCAGCTCCCGCTACCAAGTTTCTTAAAAGAGGCTCACAGACAAGTGGGCCTTTTTGCACAGTGGACTATTGTTTTCTGTGCTACATAGGGGCGATTAACGCCCTTTTTTATTGGTTATCGTATCGCTATCGTGTAGTGTCGACATCAATTGGTCAAATAGTCATGCTTCACTATAGTAGGTCTGTGTCGGTTAAAACAACCGATTGAATCGCACGAGAATGACGAGAGTAAATGAAATTATCAAATAAATCCCAAGCATTGTATGACATGATTGCCCCAGCAGTGCAAGCATGTGGTGTTGACCTGTGGGGAATCGAATTCCTTCCACAAGGTAAACGTTCATTATTGCGTATTTATATCGATAGACCAGTTGATGAAAATGCTGAACCAGTGATTAATGAAGATGGTGAAGTAGAACAAGGTCGTGGTATTGGTGTGCAAGATTGTGTACGAGTTACACAACAAGTCGGCGCAATGTTAGATGTTCATGACCCGATTTCAGGTGAGTATTCATTAGAAGTTTCTTCACCAGGTTGGGATCGCCCATTTTTTCAACTCGAACAATTGCAAAGTTACATTGGACAACAGGTTGCTTTGCGTTTAATTGCAGCAGTAGAAAATCGCCGTAAATTTCAAGCAAAACTCCTTGCTGTAGACCTTGAAAATGAAGAGATTAAGGTTGAAGTTGAAGGAAAGCATGTGCTTGATATCGACAGCAACAATATCGATAAAGCAAACTTGATCTATCAAGATTAAATTTATTTAAATTATATAAGAAATCGGTAGGTGACTTATGGGCCGCGAAATTCTTACCGTTGTAGAAACGGTTAGTAATGAAAAAGGTGTTAGTCGTGAAGCGATCTTCGAGGCTTTAGAACAAGCTCTAGTTGCTGCAACGAAGAAAAGATTTTACGAAGGTACACATGCTGAAGAAGCTCAGCTTCGTGTAGAAATTGATCGTAAAACAGGTGATTACCGTACATTCCGTCAATGGACTGTTGTGGCAGATGAAGATCATGAAATGCCAGCTTGCCAAGACGCGATTTCTGATCTTGACCCATCTAAATGGTCAATTGGTGATGTACGTGAGCTCGAAGTGGAATCTATCGAGTTTGGTCGTATTGCTGCACAAATTGCAAAACAAGTTATCGTACAAAAAATTCGTGAAGCTGAGCGTGCTTTAGTTGCTGATGCATACGAGTCTAAAGTTGGTGAGTTGATTTACGGTGAAGTGAAAAAACAAACCAAAGATGGCTTTATTATCGACTTAGGCGACAACGCAGAAGCTTATCTTGCACGTGAAGAAATGATTCCTAAAGAAATTCTTCGTCCAAAGCAACGTGTAAACGCTATTTTATATAATGTTAACCGTGAAGGTCGTGGCGCTCAGTTGTTGTTATCACGCGCTAAGCCTGAAATGTTAATTGCTTTAATGAAAAAAGAAATTCCTGAAATTTCTGAAGAAATCATTGAAATTAAAGCAGCAGCACGTCAACCGGGTGTTCGTGCTAAAATTGCAGTGAAAACAAATGATCACCGTATTGACCCTGTAGGTGCGTGTATTGGTATGCGTGGTACGCGTATCCAAGCTGTGCAACAAGAGTTAAATGGTGAACGTATTGATGTAGTGGTTTGGTCTGATGATCCAGCTCAATACATTGCAAGTGCATTAGAACCAGCTGATGTTTCAGGCATCGTGCTTGATGAAGATGCAAGAAGTGCCGACATTATTTTTGCAACCAGCGATCAATTGGCTCGTGCGATTGGCTCACAAGGTCAAAACGTTCGTTTGGCTTCTGATTTAACTGGTTATAAACTCGACATGATGCTTGAAGAAGAGTATCGTGCTCGTCAGCAAAATGAAGCTCAGCAGTATCTTGACATGTTTGTATCACGTTTAGATATTGAAGAAGATTTAGCAATGGCATTGGTAGAAATGGGCTTCACTTCTTTAGAAGAGATTGCTTATGTGCCTGCTGAAACTTTTGACGAAATTGAGCTTGACGCTGAATTGGTTGAGTTATTGCAAAGTCGTGCAAAAGAAGCAGCTCTTACTGATGCTTTGAAACAGCAAGAAAATATTCAAGAACCGAGCGCAGACCTCCTCACTATGGAAGGCATGACTTCTGAGATCGCTTACTCGCTTGCCGCTCGCGGTATTATTACCGTTGATGATTTGGCAGATCAGGCTACTGACGATATCTCTGATATTGAAGGTCTTGATCATGAAAAAGCTGGTCAATTGATCATGAAAGCTCGCGAATCATGGTTTAACTAGGAGATGAAATATGACGGACAAGTCGATTAAAGAGTTAGCTCTCACTGTAGGACGTCCTGTTGAGAAGCTCCTAGAACAGGCTCGTGAAGCAGGTTTGCCTCAACGTACAGCAGACGACATTATTACCACTGAACAACAGGATACTTTGGTCAATCATTTGAAAAAAGTACATGGTCAGGAAAGTGGTAACACAGGAAAAATTGCGTTGAAACGTAAAACAACCAGTACCGCTAAAGTTGCAAGTACTTCAGGTAAAGCAAAAACAATTAACGTAGAAGTACGTAAAAAACAAGTTTTTGCTAAGCCAAACCCAGAACAAATTGCAGCAGAAGCTAAAGCGCGTGCAGAAGCAGAAGCTAAAACACGTGCAGATCAACAAGCGCGTGATACTGCAGAGCAAAAAGCGCGTCTTCAAACAGAGCAAAAAGCAAAAGCAACTTTAGATGCGATGCGTGCTGCTCACCAACAAGATAGTGCTGCACAGTCAGCACCTAAAGCTGCTGTTGTAGTGAAAAAACGTGGTGGTGGTACAGTAAAACCTGCACCAAAACCAGCAGAAACTTTAGAGCAAAAGAAAGCGCGTGAAGCACAGACAGCTCAGTTAAAAGCAACTGAAGAAGCTGCACGTCGTAAAGCCGCTGAAGAGGCTCAACAACGTACACTTGAACAAATGCGCAAAATGGCGTCTAAGTATTCAAATGATGATACAACGACAACAATTCGCGTAATTGATGATTCTCCACTTGCTTCAGGTCTTGTTGGCCAAGCTTATGAAGATTCGTTCAAGCAAGAAGACCGTGAAATTAAACGTGGTGGTGCAACTACTAACCCGCGTGCTGGTAAGAAAGGCGGTCGTCGTGGTCAAGAAGAGCAAAGCTTCGTTAACCATAACAAACGTGGTTTAAAATCAAGCCAAGCAAATAAGCATGGATTTGAAAAGCCAGTTAAAAAGCAAGTCTACGATGTAGAAATCGGTTCAAGTATTGTTGTTGCCGATCTTGCTCAAAAAATGGCGATTAAAGTACGTGAAGTTATCAAAACACTTATGAAAATGGGTGAGTTGGTTAACCAAGATCAAGCGATTGACCAAGATACAGCAGCACTTGTTGTAGAAGAAATGGGCCATAACCCTGTTCTAGTTTCTGATACACAAGCGGAAGATAACTTGCTTGAAGCGGCTGAAGAAGCACGTGGTGAGCAAACAACTCGTCCACCAGTTGTTACGATTATGGGTCACGTTGACCATGGTAAAACATCATTGCTTGACCGTATCCGTCGTTCAAAAGTGGCGGCTGGTGAAGCAGGTGGTATTACCCAGCATATTGGTGCGTATCACGTTGAAACAGACAAAGGAATCATTACATTCCTTGATACACCGGGACATGCTGCGTTTACTTCAATGCGTGCACGTGGTGCTAAAGCGACAGATATCGTGGTATTGGTTGTTGCGGCAGATGACGGTGTAATGCCACAAACTGCAGAAGCAATTGATCATGCACGTGCAGCAGGTACTCCAATTATTGTTGCAATCAACAAAATGGATAAAGAATCTGCTGATCCAGACCGTGTGTTAAACGAATTAACAACGAAACAAATCGTTCCAGAAGAATGGGGTGGTGATGTTCCGATTGCTAAGGTTTCTGCACATACTGGACAAGGTATTGATGAACTCCTTGATTTAATTCTTATTCAATCAGAATTGATGGAATTAAAAGCATCTGCTGAAGGTGCTGCGCAAGGTGTTGTTATTGAAGCACGTGTTGATAAAGGCCGTGGTGCAGTAACTTCTATTCTTGTTCAAAACGGTACATTAAATATTGGTGACCTTGTTCTTGCAGGTTCATCTTATGGTCGTGTCCGTGCAATGTCTGATGAAAACGGTAAGCCAATTAAATCAGCAGGACCATCTATTCCAGTAGAAATTCTGGGTCTTCCAGATGCTCCAATGGCAGGTGATGAAGTTCTTGTTGTAAATGACGAGAAGAAAGCACGTGAAGTTGCTGATGCTCGTGCTGACCGTGAACGTCAAAAACGTATTGATCGTCAAAGTGCAATGCGTCTTGAAAATATTATGTCGTCAATGGGCAAAAAAGACGTTCCTACAGTGAACGTTGTTTTAAGAACTGACGTACGTGGTACTTTAGAAGCATTAAATGCAGCTTTATATGAACTATCTACTGATGAAGTAAAAGTTCGTGTAATTAGTTCAGGTGTTGGTGCGATTACTGAGTCTGATGTGATTCTTGCTGAATCTTCAGAAGCTGTATTGTTAGGCTTTAACGTTCGTGCTGATACAGCTGCTCGTCAACGCAGTGACCAAGATGGTATCGATATTCGTTACTACAGCATCATTTATGAATTAATTGATGATGTGAAAGATGCCATGAGCGGTAAACTTGCTCCTGAACACCGTGAAACAATCTTGGGTGTTGCTGAAGTACGTGAAGTATTCCACTCAAGTAAGTTTGGTGCAGCAGCAGGCTGTATGGTACTTGAAGGTACATTGCATCGTAATAAACCGATTCGCGTATTACGTGATGACGTGGTTGTGTTCCAAGGTGAACTTGAATCATTACGTCGTTATAAAGATGTGGTTGAGGAAGTTCGTGCCGGTATGGAATGTGGTCTTGCGGTGAAAGGTTATAAAGACATCAAAGTACAAGACAAGATTGAAGTATACGATGTTCAATTGATTAAACGGAGTCTTTAATGGCGGGTAGCCAACGCTTAAAGCGCATGGCGGATTCAGTACAACGCGAGTTGTCTGAGCTAATCCGTCAAGAGCTTAAAGATCCTCGCTTAGGTGGTCTAGTGACCATCTCTGCGGTGAAAGTCAGTGCGGATATGGGATATGCTGAAGTTTACGTTACTGTTATGGGACGTGAGCTAGGTGATGAACAAAGTGAAGCAGCAAATAAAGAAACTTTAGATGTATTAAATAAAGCTTCTGGTTTCTTGCGTCATGAGTTAAGCCGTCGTATTAAAACTCGTATTACGCCTCGTTTACGTTTCCATTACGATAAGACGAACGCATATGGTAACTATATGTTTGGTCTTATTGAAAAAGCGGTACAAGATTTACCGGAACGTAAGTCAGATGACCAAGAGTAATTAAAACTCAAAATAAAAAAGCCACCTTGGGGTGGCTTTTTTATTATTCAACATTTTACTTAATGTTTAGGTGGATCCATCGGAGGTTTATTCTGTGAAAAGCGTTGTCCGATTTTATAACGATCCCATGGTAATGGACGTTCTATAGCTTCAGGAACCTCACCACTGAGTGAGCGTAAGCGTAGATGTAGTGCCGCTTGTGCTATTAAATTGGCTGAAACAGGAGCTGTAATAAAAGCCAAAAGTGTGATCAATAGTTCGGCAAAACCAAAGCGGCCTTGGAAAGCAAAAAAGATCATTGAAGCAATTAAAAAGCTACCTAAACCCAACGTGCTCGATTTGGTAGGTGCATGTAAGCGCATGAATAGATCGGGTAGGCGTACCATTCCGATCGACCCGACCAACATAAAGAATGCACCGAAAACCAGAAAGATCGAAACAATAATTTCCATTGTAAATTGCATTTTGACCTCCCTTTAATCGATCACATGACCAGTTGTGAAATAACGTGCCAAAGCAGCTGTCGAAACAAACCCTAGCATGGCAACCAATAATGCCCCTTCAAATAAAGAGGTGGTTGTCCAATAGATACCTAATACAACAATCAGACAAGTTGCATTTAGAAAAAGCGTATCGAGTGCCAAAAGACGATCTACAATTGATGGCCCCATCACCATTCGAAACAAGCAAAGTAACATAGAGATTGTGATAGCAATCATGCTAATACCAAGAGCATAAGGTAGGATGGTCATATGTTGTCCTCCGATTTGCTTTTTACATCAAAAATTTCCATGAGCGGAGCTTCATAGCGTTGTTTGATGTCTTGCACATCACTTTCGGTATTTTGTGTACTGAGTGAGTGCACCAGAATATCACCACGCTCTTGATCAATACCAGCTGAGACAGTTCCCGGTGTTGTGGTAATAATCATTGCCAGTAATGAATTCACCTGTTCATGTTCCGTTTCTAAAGGCACACGGTACCACTTAGGATGTAATTTTTTAGGCGGCCCTAATACCAGTTTTGCAACACGAAAATTGGAAATAACAATATCCCAAAGTACAACAAAAAATAGTTTTATTGCTGGTTGCCAATGGATGTGCGGTGTTCTGGTAATAAAAGGTCGAACTAAACGCGGAATCACAAGACCCAAAATTACAGCCATAAGTAGGTCGCTGGCATCAAGACTATGCGAGAGCATTAACCAGAAAATAATAATCAAAAAAGAAACAAATGGATGTGGGAACCAACGTTCAAGCAATTTAGATAGCTGCATTGTTAAGGCTCCATAGGTTTCAGTTGACTTTCATCAGCAATCGTTGGTGTTAGCAATTTTTCTTGCTGCTGAATTTGGCGGCGCTTATATTCGGAAATATGCTCACCGTTAAAAGTGTCTTTAGAAATAATGTCAGGAACGAGATAGGCATTATGATCTTCAACTTCTCCACCATATTTTGTTTCTGGTAAATAAGATGAGTCATAAGGCTGAACACTAATAGTTTCACCATTTTGGTCAGTCTTAAGAATAGACTGCTGATAGAGCGCATGGTTTTGAATTTGTTGAGCTGTACCAGTTGTATAGTGCAATACGGGTGAAGCAAACACTGCATAAGTGATCAAGCCTGCAAGCAGAATATAAATGACCGAATCATTACGTGGTGGTGCTTTTACAGGTAGAGCTTGATAACTCATGTAAGCAGGATTTTTTGGGTCTTCTTCTGGTACTGAAGCTCTCCAGAATAAAATAAACCCGATACGTGTTAACGCAATAATGCTTAATAGACTTACTACAAGCACGACTCCAATGATCCAGCCTTGATATGCAGTTTCAACAGTCGCTTGTAGAATAAATACTTTCCCAAAGAAGCCACTAAAAGGCGGTAACCCGGCAAGCATCATTGCAATTAAAAAATAAGTCAGCATCGCTGCTTTTTCTTGCTTGATTCTTGGAGCAATCTTTAAGTGATCTTTAAAGTCACCACGTTGTGAAGTCATCCAGCCACAGAACAGGTAAAACGCAGCGCCAATTAGTGTACTGTGTACGAGATAGAACAATGCTCCTGACCATGCTTGCGTGTTTGACATTGCTATTGCGGTCAATAGAGTGCCAATCGAAGACAGCACCATAAAACCAACAAAACGTCTGAGACGATCTGCACCAATTGCTGCAATCACACCATATAAAGAAGTGACTAAACCAATTGGAAGGAGCCAACCTTTAAAGATTTCCTGACTGATTACATCGTTAAATACTGTTCCATTGACACGTAAAATGGCATAAATCCCCACTTTGGTCATAATGGTAAAAATTGCTGCAACGGGCGTACTTGCAACGGCATAAGTTTTTGGTAGCCAAAAACCAACCGGTAACATGGCAGCTTTAATACCAAATACAACAAATAAGAGTAGGGCACCAGCAACTGCTAATTTATGCTGGTCTGCATCTAAAGTTGGTAAAAGGCGTGAAACGTCAGTCATATTTAGACTGCCTACACTGCCATAAATCATACCAAGGCCAATTAAGAATAGGGCAGAGGCTAAAAGATTGATAATGACATAGTGTACGCCAAGTTGAAATCGTGGCTTCCCTTGTCCATGTAGTAGCAGGACATAAGAAGCCATAAGCAAAATTTCAAAGAAAACGAACAGGTTGAATAAGTCACCTGTGAGAAATGCTCCGCATAACCCCATTAAAAGAAAATGGAATATGGCGTGGAAATAGCGTCCACGTGTATCCCAATTTGCGCTGGCATACCATAGAACTGGAACTGCTAATGCATAGGTTAAAACCAGCATAAATGCAGAGAGTCGGTCGAGTACCAAGACAATACCAAAAGGAGCTGACCACTCACTCAACTGATAAACCGTAATTTGTCCGGTATTTGCAACAATAAGATAATTAACAGCAGTGGCTAAGCCTGCAACTGCTGAGACTAAACTAATGCCACGACGCCAAGGTTGTCGCCAATCTTCTTTCAATGCGCCAGCGCCAGGATTACCTAGAAGTAATAAGATAAAACCAGTAAAAGCAGGAATGAGGATGCTGAAAATAGGTGTATTTGCTTGCCAAAAAGATAAAAAATCAAACATCACGGCTCATCCTCACGTGGGTCGTATGTTGGGGAAATATCTTCTTTAGCATCAACATGATCACTACCTGATTCATAACGGCTTCGTAATGCTAGTTGCACAATGAATGCTGTAGTCGCAAAGCCGATAACAATCGCAGTTAAAACAAGTGCTTGAGGAAGGGGGTCTGTAATATTCGTCGTTTCAGTTAAAATTGCAGGTGAGCTCACTTGTAAGCGGCCCATCGCAAACAAAAATAGGTTAACTGCATAACCGAGTACAGCTAATCCCAATACAACAGGGAATGTACGTGCACGTAAAATGAGATAAATGCCTGTCGCAACAAGTAGCCCAATGGCAGAGGCCAGTAAGAATTCTAAACTGATCATGATGATTTCTCCCCATGAGGTACAGGACCAGACATACTCGAATGGCGAGAGTCCCCTAATACAGAGATAAGTAGCATCGTGGCACCTACCACTGTGATATACACACCCAAATCGAAGCTCGCTGCTGAAGCCAGATGTAGTTTTCCTAAAATTGGTAATTCAACATAGACATGAGCACTAGTTAAGAATGGTCGTGCCCAGAACCATGCGGCAATTCCAGTTAAGCCTGCAATTGTTAAACCCGAACCAATCCAGACTTCGTATAGACGACCAGATTGTGCTTTTAGCATTTGTTCCGCTTGATCTTGACCTAAAGCAATATATTGAATAATCAGTGCCATTGAGGTAATTAGACCTGCAATGAAGCCACCGCCAGGATAATTATGTCCGCGCATAAAGATGTAGACACTTACGACAAGTGCCAAAGGCAGTACCCATGATGCCGTAATACGGAACATGAGCGGAGATGGGTTAAAGCGATAGGTGAGGCCTTGTGTCATGGTGGTGCCGTGTACTCGCATACCATCCATTAAGCAAAGTGCTCCAATCGCAGCAATGCCGAGTACAGTAATTTCACCGAAGGTATCGAAGCCACGGAAGTCGACTAAAATGACATTTACAATGTTTGAACCACCACCTAGTGGTAAAGATTGCTGCGCAAAGAACCATGAAATTGAATTGTGATCACGAGTTAAAATGAGCCACGTAATCCAGCCGATACCTAAACCACCAATAATTGCTAAAGCTGCATCTCTTAAACGTCGAGAACGAAGAGATTCATACGGTGTAAGTTGGGGAAGTAGAGATAAACTCATTAACAGCAATACAGTAGTAACTACATCGACTGTAATTTGAGTCAACGCTAAGTCTGGTGCCGACATGGTGACAAATACCATGGTAACCACAAGACCAATTGCACCGCTAATCAGTACTGCTTTGATACGCTCATGATGAAACCAGAGCATCATCCAGCAACCAGAGAATAATGTTAGCCAAAGAACAATAGCAATCCATGGTGCATGTGTCAGTTCACGTGTACCTGTTGTAAGCCCTTGATTGATTAAAGGCAGGGTAACCATGATGATGCTAAAAGCAATGATGAGGAACAGGTAACTTTGTAGAGAACCATTCTCAGTTTTTTGTTTGATTTTGCGGCTAGTTAATAATAAATGTTTTAAAAATAAATCAAACAAAATACGACCTTGTAAGCGACCAAGTCTTGGATCGAGGTCGATTTTACGAATCATGCCGTCTTTTGCTAAAGCAAAATAGAAAAGTGTACCGCCCACTAAGGCAATAATACTCATGATTAAAGGTGCATTGAATCCATGCCAGATCGCAAGATGAGTTCCTGCAAAATCAGGCTGCATGAGACTTGCGCGTGTCACACTGTTAACTAAAGGCTCGACCAGTAAGGATGGGAAAATACCCACTAAAATACAGAGTGCTGCAAGTAGTATGGCTGGTGCTCGCATGCCAATTGGTGGTTCATGCGCATTTTTATTTGGCACTTGTTTACCAATTGGACCGTCAAAGAACACGCCGTGTACTAATCGGATTGAATAACTCACTGCAAAAATACCAGCAAGAGTCGCAACAATGCTGGCAAAGATAACTGTTGAACCTGAAAGGTTTGCTAACAGTTCGGTAAAGAACATTTCTTTTGAAATAAAGCCATTGGTGAGCGGAACACCTGCCATTGATGCTGCAGTAATCATGGTAAGTGTGGCGGTAAACGGCAGTAATTGCCATACCCCACTTAACTTTCTAAGATCACGTGTACCAGTTTCATGGTCAATAATCCCTGCAATCATAAACAGCGCAGCTTTAAATGTTGCATGGTTAATAATATGAAAAACCGCTGCTGCAACAGCTAAAGGTGAGCCAATACCAAGCAAGCAGACAATCAGACCTAAATGACTAATGGTTGAATAGGCTAACAGTCCTTTTAAATCTTCTTTAAAGATTGCAAAGCATGCGGCCATACAGAGCGTAAATAGGCCTACAAAAGTAACGATGTTGTGATAAAGCGCGGCACCAATAAAGATAGGTGCAAGACGAGCTAATAAGAAAATACCAGCCTTAACCATGGTTGCGGAGTGCAAATAAGCCGACACCGGAGTTGGTGCAGCCATTGCATTGGGTAACCAAAAATGGAAAGGGAACTGCGCACTTTTTGTAAAAGCACCGAGTAAAATAAGCAAAAGCGCTGGAACGAAAAGATGATGACTTTGAATGAGATCTTTCATTCCGACAATATCATTAATTTCGTAGGTACCTGTGATTTGTCCTAATAAGACAAATCCACCTAACATAGCGAGTCCACCCATTCCTGTGATGGTAAGTGCCATACGTGAGCCACGCTGGGCTGCCTCGTAATGACTCCAGTAACCCACTAATAAGAAGGATGAAATACTGGTAAGTTCCCAAAAGACTAATAAAATAATTAAATTATTGGAAAGAGAAATACCCAACATAGCTGCCATAAACAGCATGAGTAATAAATAGAGTTTACTTAGTGAATTTTTAGGGCCTAAATAGTAATAGGCATAAATATAAATGAGTGTACCGATACCGGTAATAAGAAGAGAAAATAATAAACCAAGGGCATCAAGTCTAAAGCTCAGATTAATCCCAAGTTGTGGTAACCAATCCCAACTTTGTTGAATGCTCGCACCACTAAGCACTGTTTTAGCTTGAGTCAGTAATAAACCAAAACTGGTTAAACTGACTCCGATTGCCCCTAAAGCCGTTACTCCACGTGAAAACCGTTGAAGCAATGAAACAAGGGTGGTGCCTAATATTAACGGTAATAAGATAATTATCGGTAGCACACTCGTATCCATATATAATTTAGACCGAAGCCTAAAGGTGAAATTTTCATTTCAGAATAGATAGGAATTCAAAGAGATTTCCAAAGCTTATATTCTGAAAACCCGACCAAATTAGAAAAATAAAGCGAGAAACAAGTTGTATTGCGCAACTTGAATAATAAAAACGCAAAATGAAATTTATTGTACACTAAAAAATCATTAAAAATCTGATGTTATTACATGCGGTAACAACATCTAGTGATTTTTCAGCTTAAAAACCAGATTTCATCGTATATTTAGCGAATGAGGTTTTTATTATAAAAATTGCACTAAATGAATAATAACGTTTCATAGCGAAGAAGTTTCTTCTGAAGTATCTCCTGTATGAATCATACGTAATAATTCAATTTTTTGCTGTTCATTTAAGCCTTGGATTTGTTGGTACAAACTGTCGATTTGAGTTATCGAAGGTTGAGTATCAAGTGGTAGCGTATCGACATGAGGAACTGTTTCATCTCTTTGCAATAGCGTATAAAGGTGTTCAAGCTGCTGTTGAGTGGTATTTAAATCAAGTTGAGTAACCTTGCCATGTTCTAATTTAAGACATTGGTAGGTAACTGCATGTTCAAGTAATTCTTCACGGCTTCCAGTCACAATAATTTGTAAACGCGGAAAGGCTTGATGCAGACGATTTAAAATTTCAGAACAATGCAGAGCATCTAATTGCGAATCAATCTGGTCAATTAACAAAACTCCTTCGCCTTCAAGGCAAGGGTTTAGGCTCAATGGATTGAGCAAACAAAGTCTACGAACAATATCACCTACCAAAGCAATCCATGTTTTTGTGGTATTTGAAAGTTGCTGAAACGTTAAAATCTCACCTTGATAATGGGCCATAAGTTGAAGCTTTGGATGATATTGTAAATAGAGCTCAGAAAGCTCAGGAAAAACAGTTTTTAACGCTGATTTGAGTGCGTATAAATTTGGAGAGGGAAGTTGCTTTGGTTGTCCTGCCAATTCGATTTGAAGTTGGCGTAAAAGTTCGTCCTGATCTTCTGGATTTGATTGTTGTGAAATAATTTTTTGTACAACATGAGCTGCTTGTGCATTTTCAATATCGCTAATTTCCCGTAACCATTCAAAAAAGCGAGTAAACGTTGTAAATGGAATTAAACTAATATCGTAAGCAGAAATAGATTGGGTAATGCCCGGTAGGTTTTTGTTGAGCAAACTTATATCGTTAACAAAGCGCTCAGATGGATAATAGGCAAGTAAGGGCAGACCTTGAAGTGGGTCTTTTCTCGTTACTTGATGATAAAGTGCAATGGCTTGATCGAGTTGTTGAGTTTCGACTTGACTCATGCCTATTCCACTCGAATTTAAGGTCTTAAACAGTTTCCAGCTACAAAGTGAGGTGTCAGTCTGCTGTGCTGAAGTTGTTTCAGGGAGTTGACCAAACTCTGAAGGAATATGAATACTGACTTCTATTTTAGACTGCAAACGAGAAAGGGTAATGTCTTGATCAGGCATAACCACGCCCGGAGTACGGACATCTTTCAAGCGAGCAGGAAACCATGTTAAGGCATTATAAATATGCTTGAGCAACATACTTTTTCCGGTTGCCTGTTCACCTAAAATTAAAGTAATTGGTTGTTTATCATATTCAAACTGGATCTTTAGATCATGAAACAGAGCAACATGTTTAAATTGGATAGATTCAAGTCTCATAGGCTCACCTAATTATGAGCGCTTCAACCAACCGACTTTCGAAGACTTAAAGGCGCCCTTACTTTTAATTGTTGTATCAGATCATAAAGATGATGGATGTTTAGACTTACTTTAGCACGAGTACAGGCCACGTAAAGTAATCTTAATTCTTCATCTGTAATCTTATGCTCTAAGCCATTAATTTTAAATTGATAGTCATCTTCAATATGGACACGATTCCACTCTAAGCCTTTTGCTTTATGGGCGGTAGAGATGACATAGTCAGCCTGTTCAAGTGGGGTAATCTTTGCAAGCGCTTTTTTCAGTGGGTCAGTGCCGTGATCATCTACCAGTTTAACCAAGGGTTTAATGTCACTTCCTTCATTGGTTTCACAATATTCATGAACATCATGCCATGAGTTAAACCATGCCAACTCGGGAACGTCAGTAACTCGTTTCCCTTGTTTCAAGAGGCTTGCGGCATCTACAAAACGGTTTAATTTTTGATGGTCTGCCTGCAAACTTACTTTATCACCGTGAACTAAACCAGCTAATAAAAGCTCCATTGCCCGAGCATTGGTACGACACAAAATCGCATCACGCATTTTGGTATGAGGCTTATTGACGACACTTGATTTTTGGTTCGGATTGCCAAGCAGAGGAACTGTCTCATTTAAGCCACCTAGCAAAGCATTGGCAACATCGGCAATTGCCTCTCCAAAACGGAAAGAAGTAGTGAGGCGAGACTCTGGCAAAGGCAGCTGTTGCATGGCATTTACTGCACCGCGCCACGCGTAGATTTGCTGATGTGCATCGCCTACATAAATAACCTGCGTACTTTTTTGACGAAGTAAAATCCCCAGCATTAAAGGATCAGCATCTTGGGCTTCATCAAATAAGACATAATCGGCTGGAATGTTAGGTTCAGACAAGGCCCAAAGCTTAAGATAAATATCGTGACCAATTCCGGCTTGATGGTTCGGGTCGATAGACTCTAACCAGCGCCGTTCAACAGCAGGGTAAAGGTGGGCTTGTAGCTCAGTAATATCGTCTGGATGTAACCAGTTAGGTGCCTGAATATGTCGAGGAGCGGGGTATTGTGAGCTAGTCGAACAGAAATAGCTCACCGCATTTGCGATAAGGCTTGCGAGGCGGCTTGGCATTAAGACGTATTTTTCATAACGCCCACCCATCATACGTCGCAAGGTAATCGGTTCTAGTCGATATTCTTTTGCAATGAAGCTTGGACTTAAGCGCGGCAAGCGTAATTTATCAGTCACACCACGCGGCACACTACGAAACGCGAGCGAGTGGAAAGTACGGCAGTCTACATTGCGATGAAATTTGTTCTGAGCTTCGCCTGCAATGGCCTTGTTGAATGCTAGGTACATACCACGCCGTTCAGGCATGGCATCGCTAATCATTTGTAATGTGGTGGTTTTACCTGTACCTGCATAGGCAATCACTTTAAATGATTGCCCAAGACGTCCATTATCTATGGCAATTGCTTGCTCATAGGTGGCTTTAGGTTTTTCGATATTCGACACTGAGTGATTTTAAACCTTGTTGCGGTTAGCTTTTTCAACTAAACCAGATAAACCCTGACGACGAGCTAATTCGTCAATAATAAGTTGTGGATTAAGATCGAAATAACCCAACATGACAATGCTATGGAACCACAAATCGGCAGTTTCATAAATCAAGTCATTTAAATTGCTTTCTGTATTTTGAGCAGCGTAGTCTTTCGCAGCAATAATAGTTTCTACGCTTTCTTCGCCGACTTTTTCTAAGATTTTATTTATGCCTTTTTTGTAGAGGCTTGCCACATATGAAGTGTCTGCTTCTGCTTGCTTACGCTCTTGCATTAATTGCCCTAAGTGAGCAAGCACATCAACTTGTTCAGTGGTATGAGCGTGATCGTGGCTTTCAGTTTTAGCTTTGTCACCATAAATTGCAGTAGGGTCTTTTAATTGTGCATCGACAATTTCCCAACCCTGTGGGGTAAGTTTACGGTAGAAACAAGACTCACGACCTGTATGGCACGCGATACCACCGTGTTGTTCAATTTGTAGAATAATTACATCGGCGTCGCAGTCCAAACGAATTTCATAAACTGTTTGAAAATGGCCTGATTCTTCACCCTTGTGCCAGAGTTTTTGGCGAGAACGAGAGAAGTATACAGCCTGATTTTTTTCTGCTGTGAGTGCAAGTGATTCACGGTTCATCCACGCTACCATCAAAATACGTCCGGTTTGATGATGTTGAGCAATGGCAGGGATAAGACCTTGTTCGTTAAATTTTACTTCATCGAGCCATTGCGTATTGTTCATGAGGAATCACCAAAAGTGTTATATGAGTAAAAATGAACCGTAAAAACGGTGACTATAGTTTACGGTATGAAAGCTGTGTTTAGGAATAATTCTTTCTATATTTCTATTTCATTTCAAAAGGAACAGCACCGAGTATTTAATGAGTAGATAATTGAACTTTGTAGTGTGGCAATTTTTTCCAATACAGATTAAGGCATGGCGTGGTTTAGTTGAAAATATAATTTAATACAACGGAGCAAATCATGTTCTCGACTAAGTTTTGGCCTTTATCTTCTCATTACCATGTCCATATGATGGACATTCCTCTTCCAAATAATTTTTCTCCAAAGGCGCTAGAGCTTATAAATCAAGCAATTCGTATTAGTGATGCGATTAATAATATTCAACCTCTTAATCAAGAAAATCATGATGGCTTAATTAAAATAATGAAAGAAAAGCTGGCTTTTATATGCTTGAGATTGACACAAGAATTTAATGATGAGGACACAAAAAAATCATTAATGATGAGAGCAGAAATTTTGCAAGATGAAAAATTACAGAGTGAACTGTTACCAAGAATTGCTGCTCTTAATGAAAATGAGCTTCTTCAAGGCATAGGATATATGTCTACTTGGATAGGAAAATCAAAATCCCAGTATCATTCGGCATGGTTTGGAATTCCTAATAATGAGTTACAGAATATTTCAGACACTGTAGATAAATTGTTCAACAAAAACCTTGGCTGGCTAAAAAATACAATTAATGAGGACCTTATAGCACTACCATTTTGCTCTTATAAAATAGTTGATCTATTAGCAGTCGCTGGTGAGGCTAATGGTTACCCAAAACATTTTGCTTACTTCTTTCCAGAAGATGAAGGCATTAAATATTCACCTGTTAAAAGAACAGTTGTATTTGCAAATACATATCTAACAATGTTTGAAAAATTTTCTCGTAAAGAGACGAAATTATTTGGATGGGATAAAATAGAAATTCCTGATATTAGTATATGTTCTCGATATTTAATAGCATGGTTTCGGGGGCATGATTTAGGTCATTCTATTGTTCGTTCTTGTACGAGATTTGATCTGCTAAGTAAAATGGATCGATGGGGATCAATGGTAATTCAAGAATCTCTAGCAGATCTTTTTGGATTTTTAATGTGTACGACGGAACATACAAAACATGAACTTGATTTAGATAAAGAAATTTTAGGGAAAATTTACCTTTTAGAATTATTCCGTTATTTAAGAAGAGGAGCGTGCGATTTTCCTGATGCTGGCTCTGCTTATATCCAATTAAAGTATTTAATTGAAGAAAAAGTAATTGATATTTCTAATAATCATATAAATGTTAATCTTGATATTCTTATTCCTGCCTTTGAGAAGTTAGTAAAAGAGTTGAGTGAAACTGTTTTGAGTGATGATATTGAAAAGGGATTGATGTTCATTCAAAAATACTCTCCTCATCATAATAAAAAAGATGCTGAAGAAATTATAATCCGTCTTGGTAAAACAGTAGATGTAATTGAATATAGTCAAAGAGTTAAGGAGTGCGCTTAATGGAACCGTTTTCAAATGGTTTTCTTCTTAGTTTGTCACTCTGTTTAGATATTGGTATTGCTAATATTGCGATTATTAATTTAGCAATGCAACGTGGCTATTTTCAAGGACTTTGGCTAGGTATCGGAACCTGTGTCGGTGACCTGATTTATGCTGTTTTAGCCTTGGCGGGTATGAGTATTCTACTGCAATATGAACCAATACGATGGTTATTATGGATTGGTGGTGGAGCAATACTCATCTGGTTTACTATCAAAATGCTAAAAGAAGCCTTACAAAAAAAACAAGAGATTCAACTACAAAAAGTTGTTAAAGAGGAGACTTCCTTTAAGTCTTTTGGTAAGGGGATGATATTAGCGATGTCTTCTCCTACAGCAATTTTATGGTTTGCTACAGTAGGTGGAGCACTCATTTCTAGAATGGGAAACAATGGTTCTTTTGCAGTCTCATGGTTTCTGCTAGGTTTTTTTATAGCAGGTATATTCTGGGCTGCAGTACTATCTGGTGTTGGTGGCTTTGGCAGTAAGATATTAGGCAAAAATATTTTAAAGTATTCTTATATTGCTTCTGCTGTGATTTTTGCTTATTTCTCATTTTATGTGATTTATTCAGGTTATAAAGAATTTATTCTTTCCTGAGTTAATTTGTGTCAAATAATGGTGGGGGGTTACCCCCATCGTTTTTCTAAAAGCATGAATAAAATGGCTTTGATCATAAAAGCCAAGGCTCATGGCGGCTTCTACAGAATTCATATTGTTTCTTAGTAGGTTTCTTGCTGCATTTAAGCGTAGTTGCATGTGATATTGGAGTGGCGGCATTCCAACATGTTGTTTAAATGCACGCACGAAATAATATTTGCTTAAACCACTCATGTGAGCAAGTTCATCGAGTGACAGCTTTGCTGTCAAATGCGCGCGCATATATTCTTGAATAAATAATACTGCCGATTTGGCTTGAGCATCGAGATAAATTTTGTCTTCAACAAGTTGGCCTAAAAGCAATAATAACTGTTGTTCTTTATTAAAAGGTGAGTCATCTTTTTGATTAAATGAAATAATGGCATTGAATAACTCAGTATTTTTTATAATTCCTTCTTTTAATACTGGAGCAGTATTACTGCTATAGATATTATTTTCAGATACAAAAGCACGTAGTGCGCACTGGGGAAGATGAATACTAAAAAATTCAACTTGATTGTTACTAAATCGAGAAGATTGTATTGATGTAGGATTATATATAGTAACTTGTTTTGCTTTTACAGAATCTTGTTTGCCATTTAGCCAAATTTCTTCAATTCCTGAAATATTAGCGCTAATTACATATTCATCATGCACATGACGTGGATAGGCATCATTGCAAGCAATTGTGCGAGAACATTCTATCTGATTGATGCTAAACCATTCCGATGAAATAAGCACTTGGCATTCTCTTAATCTGATGCATATGAACTGAATAAATCATATACATCATTTATTTTCAAGTCTTAAAAAAACTTGAATAAATTAAGAACCTTTTTAATTATTTTAATATACGCCAAAGCGCTAATAAACTGCTTAGCACAATTAAAATAATAGAAACAAACCAAGGGCTAATAATCGCGATGGTGAGCAAAATCAGCATGGTACTGCCAAATATCCAACTGCGGCGTTGTTGATGTTCTATTTGCAAACGAAGTTGCTGCATTTCGCGTAACTGACGGTCTTGCCAAGCAGACTGATTTTTTAAACCATTTAAACTGTCAACAATTAAGCTTGGGAAATCTTGGGCACCTAAAAGCAGGTCAGGTAATTGCTGTCCTAACTCTTTTATATTTTTGACTGGGTTCATGTTGGCTTTGACCCATTCTGTCAAAATTGGTTTTGCCAATTTCCAGATGTCGAGCTGCGGATAAAGATCGGTCCCTAGGCCTTCAACATGCACTAAAGTCTTTAGCAACAACATGAGTTGCGGTGGAATCTCTAAATGGAAGCGACGGGCAATATCCATCACTTGAATCAAGATGCCCGCAAAATCAAGTTGATCCATTGGTTTAGATACCATTGGACCAACTGTGCGACGCATTTCACGCGATAGCGCATCTTGGTCTGTACCTGGTGGAATCCAGCCAGCTTGATGCACAATTTGAATGAGCTGCATAAAGTTGCTGTTCATTACAGCAAGCAACATGCGGGCAATGGTCATCTGGTCATGCTTAGATAACTCACCCATAATTGCACAGTCGAGTGCAATAAAGCGTGGATTGCTTGGGTTAATTGTTTCTACAAAGACATTGCCGGGATGCATGTCAGCATGGAAAAAGTTATCGCGGAATACTTGCGTAAAGAAAATGGTTAGTCCTTTTTCTGCAAGTTGTGCGCGATCCATGCCTAGACGGTCAAAGGTTGCCGTATCTGAAATAGGCACACCAGTAATACGTTCAGCCACCATGACATCTTTGGTATCCATGTAGACTTCAGGCACGTACATCATGGTTGAGCCAGTAAAGTAATGGCGCATACGACGAGTGTTGTCTGCTTCGATACTCAAGTCCAGCTCATTTAAAATAATCTGGCGGTAGTCTTGAATAATTTCAGAGAGATGTAAGGCACGAGCAGCTTCAAGGCGACTTTCTAATGTGTTGCCTAACCATGCCAAAATCTCAAAGTCTTGCAAAATTTGATTACGAATGTCAGGGCGAGTCACTTTAACAACGACTTCTCGACCATCGTGCAAAGCAGCAGTATGAACTTGTGCAATTGAAGCAGCCGCTAATGGCTGGTCATCAAATCGTGCAAACAAGGTATTTACATCAGCTTTTAATGATTCTTGAATACGTTGTTTGGCGACATTGCTATCAAAAGGTTTTACCTGATCTTGAAGTAAGACCAATTGAGCGAGTATTTCAGGTGGAATTAAATCGCGTCGAGTTGAAAGTAATTGTCCAAGTTTGATTGCAAGTGGACCCATCTCTTCTAAAGCCTCTTTGAGCTTTAAAGGATTTTTACGTTCGCGACTCGACCATGCAGCAGGATGCATTTTAATAACACTTAATGCACGCTGAGCTTTAACAGGTAATTCATCCGCAGGGAATAACGTATCGAGTCTATAGTGCGCTGCAATACGCCAAAGTTCGAGTAAACGTGAAACGTGCGGAATCATATACAGTCTTACCTAGTCTTGAGTGGGTTGTAGTTGTGCATTGAGCTGCTGCAATTTAGCTTCTAGACGGTCAATATCTTGATTAAGCTTACGCGTAGCTTGATTTAAATTGTCCATTTCCCAACGTGGGGCAAATAAACCACTGTCTTCTTTTAAAGCATCTTCAGCAAAAAATAGATGGCTTTGAAGAGAACGTTTTAAATGCTTTGGTGCAAGCTGAATCTTGCCAATTTCATGAGCGAGTTGAGGACCAACCCATTTTGATAAATGCGCAGCTAAATCAGGTTCAGCTTGCTGCATAATTTTTTGAATATCTTGTAATAGGTGATAGTCACCTTCTAGTGGGATATTACCAATCTGGTCTGCATCACTCACCAATAGTTTGATGAGTTCAACCACATCTTTGACATGCAAAGTTGCTGTTGCTTCAGAAATTTTGAATTGCGGATCAAAAGGGCGTTGTTCAAAAATAGAAGGTTTTTCGCTATGCCCAGTTGCAGTAGGTTCAAGACGTACTTTTTCTTGGTCAAAGAATACATCGACAGAAAGCTGCGGGCTATCAATCACAACACGCAACATTTTGCCTTGTAACTGATTGAGCTGAATGCGGGTTAATGCATCCAGATCGATCAGATGATGAATGATACGTTCGACTGCACCGAGTGCCAGAATCGACCACATATCGCTATACCTTACAGTTTGAAGCCACGGTGAACGGCAACGATACCAGCAGTTAAGTTGTGATAGTCACAGTTCTGGAAACCAGCATTTTCCATCATACCTTTTAAAGTACGTTGGTCTGGATGCATACGAATTGATTCAGCTAAGTACTTATAGCTTTCTGAGTCATTGGCAACCAATTTACCCATAATCGGTAAAGCAGTGAATGAATAAAGATCATAAAGTTTTGAGAATGGTTCAAATACAGGTTTAGAGAATTCAAGAATCAGTAAACGGCCACCTGGCTTAAGTACACGGAACATAGAAGCAAGTGCTGCATCTTTATCAGTTACGTTACGTAAACCAAAGCTAATAGTTACAAGGTCAAAGCTGTTATCTGCAAATGGCTCTAATGTTTCTGCATTGGCAAGAACGAAATCGACATTGGTACAGCCTGCATCGATCAGACGGTCACGACCAACATTCAGCATAGACTCGTTAATGTCTGAAAGTACCACATGACCTTGCGGACCTACTTCACGGCTAAATACTTTTGCTAAGTCGCCTGTACCGCCCGCAATATCCAACACGTGTTGACCACGGCGAACACCAGACATATTAATTGCAAAGCGCTTCCATAGACGGTGAATACCAAATGACATCAAGTCATTCATCAAGTCATATTTGCTTGCAACCGAGTGGAAAACTTCAGCAACTTTTTGAGCTTTATCTTCAGTTCTAACTGTTGAGTAACCAAAGTGTGTTGTTTCACCAACGTTGCCAGTGTTACCAGCGCCACGTGGTAAATTATATTTAGGTACAGAACCACTAACAGGTGTATCTGTTAGTGTTTGCTGTAAAGATTGTTGTTGCCCTTGAGGTGTACCTTGCGGTAAAGGTGAGCTTAGGAATGGGCTAACTTTGTCTGAACTTTGTGCCTGCTCAGTTGGAGATGTTGGCTTTTGGTTTTCGTTAGACATATTGTCTCTCCTAGACTCAAACTCAAGTGAAACGGAATAAGTTCTGCATGATGACAGATTTTGTCTATTTTTACAGGCATCATCATGCAAATATAATGAATAAAATCTCAACTTCGTGAGGTTGAGTTTTTCTATGTGCCGACCTTATCACACTCTAAACGGATTCGGATGCCCTGAATGTACATTTTCAACAATTTGGCGTTCTTTTTCCGTAAAAGTCTTGATAAAGCTCTCGGCAGATTTTAACGGTTTCATCGCACTAAAACCATCTTGAATAAAATCATACATCAATTCGAAATGATATTTTTGAGCAATTCCTTTACACATTTTAAATGCAGTGAACATCATAAATGAACGCATGTATTTGTCTAAAGCGATCCCTAGATCGTCAAGAAGAGCAAGCTGTTGATAACGGGCTTCTGCTTGATCAAGCTTGATTAAGGTTAAGCGCATGATCTCGTCGGTGAGTACGGTATCTGCTGGGTAGTCTGCGAGAAGTTGCATGGCCACTTGCTCATCAAGTTGAGTCGCAAGCACAGCCAAACTTACCGATTTAGTTCCGGTTTTAATCGCATTTTCAGGCAATACTTTTTCGGCTTTATGGGCATATTTCAATAGACGTTCAATTTGTGCAGCAAGCGCATCGAACTCTGGGCCACCATATAAACGGTTTAAAAAATACTCTGACATGAGCTTATGCTCTGGCAAATTAAAAAAGTCATGATGGGTATCTTTCATCCTCTCTTTTAGCCATGTTTGTACATCTTGCAAACGTTGGGCAAGCACAGGATTATCATGATAATTAAATGTTTTATATTGTTGTAAAAGATCATCAAAAGCAGCGAGTTTAGACATGTAAGGCTCTAATATTGGGCTATTTACAAAAAATCATAAGAGGCATTGTAACCTTCTACTATGGCGAGTAGATGTAAAAAAATGATTTATGCGTCAATTTTTAAGTGAAATCTTGCCGCAATGACATAATTTGTATAGCAATTCATCATTTAAGCGCATAAGTTAAAGATCATCGAAATTAAACAATAAAAGATTAGAGCTCCAGACTATGAGTAAACAACAACCGAAATTCGAAATTCGAGATAAAGAACAGCTTTCAGTCGATTTGATTGAAGCACAATATGCTTTAAAAGATAGTCGAGGTAAGCCTAATGCTAAAAGTACATTGATATTAATGAGTGGTATTGAGCTTGCTGGAAAGGGGGAGGCAGTTAAGCAGCTTCGCGAATGGTTAGACCCGAGATATTTGCGCGTAAAAGCAGATGCGCCACGTATGCTCACCGATACAGAAGCATTTTGGCAGTTTTATTCAGAATTTATTCCAACTGAAGGCCAAATTGTGGTGATGTTTGGCAATTGGTATAGCGACTTGCTTGTCACAGCAACTCATGTTGCAGAGCCTTTGGATGAGGCACGTTTTGATGCGTATGTTGAAAATATGCGTTCATTTGAGCAAGACTTAAAAAATAATTATGTCGATGTGATTAAAGTCTGGTTTGACCTTTCTTGGAAATCATTGCAAAAACGGTTAGATAAAATAGACCCTTCTGAACAGCACTGGCATAAACTCCACGGCTTAGACTGGCGTAATAAAAAACAATATGACACTTTGCAAAATTTACGCCGCCGTTTTACCGATGATTGGTACATTATTGATGGGGAAGATGAAACACAGCGTGATCAGTTTTTTGCCCAATATCTTTTGCAAAATATGCGTGATTTACCTGAGCATGAAAGTGAAGTCAAAGGAAAATGGCAGCAAGCAAAGATTCCTGAAAGTTTGTTAAAACCTGCTCAGGAACAGCTCGATAAAGCCGAATATAAAAAAGAGCTCGATAAACTGAGCAAAAGAATTGCAGATAGCATGCGCTTTGATAAACGAAATGTGGTGATTGCGTTTGAAGGAATGGATGCCGCAGGTAAAGGTGGTGCCATTAAACGAATTGTTAAAAATTTAGATCCGCGTGAATATGAAATTCACTGTATTGGAGCCCCTGAACGTTTTGAAGCGAGACATCCTTATTTATGGCGTTTCTGGAACCGTATTAATGAAGCTGAAAAAATTACGATTTTTGACCGGACATGGTATGGTCGCGTACTCGTTGAGCGAGTTGAAGAGTTTGCGTCACCTTTAGAGTGGCAAAGAGCATATGATGAGATTAACCGCTTTGAAAAAGATTTGTTTGATAGTCAAACCATTGTAGTGAAAATTTGGCTAGCGATTAGTAAAGATGAGCAAGAGCAGCGTTTTAAAGCCAGAGAAGAGACACCGCATAAACGCTTTAAAATTACCGCAGAAGACTGGCGTAATCGTGATAAATGGGATGATTATTTAAAAGCGGCGGCAGATATGTTTGAACGGACGAGCACTGAGTATGCGCCTTGGCATATTGTTGCGACTGATGACAAATATACAGCTCGGTTAGAGGTGTTAAGAGCGATTTTAAAACAGTTAAAGGCAGACTAAGGTCTGCCTTTAACTGTTTAAATATTACTGCTTATTTGATTATGCAAGTTGATCATTCATTGATGGAGATTCTATAGCAAGAGTTTTCCGATTGCGAAATACAATAAGCGTTGCAATTAAACTAATGATTGCGGCAAACATTAACCAGAAAGCAGGCATACTTTTGCTGCCAGATTCTTGTACAAGATATGTGGCAATCATAGGCGTTAACCCACCAAATATAGATGTGGCAAGACTATACGCTACAGAGAACCCAGCAATTCTTACAGAGCTTGGCATCATTTCAGTGAGGGAAACGACCAATGCGCCGTTATAGAAACTATAGAGCAGAGATAGCCAAAGTAGTGAAACTAACATGTGTGCCAAACTAATGTTTTGAGTCAGCCAGCTTAATAGTGGATAAGCACTTACAAAAATTAAAACTGTTGTGGTGATCAATAATGGTTTTCGACCAATTTTATCTGATAAATAACCACCTATAGGTAATAGAATAAAGTTACTTGCCCCGACCATTACCGTTGCAAATAAGCTTTCTGCAGTTGTTAAATGTAGAACTTCTTTTCCATAAGTTGGGGTGTAAACTGTAATGAAATAGAACATGGTTGTAGTTGTTGCAACCATACACATCCCAACGACTACAATTTTCCAATTCGCTGCAAGCGTTGACATAATTTGTTTAGTAGTTGGATGCTCTTTTCGAGAGGCAAAAGCTTCGGTTTCGGCTAAAGATTTACGTAACCAGAATATAAACGGAATAATTGCACAACCAACAAAAAATGGAATACGCCAAGCCCAAGCATCAACTTGTGCTTTCGTAAACGCTAAGCTGACTAAATAGCCTAATGTGGCAGCAAAAATTACAGCAACTTGTTGGCTAGCAGATTGCCAACTGGTAATAAACCCACGGTTATGTGGTTCAGCAATTTCAGATAAATAAACGGAGACACCACCTAGTTCAACTCCAGCTGAGAAACCTTGGGCTAGACGACCAACAAATATTAAGACAGTGGCTGCAAATCCGATGGTGGCATATCCAGGTGTTAATGCAATTAACAAGGAACCAAGTGCCATAATACTTAAGGTGACCATTAATCCTTTTCGGCGGCCAATTCGATCGACATATGGACCTAAGACGAGTGCGCCAATTGGTCGCATCAAAAAGCTAACGGCAAATACCAAAAAAGTTTTCATTAGTGCGGCATAGCTGCTATCAGAATGAAAAAAAGTTTCACCTATCGCTTTTGCATATAGACCGAAGAGGAAAAAGTCATATTGTTCTAGGAAGTTGCCACTGGTTACATTAAAAATGGCACGTAAACGGGATGTTGATTGTCCATATTCCACAATGACTCTCCGTATTTCATTTGGCATTGTAGACTGAATAATAGACTTTTAAACTTTAGTAAAACTTAAAAAAATAAGTGAAGATTACAGTTTTTAATATATCTTTTGTTTTATTGTGTAAATTTTAAAAGCAAAAAATAAGGCACAGTCACGTGCCTTAAAAAATTACGATAGGATTGTATTAACTCTCAAGTACTGTAGAGTTGATTCCCTTTTGTTGAATGCGTTTAGCAAGGTTATAGCTATCATTTAGATGAGTTTGTGCTATTTTTTTCATCATAAAATAACCTAAACTTGCTGCAACAATTTGTCCGCCTAATGGTATAAATTTTGTCACTTGTTTGGTTACGATTTTGCCAAAGAAACCATTAAAGGTTTTTTTAACGGTTGTACGCGCGACCATAAAACCTGAAAATTGAAAGCCACGTTTACGCAATTCATCCCAATGAATAGTTTTTGTTTTTGGATCATAGACGCTGACATGTTCAGGTGCTAAGCCAAAGCGAGCATTAATATCGGGAATAAGCTGTGTCAAAATTCCCAAATCTACGACCACGTCAAAAAAAGGAATCGGTACAATTGCTGCACCAGCAGACACGTAAGCTCTTTTCTGAATGAGATCGTGGCACTCATCGCGAATTTGTTCCAGATTTAGGCTAGGATCAATATAGTCAGGAATGTTATCAATTTTCATAATGTTTACCTGTAATGGGTTCCTTAATGGTGCCTTCCAAACACAAGGCAAGTGACACCTAAAGTTAGATTATGCTGTGTTTAAACCAACGTGACATAGTCAGATTCAGTTGTATAGTAATGAATGTTTATGATTTTGTGCATAAATTATGCGAGTAGGGTATGAAATAAATGGGCATCCATGTTATTCAAAGTCAACGTATTGATGTGTTGTTGCAGGGCGTACTCGCATCTACGTCCCAACCTTCTACGCATCCTTTACAGGTTTTGAAAGCCCAGCATTTTATTGTACCTAGTCCTGCAGTTGAGCAGTGGCTGATACAAAAACTTGCAGAACAACAAGGAATGACGGCCAATTACCAGTTCCATCAACGAGTTCGCGGTTTTCAGTGGTACGCCTATCAACAGGTTCTTACTGCGCATAAAGAACAGGTTCGTAAAGCGAATATTCCACGCTTGATTTTTAAATGGCGTGTACATCAAGCCTTACAAGAATTTATTCAGCCTGATGAAATGAGTATAGATGACTCTCATCCATTACATTCTATTGTTCAGCGTATTTATGACAGCGCAGATCGACTTGAACAAGGGATTGAGAAACAGCTAAAAAAACAAAAAATGTTGTATTGGGTTGCCGAGCAGGTTGCCGATTTATTTAGTAACTATATGGTCTATCGGGGACAGTGCCAACGTGGTTGTGAAAATACCTGTACTTGTCCAAATAACTGGTTAGCAGCGTGGGGACAAGGCCGAGCACTTGATATCGAAAAGTATATTGCGCAGAAAGATAAAGAAATTTCTGCTTTTACTTTGCAGCAAACACAAGAGTTAGAACGTTGGCAGCGCTGGTTATGGCAGCAGCATTTTCATGATGATTTTATGCAAATGCAGCAAATTGACGAGCTGTTTTGGCAGGAATTAGACCATCCTGAGCGCCAGAAGAAGGCATTATCTCGTTTGCCAGAGCAAATTGTCGTTTTTACTTTGCTAGATTTACCGCCTAGCCAGCTTCAATTTTTGCGCCGTTTAGGGCAATACATTGATGTTTTGATTTTGCACTATAACCCTTCACAGGAATATTGGGCCGATAGTGTCGATCCGCTGTGGAAACAGCGTTATGACTTAGGTGTGAAAGAGCGTTTTATAGCGAAAAATCCTCAAGCGACCGATGCTGAAATTGCCGATTTTTTTGATAAATTTACGCTTAACTTTAATGCTGAGGCGCGTGAGTCGAGACATCCACTTTTAACAAGACTGGGCAAACAAGCCCGCGACCACTTCTCATTACTTTCGAACTTGTCTACTGGTGAGGAAGGTAAATGGGTCGACGCCTTTGTAGATGATTTTCCTGAAAGTTTACTTGGCAAAGTTCAGTCAGATATTTTGCATTTGGTGGAACCACAGCCTAAGCAATATGAACTCGCATCGAACGATGACTCCATTCAAATTCATGTTTGCCACTCAACGTTGCGACAACTTGAAGTATTGAAGGAGCAGTTGATTGGCTGGTTGGCTAAACCGTATGAACAGCCGCGTCGCCCAAATGATATTCTGGTTTTAGTGCCTAATTTGGCAGAAGTTGAGCCTTTAATACGAAGTGTTTTTCCAGCTACGGCAACTGAGCAAGGTGTGCATTTACCCGTAAAAATTGCAGGTATTGCCTCACTTGATGCACTCAATGCATGGCGTGCCGTGATTGGGCGTATTCACCTTATGCAAGGACGATTTAGCTTTGATGATTTCGCTGATTGGCTTGGTTTACATGCGACGCAGCAGTGCTATGCTCTTGAATATGCTCAAGTAGAGCGAGTTTTGGCATTACTGGCCGATGCAGGGTTTAAACGTGGTCTTGATGCAGAGCATCTGAAACGTAGCTTATGTGACGGCGACGATGATTATCGTTATAGTTTTAAATTTGCTTTAGAGCGGTTAGCGCTCGGCATTGCAATTCCCGAACATGCTACATTTAATCAGGTGCTGAGTTACGCTAAAGTTCAACCAGGCGATTTTGAGCTGATTGGTACGCTCATTCAGATTTATCAAGATTTAAATGAGCGCCGTGATTGGCTGATTATGCACGAGCAAAGAAAAGTACATACAGTAGAATACTGGCTGCAAGTGTTGTCGCAAGATATAGTCGAGTTTGAACAGGCTGGTGTTGTTGCTTTAAAAACTGCTCGAGAAATTGTGAAAAAACAAGAGCGTATGTTAACGCTTGCGAGTTACTATGCCGAGGCAGAAACAGGCACCTTACGTAAAATTACCTTGCCTTTGCCTTATATCCTCGATGAGATTCAGCGAACTTTAGAAAACCAGACGGCACAAGCTGAACCGACTGGGCAGATTACCTTTGCCCAGATTGGACAAATTCGTCCCTTACCTTATCGCTTAATTGTGATGTTGAACCTTGATGCAGGGCAGTTTCCAAACCGTGATACCCACGTGCCATTTGATTTGATGGATGCTTTACGTCAACAACTAGGTGACCGTTCCCGTCTTGAGGATGACCAAGGCGCTTTCTTAGACGCCTTACTTTTAGCTCAAGAAAATCTATGGCTGTTTTATAACGGTTTTGATGTCAATGACGGTGAAGTGAGAGACCCTTCAAGTATTCTTCAAGAGTTCCGTGAGCATCTTGCGCTTATTGTAAAACCGGAGCCAAATGCACCTGAACGAGAGGTCATTGAAGGCATTGAAATTCCGTCTCAATTAAAGCAACTCTATCATTTACATTATTTACAGCCGTTTGACCCTAAAGGTTTCATGGCGGATAACAGCTATATTCGCTATCAAGATCATTGGTTTAACGTGGCGATGCAAATTCAACAAGCATCTGGTGTTCTTAAGCCTTGGGCGAATACATCTTATCCTTTGGAAATACCTGACATGCTGGTTTTAGATAGCCATCAGTGGATACAGGATGTGACTTTCCCTGCACGCCTTTATTTAAAAACTTTAGGTGTCGAAAATTTGGGAAGTGTGGGGGAGCTAGATCAAAATGAACCTTTGCTTTTAGGTGGTTTAGGCCGTTATACCATTCGACATTTTTTACAGCAAAATGAACAACAGGCGCAGCCTGAGGCTCTACTTGATCAATTACCTGTAGGCAAAGTTCAATACAGTGCATGGCAACAGGGCATTTTCGAACAGGAATGTTTGCTTGAACGTCTTCATCACTATGCATCAGCCGTGACACAAACCACGCAGCGAGTCTGGCGAATTGCCAAACAGCTGCATATGAATATTACAGTGCCAAAATCTGAAACTCAGGATTGGGTCAGCATGGAAGCATCAAGTGCTCGGGCAAAAAGACGTGCAAAAGTCTGGTTAGAGTACCTGCTTTGGTTGGCTTATTTAAATGAAGGAAGTGCAGGGGCTAAAAGACGCCGTATTGTAGTTTTTAGTGATCAGACCGTGATCTGTAAAGGTATTAGTTCGGCGCAAGCTCGACAGTATTTACAACCGTGGTTTAAGATCTGGCGTTATGCTCAACAGCAACCACTGGTGCTACCAGCAGCTTTAATGCTAAAGCCTCTGGAAAAAGCTAAGGCATATCAGTGGGAAACAACCAATCCGACAGAAAAAACAAAACTGGATGAGAAGAGCTATACCGAGCTGTTAAAATACTGGAATGAAACTGGGTCATTTACCGCTATCGATATGACTCAAAATGAAGCGTGTAAGTTGCATAAGGACTGGCGTTTTATTTTGCAAGAACAAGATGCACAAGCATTGCTTCAACACGCTTGTGATGAGTTTGCATATGATTTGTATCATCCAGTTTTTCAATTTCAATATTCGGAGTAAGGCATGAACTCAAGAGTACAGGTGTCTTATCAACCTATTACTGATATTGAATTTAGCGGATTGCACTTAATTGAAGCTTCGGCGGGTACCGGGAAAACCTATACACTGTCGAGTTTGATGGTACGTATTTTCCTTGAGAAATATTTACCGCGCCAAGTCATTGCGACCACGTTTACCCGTGCTGCTGCGGCCGAGTTGAAAAGCCGAATTCGTGCACGTCTGGTCGAAACCTACCGTTACTTAGATACTAAGCGGAGTCTGACTGAAAAAGAGATTCTTTTACAGGCTGAGCTTGAATCTGACTTATTACTGCAACATGTTCTCAAGCATTTTGCGACACGTATTGCCTATGCCTGTGAGCGTTTAAAGCTCGTCATCGATCAGCTAGATGAGTTGTTTGTCGGAACACTCGATAGCTTTAGCCAAAAACTATTACGTGAGTTTGCTTTTGAGAGCGGCAAAATTGAACGTGCTCAAATTACCGATGATGCTAAAACCTATAGCCGCCAACTGATTCATGATGTACTACGTGAATGGATACAGTCTCAGCCTCAAACTGTGATTGATGCGTTGTATCTGGCAGGTGAGTTAAAAAGTGTCGACAGTTTTGTCAAACTGGTCGAAGACTCACTGAACTTTAGTTCGGCTCACTTTAAACTTCCCGAAAAGCCTACCATTGAATTTGAACAACTTGCGCAGCTCAAACAGTTGGCATCAGAAATTGACTTAAGCCTTTTAGAGCCGTATTACCTGCTTGATGGCGAACACTATAAACATGTAAGCGGCACGATATTTCGTAATGGGGCGTTTAACAAATTATTTAGCGAGTGTTTACCGCAGCTTTTACAAGTTCTAACGCAAAGCGACAGTATTTTAGTTTTTGATGGATCTTTGGCAGCACAACGGGAACTCGTTTTTAAGTTTTTAGGCCAACTTACCGATCAGAAAGTTTTTAAAAAATGTCCTGCCGAAATTTCAGATGGATTCTATCAACATCCTTGTATTCAGCAGATTCAGCAGTTATTTGGTGTGCTGAAAGACTACGCTGAACAGTTCGATCAGCTTCATATTTATTTAAAAGCCTATTTGTGTGTAGAGGTGAAAAAACGTTTACCTCAGGTTTTACAAAATAAGGGTGAGACGACTTTTTCTCAGCAAATTCGTACTTTGTCAGAAGCTTTAAAGGGCGAGCAGGGGCAACGTTTCGCCGTATTTGTGCAGGCTCGATATCCCTTAATTTTAGTCGATGAATTTCAAGACACTAACCAAGACCAAGACGATATGCTCGCCAGCATTTGGCGTCATCCAGAGCGTTACCAAAAAGGTTGCATGATTATGGTGGGTGACCGTAAGCAGGCAATTTACGGTTTCCGTGGTGGGGACATGCTTACCTTTTTAAATGCCTATAAAGATATTCAGGCAAAGCATGGTCGAGAATATAAATTAATTCATAACCATCGTTCAGTCGCTGACTTGGTTGAAGTGGTTGATGCCTTGTTTCAAAGGCAAATCGACTTCGGTGAGCAAGTTCAATATGACTCAATTCGGGCAGGGACTCGACCTCACCCAGCTTTAGTCGATCAAAATCAGTCTAACCCGCACCCTTTACGTTGGCTTCTACTGAAAGACAAGGAAACGGAAGCACAGCAAGTAGCATGGAAGATTCGGGATTTACTCAATCAGTCACATACTGGGCAGTTATATCTTCAAAGAGATACTCAGACCCAAGCTTTAAATGAAGATGATATTGCGGTCTTGTCACGCAATCATGATGGCCTTGATAAAGTTCAGTTTGAATTAGAACGTTTAGGAATACGCGTTAACCGGCCATCAAAACGAAGTGTTTTTGATTGTACAATTGCTCAAGATGTTGGAGCCTTACTCACCGCGATTCTTCATCCTTACGATGAGGCAAAAGTGAAACGAGCTTTGATTAGCCGATTGTTTGCTATGGATCTAAAACAACTGTTGCAACTTGAGCAAACAGCTGAAGGTTTAAGCCAGTTTATGACAGGCTTTGATGCTATTCGGGAGCTTTGGTCAGCTCAGGGCTTTTTAGTGGCATGGCAGCAATGTTTAAACCAATTTGGCATTTGGAAAAATCTAGTTGCTGTCCAGAGTAAAGATAATGAGCGGGTTGTGGTGAACTTGCGTCATTTGACCGAAATTTTAAGCCAACATAGCGAGAAATATCAGGGTGCGCAAAATCTCTATCATTGGTATCTCAAGCAATTACAGTCACCGCTTGACCGTGAGTGGGAGCTAGAGCGTAGATTGTCGAGTGAAGCTGGCGTACAGCTCATGACTATTCACCAGTCGAAAGGACTTGAGTTTAAAATTGTCTTTTTGCTTGGGGCTGATAAGCCATTTCGTGAAAATAACAAAACACTTAATTTCTCAACTCAAGATGTCACTACGCCTGAATCTGCTCAAACCGTAACACAACGAGTTGTTGCGATTGCCGATAAAGCATATTTAAACGAAACCGAACTGAAGCAGCATGAAGAACGGGCTTTGGCGGAACAGAACCGCCTTTGGTACGTGGCTTTAACCCGTGCTAGTCATCGTGTTTATGCGCTTATGCAAGATACAGATGGCAAGTCTGTTTCAGGTTTAGCTTTTTGGAAAAACAGAGCTGAACCTTTCCAGCACCGTTGTTGTTGCGATGAAATGATTTTGGAGCAACCACCTGTTGCCATGCATTTAAATCAACACATCAATATTATTGAAATACAGGCACAACACTTTCCTGACCAGCGCTTTTATTCGAGAGGCAAAACCAGTTTTAGTTATCTGGCACAGCATTTAAGACATAAAGTAGGTACAGATTTACTTACGAGCCAGAGCTATGAAGCTGTTTTAGCCGAAGATGAACTCGATCAGGTTATTTCTGTTGAAGTGACCGCAGCACAGCCAATTAGCTGGATCAAAAGCAACTTTCCTAGAGGAACACTTGCAGGTAATTTCTTACATGAAATTTTTGAACATATTGATTTTCAATGTGCAGATGAGTGGGTAAGTGAAATACGTCGTCGTTTTAAAAATGACTATAGTAGTTTGTGGCAAGATTTATTAATCAAATACCAAGAAAGCTTTCCCGAAAAACAAGAAGCGGAATATTCGCTTTATCACGCTGTGGCGACATGGCTGCAAGAGATTCTAAACACGCCGTTATATCAAGGTTTTCGCCTAAATCAGTTGCAACCAGAGCACTATTTATCAGAGTGTCCTTTTTATTTGGCCTTGTCAGATCGGGTGTTAGCCATGAAACGTATTCAGCAGCTGTTTGCTGAATATGGAATGGAAATGCCTGAGTTATTAGAGGCTCGTTCTGCACGTTATTTAAATGGTTCGATAGACTTGGTTTATTTTGATGGGCAGCGTTATCACATTGCTGACTATAAGAGTAACTACTTGGGTGAAAACCTTGCCGATTACAGTGTAGAAAGTATTGCTCAAAGTATGTCTTTAGCCAGTTATTGGTTGCAAGCGGGCTTGTATTTGGTTGCGCTACATCGTTATTTAAAAGTCAAAATGCAAAATTATGATATTGAGCAACACCTAGGTGGGGCGACTTATCTTTACTTGCGTGGTATGAATGGCGAAGCTGAGCAGGGTTATTATTATTGGCAGCCAAGTACAGAATTTGTTCTACGACTTGATGCTATTTTAGGGTACTTTGCTGAGGATAAAATTGCATAAAAAATGCTGATAAATGATCTAATTTTAGAATTAACAAATACTTGGGGTGTGGATAATCCTGTCTATAACCATGTGGACAAGCGTGTGGAAAACTAGGTGGATAAGTGTGTGGACAATCTAAATAGCCCTGAACAAAGCGATTTAAGCTGGTTGACGACTTGGAGTACCTTTCTAAATCAAGCTCCGTTTACTGCACAGACACAAGCTCCAGAGGCAGCTTGTTTTTTGCAGCAGCTTATTGAAGCGAGCTTGCAAGGTGACAGTTGTATTGCGATTAGCCCAGAAGAAACAGAAACACTTGGTCAAATGGCGATATCCGCAGAACAAGCGATGTCTCAAGTTGCCCCTTGTGTCCACGACGGGCAGGGGTTGGCATTATACCGATATTGGAACCTAGAGCAACGTCTAGCTGAGCAAATTCGTCGATTAAAGCAACAACCAATTCAACCAGTTTCGTGTGAAGAGCATTTAAACTTACTCACTGACCCACATCAGCAAGCTGCTTTGCAAATGGTGACTCAGCAGAGCTTAAGTATCATTACAGGTGGGCCGGGGACAGGTAAGACGTATACGTTGGCTCGTATTATTGCTGTACTTAGCCAAGCCATCCCGCATATTCGTGTGGCGATGGCTGCTCCGACGGGTAAAGCTGCACAGCGTATGCAAGAAGCCTTACAAAACTCGTTTAACGACCCTAAGCTTCTTGAGTCAGGACTAGTTAGTGATGAACTAAGAAACCAAAGTACCCAAACTATTCATCGCTTATTGGGTATGGGGCATAGTCAAACTCCACTTTTTAATCAAAAGCAGACTTTGCCTTATGACGTTATTGTGGTGGATGAGGCCTCTATGCTGGATTTAAATCTGGCAACTTTATTATTTGAAGCGGTGCCTGAGTCTTGCCGAATTATTTTGCTAGGCGATGCCAACCAGCTTGCTTCAGTAGATGTTGGAGCGGTACTTGCAGATTTACAGCAAATCGACGCTTTGTCTGAAAACCGTGTTCACCTTCAAACCAGCCGCCGTTTTGCAGAAGGTGCGTTAATTGGGCAAGTGGCACGATTTATTCAAATGCAAACCAGTCAGATCAATCATGAGAAGGTTCTACAGCAATTTGAAATTGATATTGTTCAGGTTTCAGAGTTACGTTCAATTCCTTTAGAAGCTAATATGCCCGATGTGGTTCAGCTTGAATACTTACCTGAGGGGGCATCTATAGAGCTAGAAGCTTACTATCAAAAATTGATGGTGGGTTTTCAAGGCTATGTGCAAAGCCTAAAAGCTTATTTACAAGATGATCGCTCAATTGAGCATATTGAAAATATAGTTAAATCATTCGATGACTACCGTATTTTAACTGCTGTACGTCATGGACCATTTGGCTTACAGCAACTTAATCAATATGCCGAACGTTGGTTACAACAACAGCTAGGTATCGTGACCTTAGGAGGATGGTATGTTGGTCGTCCAGTTATGATGACTTATAACGATTACCAACTTGGCATTTCAAATGGTGACATTGGTTTATGTTTTGAACACCGTACTCAGCCTCAACAGTTTGAAGTGTATTTTCCTAGTTTAAATAAATGGGTTGCTGCAAACAGACTACCTAAAAGTATTCAAAGTGCATTTGCCTTAACCATTCACAAATCGCAAGGCTCTGAATTTACACATACTGCTGTAGTTCTCGATCAGGCTGCCAAGAATTTGCTAAGCCAAGAACTTATTTACACTGCGATTACACGAGCGAAAAAGGTAGTGAGTCTTTTGGTTTACCCTGAGGCTTTATTACAATCTTTTACAGTTCGTACGACAAGAAGAAGCGGTTTAGTTGAAAAGGTTAATCGGTTAGTTCGTTAAGTCAAACTTAATATTTTGACCTTTGTAAGAAAAAGCTTACATAGATTCGAGATATTTGCTGCTAGAGAACACCCCCTGTTTTTGAGATTATAAACGCACAACGAGCTTGGCAAGGAATGTCGGGCAAAATCGCACAATAATAATAACTTAAGTCGAGAGACTGCGAACTTACAATGAAGTAGGTGAATAAAGAGGAAACTTACAGCCGCTAAGCCTTGTAGTTTTGGGAGAGACTACAGGGCTTTTTTATATTTTGAGTTTTTATCATGTCAAATAAATTAAATAAATCTTTATGTATTTCACAGGATTTCTTGTCCTTATTATCAACAATTTAAACCAATCGTATTAATATATTTATTTGTAATATGATTCTTAAATAGTCATTTTTCCTGTGAATTGTTAAGTTAAATGTTATACAGAACCGTACGTTATTTAGCTGTTACAGACAAACGCTAAATATTAGACAGACCTGTACGTTTTTGCTTACATGATGATAAGAAAAATACTACTTTTCTTCATAATTGGATATGAGAGAATACATCCCATAAGGAAATAGAAATAAAAACAACGGAAGTGAGTAAAACTAGAAGAAAGATGTATAAAGCATCTCACATATAACAATAAGAACAGCGATAAACACGATAAATAAGAACTACAGCGCCAAAAACCCAAGCAGAAATGCTTGGGTTTTTTATTTTATAGCTAGATTATTGCTATTTAAACTAGATCTGTTTCATGTGAGTCACTACCGAACAATGAACGACGTTGATCTCTAGGAATTCGAGGACATTGGCTAGAAATTTGATAGAGCAGATTTGCCAAAGCAGGCAGATGAGTACCTACTACGGATTTTCCAGTAGTCAACAGAGAAACACTAATATCACGCTCTGGATCGGCCCAACATAAAATATTGGAAAAACCAAGATGACCAAAAGCTTGACCAGTCATTGGACCAAATAAACCTACCGGATTGCTACCGAGCATTGGACCTAATGCATAACGCATCGGGATTAATAAGGTTCGGTCAATATTAACTCCTGTGGTCGGTAGAGTTGCTCTAAAAATTGTTTTCTCACTTAAAACTTGTTTGCCTTGATAACTTCCACCACTCAAGAGCATTTCGAAAAAACGTCCAGCCTGTTCGGCACTCGTATAAATGTTACCGGCAGGACAAATCGTATCCATAAAGCGGCTGTCATTAGTGACATCTACAGCGAGTTGTAAACCGCCGCCTAATACATGATTGAGATAATGATCTGTCCCCAAGCGAGGATGTAAGCCTGTTGCACAATTGAGTGCGACTTTTGCACGATATTCTGGCTTCAAACCATAGTTAAAATAGGGCATACCCATCGGTTTTTCGATGGTCTCATGTACAAACTGACGAAGATCTTGTCCTGTGACCCGTTCAATAATTTCTCCCAAAATGTAACCTGCAGTTACAGCATGATAGGCGAGGTGATTACCTGCAGGAGAAACGGGTCTTGCTGCATATAGACGCTTTAAAATTTCATCTTTATCAAAAAGCAGTTCAGGAGTGACTTCGCCGTCTATATAAGGGATGCCGCCACGATGTGCTAATAAATGAAAGATCGTCGCACGGCGCTTCCCATTTACACCATATTCTGGAATGTAATAACTGACAGGATCGAGTAAGTTGATTTCACCTTTTTCATCTAAAAGATGAATCAGCATGGCAGTAATCATTTTTGAGGCTGAAAATAAACAAACAGGAGTGTCAGGCGTTGCAATGAGTGCATTATTTTGCAGACCTGCTGGAGAGTTCCCCTGAGCATAGCCGATGCTTCGATTTAATAAAATTTTCCCCTGTCTGCGTAAACAAAATGTAATGAGTGGATAATTTCCAGTTTTATAAAGCGACTCAATACTTTTCCAGATCTTTTGAACCTGATGTTCATTCATTCCACCTTGTTCAGCAGGCACCTCATCTTTGTGATGAATGACTGATCCAATATCGTCTGGTACTGGACAGGTGTTAGCCGAAAATATTTTCACACGTCCCTCGCGCTTCTTTCTTTTTATTGAAGGCCAAGTGTGCAGGGTTCGGACGCTGATGTCAGTGTCTAAAATGACAGGTAACTGAAAACAATTTTGCAATCCATATATAGATACCTTAAAATAGGCGACTTGCTGTAGTGATGCACGGCAGTCAGTTGCGCTCAACTGATTCATATCATTTTATTTTTTAAGCATCTCGGAGAAATCGAATGGCTTTAACTAATGCAGACCGCGCAGAGATCATTGCTAAATTTGCTCGCGCTGAAAACGACACTGGTTCACCAGAAGTACAAGTAGCTTTATTGACTGCTCAAATCAATGATTTACAAGGTCACTTTAAAGCTCACAAACACGACCACCATAGCCGTCGCGGTTTGATCCGTATGGTTAACCAACGTCGTAAATTACTTGACTACTTAAATGGTAAAGACCACGAGCGTTACACTGCTTTGATCGGTGCTTTAGGTCTACGTCGTTAATTCGATTTTGCTTTGTTTTCGGTTTATCGCATGTTGTTATGCTTTGTTCCTGAAAAGAAAGTTTCGTCTAATCACCGTTAGGCGATTTATAGAAGGGGCGCTTGTGCGCTCCTTCTTTGCGTTTAATATTATTTAAAATTTTTGGTCTAGTGTGATGGCTTCTAAGCTTTGTCATTTATCTACCAATTGGTGTAGTCTGAATGCCAAACCTTAGGGGTCTCACTAGAATAAAATTAGGAAAATACAATACATGTCAATGTTTAACATCGTTCGTAAAGAATTCCAATTCGGTCAACATCAAGTCGTTTTAGAAACGGGTCGCGTTGCTCGTCAAGCGAATACAGTTTTAATCACAATGGGTGGTGTAACTGTTTTAGTTGCAGTTGTTGCTCAACCTAAAGCAAAAGCGGGTCAAGACTTTTTCCCGTTAACAGTTAACTATCAAGAAAAACAATATGCAGCGGGTCGTATCCCTGGTGGTTACGGTAAGCGTGAAGGTCGAGCGTCTGAAGCTGAAACTTTAATTTCACGTCTTATTGACCGCCCAATTCGTCCATTGTTCCCAGAAGGTTATTTCAACGAAATTCAAGTAACAGCAACAGTTGTTTCTTCTGACAAAACTATGGATGCTGATATCGCAGCAATGCTTGGTACATCAGCAGCATTGTCTATTGCTGGTACTCCTTTCCGTGGTCCAATTGGTGGCGCACGAGTTGGTTTAATTAACGGTGAATACGTTTTAAATCCGAATTTTGAACAACTTGCTCAATCTGACCTTGACCTTGTGGTTGCTGGTACAGAGTCTGCTGTATTAATGGTTGAATCTGAAGCAAAAGAACTTTCAGAAGACCAAATGCTTGGTGCTGTGCTTTTCGGTCATGACGAAATGCAAATCGCGATTCAAGCAATTAAAGAATTTGCTGCTGCTGCCGGTGCAGTGGAATCAACTTGGGTTGCTCCAGCTAAAAATGAAACACTTCGTGAGCAATTAAAAGCAGCTTTCGAAGCTAAAATTTCTGAAGCGTATACGATTGCGGTTAAACAAGATCGTTATGCAGCATTAGATGCACTTTATGCAGAAGCTGTAGCTCAGTTCGTTCCTGAAAATGACGAAACAGGTCTTGCTGACGAAGTAAACGAATTATTTGAAGACCTTAAATACCGTACAGTACGTGACAACATCTTGTCTGGTAAGCCACGTATTGATGGTCGTGATACTAAAACTGTTCGTGCGATCGACGTTCAAGTTGGCGTATTAGACCGTGCACACGGTTCTGCATTATTTACACGTGGTGAAACTCAGGCGTTAGTAACAACAACATTGGGTAATACTCGTGATGCGTTAATGGTTGATACGCTTTCTGGCACTAAAACTGACAACTTCATGTTGCACTACAACTTCCCTGCATACTCTGTAGGTGAAACAGGTCGTGAGTCTGGTCCTAAACGTCGTGAAATTGGTCATGGTCGTTTAGCACGTCGTGGTGTTCAAGCTGTTCTTCCTGCTGCTGACCGCTTCCCATACGTTATTCGTATTGTATCTGACATTACTGAATCTAACGGTTCATCTTCAATGGCTTCTGTATGTGGTGCGTCATTATCTCTTATGGATGCAGGTGTTCCACTTAAAGCGCCAGTTGCGGGTATCGCAATGGGCTTAGTGAAAGAAGGCGATCGTTTTGCGGTACTTTCAGACATCTTAGGTGACGAAGACCACCTTGGTGACATGGACTTTAAAGTAGCAGGTTCTGCAAACGGTATTACTGCACTTCAAATGGACATCAAGATCGAAGGTATTACTGAAGAAATTATGGAGGTTGCGTTAAACCAAGCATTTGCTGGTCGTATGCACATCCTTAATGAAATGAACAAAGTAATTTCACGCGCTCGTCCTGAAATTTCAATGCATGCTCCAACATTTGAAGTAATTACTATTAATCCGGACAAAATCCGTGACGTAATTGGTAAAGGTGGTGCAACTATCCGTCAAATTACTGAAGAAACTAAAGCTGCTATTGATATTGAAGATAACGGTACAGTTCGCGTATTTGGTGAAACTAAAGCTGCTGCTAAAGCTGCAATTGCAAAAATCCAAGCGATTACTGCTGAAGTTGAGCCAGGTAAAATCTATGACGGTAAAGTTATCCGTATCGTAGAATTTGGTGCGTTCGTAAACATTATGCCTGGTACTGATGGTCTTCTTCACATTTCGCAAATCTCGAATGAGCGTATTGCGAACGTAACTGACGTTCTTAAAGAAGGTCAGGAAGTTAAAGTACAAGTTGCTGATGTTGACAACCGTGGTCGTATCAAATTGACTATGAAAGATATTGAGCAAGCATAATTGCTTAACTCACTAATAAAAAAGTCCGCTTGATGCGGGCTTTTTTTATGGCATGATGCAAGTAACACACAAATAGATCGACGTGGTATGCAGATTTATTATTTTTATCGTCATCAAAAGGATGGCTATGTTTTTTTGAGCCGAGAAAAGCACACTGAACATGTTCTAGAGTTTTTCTGGATTGATAGTGTGAGATCTGATGTTGTTAACCATAATGAAGAATGGCAACAAAAAATTCAGCAGCTTTCAGATGTCGCAATTAATGAATTTCATATGCGAGATATTGCCAATATTGAGCATCCTTGTGCCTTTGATACGCTTGAAGAATATGATCTGCTCATTTTCAAAAAGCTTGTGACACCTGATGATGAAATTAAAAATGGGGAAACTCACGAGAGTGTATTTGGCTTAGCTACCACGCCAATTAGTTTTATTTTTACGCCTAAAGTTCTGATTAGCGTACGTGAGCAGGGCAACAAGTCGATTGAAAATTATATTCAGCGTCTTGAAAATATTTTATGTAAAACCTTAGAAGAGCAAAACAAAACCCGTAAGTTGCCTAATTCACCTGTAGATTTGTGTTTACGTCTGCTCAATAGCATGGTGGATGGTTATCTTGATATTCGTTCACCTTTAACTAGAAGGGTCGAGCATTGGCAACAACAGCTATTACAGGGCAATCGCCGTTTTAAACAATGGCATCAACTGTTTCATGAAAACATGGCCTTTCAACAGGTCGAAAATTTATGCGAAGAGCAAATCGAAACCTTACAAGAGTTTCGAGATGAAATTGTAGAAAATTATCATCATGTGATTGGTGAGCGGACACATAGTTCTCAAGATCTTCTGTTAGTTCGTTTGAATGATTTAATGAGTCATGTCGAACGTATTCAAAAGCATACTTTACGTTTACGTAGCGCTATTCAGTCGGCAATTGATTTGCATTTCTCAGCGATTGCAAACCAGACCAATGAAAATATGCGTATTCTTGCCATTATTACGGCCGTATTTGCACCGCTTACACTCTTAACAGGTATTTATGGAATGAACTTTGAGTTTATTCCAGGGCTTAAGTCGCCAGTGGGGTTCTGGATTATGCTTGGTGTCATGTTGCTCAGTACGGTTTTCTTGCTTTACTACTTCTATCGACAGCATTTGGTAGGGCGTGGCGAGAAAAGTGTTATTGATTTATTGGCTCAGCAGCACCGCCAAGAGCGTATGAATTTGTTCTGGTTTTTGGAATATGAACCGATTAAGCAGACTTTGAAGGAAGTGGAGAAGATTACTCGGTTGAAGTAATAGGAATTTTCAAAATCAGTAAAGTTGATTTGTTAGTACTGCCTCAAATTTAGGGATTAATTTGATACTTATTGCATAGGCATATCCTTACTTTTGACTGGGCAAAAGTAACAAAACCCCTTTCTTGGGCTGACGGTACATCCATGTTACCGCAGCCCAAAAGGCGGCATTCATGCCGCCCATCACGTTAGCTCATACCTGTGTGAAATATTATTTAGAAGAAAAATCTTAATGAAAATGCTTCAACTGTTTTCTAAGTTGTTGCACTTCATCAATCAAATCTAACATCACCGCAACTGCTGCCAAACTTGCATCAAAGTCTCGTTGTAAACGGTAAGCTTTACGAGCACGAACGACATCTTCACCCATGAACTGATGTTTCTCAGGGGTACTTTCAATCACTAAAATGTCGTACTCAATAAGCTCTAAAATCCAGTCCGGGCTTTGACCACAGGCTTGGGCAAATTGTTGTAAGTCAAATGTAGATTGTTCATCAACGACTTCAGCACTAAAGGTGTGGCCGTCACATACAATTTCTCGATAATGGATGGTTGTCATGATCTTGCTCCCTAATGAGATGAACGAGGTTCGAATGAAGCAAAGGCTTCAGCCAATTGCTGATACGCTTCTTTTTCTTTTTCAGAATGTGCAGGCGGGAATACAATATTTAAAATTAAATAAAGATGGCCTGGCGTTTTATTTGGTATCCCTTTGTCTTTTAAACGTAGCTGTTGTCCTTGTTTTGCATTTTTAGGTAAATTGACATGTAACGACCCAGCAGGTGTTTTTACCTCAATACCTTGACCTAATGCAGCCTCCCAAGGTGCTACATCTACAGTTAAATATACATCACTGCCTTCGACATGAACACGATCGGTATCTTTATATTGAATCTCGATATAAAGATCGCCGTTGGCACCACCATTGATACCACTTTGTCCTTGTCCGCTTAGGCGAATTTGTTGGCCTTCCTTCATGCCTTTCGGTATTTTCACCTGTAGGGTTTTACGTTGTACCTCAGGCTCACCATAGACATTCACAGTCGGAATTTGTAAGGTAATCTGTTGTGTTGATCCATGGTAGGCAATATCAAGATCAACCTCTATGCTGGCATGCTGATCTTCACCTCGGTAACTGCGTTGTTGTCTTTGGTATTGTTGTTGCCCACCGCCAAAACCAGCACCAAAACGGCCGAACAAATCCTCGAAACCGCTAAAATCAGCTTGTTCGCCACCGCCGCCCGTAAAGCCCTGACGATAAAAACGCGCGCCATCAAATCCACCTTGAGCTGCACCTTGACCAAAGTCATTAAAGCCCTGTGGGTGGTCTAACATTTGGTCATATTCAGCTTTTTTTTCTGCATTGCTTAAGGTGTCATAGGCAACGTTAATCGCCTGCATTTTTTCTTCTGCATCTTTTTCTTTGCTGATATCGGGATGATATTTACGAGCTAATTTCCGATATGCTTTTTTAATTTCATCAGCAGAGGCTTCTCGTGTAACCCCTAATTCTTCATAATAATTTTTGGCCATAATGTTTTATCACGATGGTGTTGTTTATTTCATTATGAAACAATTTTTAAGGCTTTCAATGAGCTAGATTGTATAAGAGTTGTTCTCTTACAGAAATGGAGAGGCAAGCTGGAAGAGACATAAGTCGATTAGGGTTATGCCTCTCAATCTTTACATAAAAGTCTGATATAAACCGTATAAGGCAATTAATAAAAGCAATAGGCCGCATAAGCCGAGTATTTTAGGGTATAAGTGGCTGTTAGAAAGACGGCGGAAAAATACATACACTAAAGACAGGGTTAAAAAATCTAAAACAATCCATGTCAGGGTAAGAACAGTTAGACTGAAATTTAAGTTAGGTGAAATAGAGACAAACTGAGGAAAGAAAGCTGAAAAGAAAATAATATCTTTAGGATTTGAAATACCGACCAAAAAGCCCTTTTTAAAACCACCATTTTGGGCAGAAACGGTTTGTATTGCTTCAGGATGTGGAGCTTGAATCACTTCTTTAAGAATACTAAATCCTAAATAGCCAATATAGAGACAGCCTAAAAAACGAATAATATTTAAATAGCTTTCATTAATACCGAGTACTCCTTTGAGTACGAGTACTGAAATAAAAATTAAAACCAGTGATGCGAGATTTGTACCAAAAATGGTTTCCAGTGCTTTTTTATAGCCACCTTTAAGCCCAGCGCTTGCCACTAAAATCATGACTGGGCCAGGTGTAGCAATCATAATAATGACACTAAAAATAAAGAGAAAATAATCAAAATAATTCATGAAATATAAGCATCTTGTTTATTAGGCTATAAAGTAAGCTCATATTAACTGATTTAAAATAAGATGCTGAAAATTATCATCAAAAAACTATAGATAAATAAAAAAGGCGGTTTGACCGCCTTTTTATGAAGTGAGTAATTAACTCAAATGTTCGCCAAACAAACCTAGTGCTTCTTCAGCAGTGAACTCATAACGGGTGTTACAGAACTGACAATCCATTTGAATTGGGTTCTGAGCTTCCAGTGTTTCATGAACAGCATCAACACCAATTTGAAGTAATGCTTTAGCACAACGTTCTTTAGAACACGTACAGCCAAATTTTAAGTGTTCAACTTCTGGCAAGCGTACTTCTTCTTCGTTATACAGACGATACAAAATCTCATTCGCTGAAAGTTCTGTTAATTCTTCAGGCTTAAGCGTTTCAGTCAGCATAGTCAAACGTGGCCATAGGTCTTCATCAACCAGTTTTTGCTCTTCCTCATCATGACGAGGTAATAACTGAATGAGTAAACCACCAGAACGTTTAGCTGTACTTGCCAATACAATACGAGTTGGAATTTGAGCAGATAAATCATAATACTGCATCAAACAACCTGCTAGATTTGTTTGGTCAAGAGGTACGATCCCTTGATAACGCTCACCATGCTCAGGCTCGATGTTAATAAATAAAATTGGATTAACTAAAGCACCAAGGACTGTACTGCTGTCAGTTGCTTCAACAAAACGTGGATCTGTTTCGTAGTCTGCTAAAGCACGAACTTCACCTAAGTGATTACATTCAGCCATAGCCCATTTGAAAGAGCCGCTAGCCTGGATTTGCAAGCTGATACGGCCTTTGATTTTTAAAGTACTTGCAAGTAATGCAGTCGCGCTCAACATCTCGCCTAGTAGAATTTTAACCGCAGGCATGTAGTCGCGTTGAGCTAAAATAGTTTGTAATGCTTCTTCTAGATGAACTACTTCACCGCGAACAGGAAAGTCCTCTATATAAAAGCGTTGGCGTAAATCAGACATAATATTCTCCAGGGCCCTAAGCAGATTATAACAACTTCGGTTTAATCAAGCTTAGGGAATGCAGCGAAGCTGCAAGCAGGACAACGGCAACTTTTGTACCGATTGTCTCAATCATTTAGGCAATGTGAATAAGTCCTTAATATAGCCATTTTGCGAAATCTCAAGTTATTCTTCGTGATCTCGTGTAATGTCGATACGATTTGGTTGTAAATGACGCTTTAAGTTAACGTCATGTCTTGATGTGGCTTGCTGTGCATCGCTTTCAAATAGATGCTCAAGTTCAGCCAGCGCATTACGATGGGTTTCAAAAACCTTTTGTTCATCGGTATAAATGCTTTGCTGCTGTATGAGTAATTTCTCATCATAATCTCGAAAGATTTCGATATTATTATAAGCCTGTTCATCAGAAATACCGAGTTCGCGTAAAGCGCGATAAGCCATACCTAATGATGATAAATAGGTTTCACGCCAAATATGTTCAACACCTAAATCTCTTAACAGGTGTACATGATGGCGGTCACGAGCGCGTGCTAGTAGCTTTATGTGTGGATAGTTCAATCTTAAATGTCGTGCAACATTCATAGAGTCTTCGACATCATCAATTGCCAAAATAAATACTTGGGCTTTTTCAATGCCTGCCGAGCGAAGTAAATCAGGTTGCGTGACATCACCGTAATAGAGTTTACCGCCATATCGACGCACAAAGTCCACTTGATGAAGGTTGTTGTCGATCGCAGTAAAGCCTAAGTGCTGCAAGCGGGCAATACGTGCAATAATTTGTCCAAAGCGACCAAACCCAGCGATGATAATTGGATTATCTTGCTGAGGAATCTCATCATACTCAGGTGGACGTTCTTTATTAAACAAAGGAATGATTTTAGTTGCCATAATCCAGTAAATTACTGGTGTAAGGACCATCGACAACGTCACAATTAGCGTAACAGGCTCTAATAAAGCATCAGTTAAAACTTTTTCACTTTTCGCAAGACTTAAAATGACAAAAGCAAATTCACCACCTTGAGCCAAGCAAGTTCCAAGCAGCAGACTATTGTTCCAACTGTATTTTTTATAGCGGGCAATCGCAGTTAACACGAGGGTTTTTATCACCAACAGACCGACCGCTCCACCAATAATGAGCCAAGGCATTTCAATCAGTAACGACAGTTGCGTGGTCATACCCACAGTCATAAAGAACAAACCAAGTAATAGTCCTTTAAATGGAGCAATACTTGCTTCAAGTTCATGACGGAATTCAGAGTCGGCTAAAAGAACCCCAGTAAGAAAAGCGCCTAGTGTCGTGCTAATTCCTAAAGTATCCATGAGTAGCACAACAGCAAGGATAATAAATAACCCCACCGCGGTAATCAGTTCAGTTGCACCACTTTTTGCAACGAAACGGAAAAATGGACGCATCACATAACGACTAAATAGGAATAGACCACTGAATGTTGCAATGATGGCCGCAAAATAAGCAATACCATGATGGGTAGATTCAGTTCCTGCCAACAGTGGAATCACTGCCAGTAAAGGAATCGCTGCAATATCTTGGAAAAGCAGAATTGAAAACGATTGCTGGCCATAGGTGGTGTTGAGCTGTTGTTTTTCGGTCAGTAGTTGTAATACAAAGGCTGTAGAAGACAGTGCGAGGGCAAAACCAATGACAAAGCTGGCAGCAAGTTGTTGCTGAAATAGTAGCAATACGGTGAGCATGAGAATTACGCCCGTAATCACCACTTGCAAACTTCCCATCACGAAAATGGAGTCACGCATTTCCCATAAACGTTGTGGACGTAACTCTAAGCCAATGAGGAACATAAGTAAGATGACCCCAAACTCAGCCAGTTCCATAATGGCTTCAGGGTCATGGGCAATATTTAAAACACTTGGGCCAAGAAGGATGCCCGTAAATAAATAACCTAAAACTGTTGCAATCCCTAAGCGTTTACCCAAAGGGACTAAAATCAGAGAAGCTCCAAGAAAAATTGTTGCTTGCAGTAGGAATGACATTCATTACCCCGAATGTATTGATCTTTTTAAGTGTAAAGCCAAAAGGGCTTCTTCACACCATGATATTCAAATCATCTAACTAAATTCTTGCGGGTCAACATCAATAGAGAGTCTAAGTTGATGCTGTCTTGGTGCATGAACCAACTGAGCCCACCATTGTCTTAAGTAAAAATGCAGACGAGCACGGTCGGCAGACAAAATCACCATATGGGCGCGGTAACGTCCCGCTTTACGTTCCATTGGTGCTGGAATCGGCCCCCAAATATCAATAATATCACCTGCAATTTGGCGAAGTTGCTCGGCAGCTTCATTTAAAAAATGCAATGTATAGTCACGATTTTTCGATTCAGCACGAATTAAAACTGCATAACGATAAGGCGGCAGTAATGCAACTTTACGCTCAGCCAGAGTTTGTTTTGCGACTGCCCGATAATCTTTTTCGATGAGTGTGGTGAGTAAAGGATGATCTGGCCTTAAAGTCTGTAAATAAACATGACCTTTGTGTTCTCCACGACCTGCACGACCAGCGACTTGTACAATCAACTGCGCAGTACGTTCTGGCGCCCGAATATCGACACTCAGTAAACCTGCATCAATATCTAAAATAGCAACCAAGGTCACATGTGGAAAATGGTGACCCTTTGCCAACATTTGAGTACCAAGCAAAATTGTGGGTTTGTTTTGATGAATACGATCATAGATTTTTTGCCAACTACCGACACGACTGGTGCTGTCACGATCGACTCGAATCACATCATAATCTGGGAATAACTCTTGTAAGTGCTCTTCAACTTTGGCTGTTCCGGCACCTAAAGTTTTTAAACTCTTCTGCTGACACTCAGGGCAGTGGTCTGGCAAGCGATGAACTGTGCCACAGTGGTGACAATGCAAATAAGAATAAGGCTGAGTATGCAACGTAAAATGTGCATCGCAATGTGGACAATTTGCTTGCCATCCACAGCTTTCACAAACCAATACAGGTGCATAACCACGACGGTTTAAAAAAATTAAAACCTGTTCTTTTCTTGCTAGGGTATTTTTAATTTGCTCGATTAAAGGCTGGCTAATACCATGCTGCTTTTTGACAACTTTAAGATCTATCAAATGCATTTTAGGTAAAAGCGCGTGGCCTGCACGCTGGTTCAGTTGCAGTGAAGTTAACTTACCAGTTTCTACTAAGTGATAACTGTCGATGCTTGGAGTCGCCGAACCTAAAATAACAGGGCAGTTTTGTGAGTGGCCTCGGTACAGTGCGACATCACGCGCATGATAACGGAAGCCTTCTTGCTGCTTATAAGACAGGTCGTGTTCTTCATCTAAAATGATGAGGCCCAGACGTGGCAGCGGTGTATAAATGGCGGAACGAGTCCCTAAAATAATAGATGCTTTACCAGTTTGTGCCTGTTGCCATGCTTGTAAGCGTTTAGAGTCATTTAAGCCTGAATGCAATAAAGCAATATCGCAGTTAAAACGAGACTTAAAGCGCGAAATAGTTTGAGGGGTTAAGCCAATTTCAGGAACCAATACTAGGACTTGCTTACCTTGTTTTAACACCTCATGCATGATATGCAAATAAACTTCAGTTTTACCACTTCCAGTTAAGCCATCTAGTAAAAATGCTTGGTATTGATGCTGTGCATTAATGACGTGCTGAGTTGCCTTCTTTTGATCATCATTTAGGGTAAGTGGCATTTGAGCCAATTGCACAGGTGCTGGGCTAAAATCATGAGGCTCAAGTGTACAGTCTATCAGTCCTTTCTTTTGAAGTGCTTTAAGTGTCGCAGTTTCTACACCACTTAAATTAAGAATATTTTCTGTAGTTCCGGCAGGATGTAATTTTAAAATTTGATATGCATCTTGTTGCTTAATGGAACGCTTTAACAAGGCTTCAACATTGTCACAAGGAATGATTTTCCATAGATGAAACAATACATCCATTGGTTTACCCTGACGCAATAACGCGGGTAGGGCCGTTTGCATCACTTCACCAATCGGAAATTGGTAATACTGGGCAGACCATGTCAATAAACTTAAAACTTGTTCATCTAAAATAGGTTCATCATCTAAAAGTTCAGAAATGGCTTTAAGCTGAAAGGTGCCTGTAAATGATTCTTGTGGGTCAACTTTTTCAGTAATAATACCAATCAGGTTTTGCCGTCCAAATGAAATCGCGACGCGTGAACCTACCTGAGCCCGTTCATATTGTGCTTTGGTGAGTGTATAGTCAAAAGTGTCGTACAGATGCACAGGTACGGCAACACGCACACGATAAACAACTGAATCAGGTTTTGGCGTTATGGTCATAGATGCTCATTTCGTCAATTTTAAAAAACGGCATAGCGTCGTGAAGAGGACTTGGGTATTCTACACAGGCTATAGAATGAATATGAATGATTGCGTAGCATAGATGCAACAGCAGCGACTATTATTTTTGGAAAATTAGAACATTACCATGCCTGCATATCAATTTACTGCTATTGATGCTTCAGGGAAGCAGCAAAAGGGGGTGCTTGAGGGAGACTCAGCACGTCAGATTCGCCAACAATTACGCGATAAAGCATGGACTCCGATTAGCGTTGATCCTGTTGAACAAAAAGATAAGCATCAAAGCCACGGGTTATTCCAGAAAAAGTTTAGTGCTTATGATTTGGCACTGATGACCAGACAACTTTCAGTTTTGGTTGCTGCTGCAATTCCTCTAGAAGAAGCTTTACGCGCCGTGAGCAGGCAAAGTGAAAAAGCACATGTGCAAAATCTTTTACTCTCGGTTCGTTCAAGAGTATTGGAAGGGCATTCACTCGCGCAAGGCATGCAACAGTCAGGTCGTTTTCCTGACCTTTATATTGCAACGGTTGCGGCAGGTGAGCGTTCAGGTCATTTAGATCTGATTTTAGATCAGTTGTCCGACTACACTGAGAACCGTTTTGCCATGCAAAAGAAAGTTCAAGGTGCCATGATTTACCCCATCATTTTAATGCTGATGTCATTTGGTATTGTGATGGGATTAATGACCTATGTTGTACCAGAGATTGTAAAAACCTTCGATCAAAGTAAAGATGCCTTACCATGGATTACAGTCGCTTTAATGAAAGCGAGTGATTTTATTCGCCATGCGTGGGTGTTTATTATTCTTTTTGCTGTGATAGGCGTTGTTGCCTTTGTGCGGTTTTTAAAAACAACGGCTGGTCATTATGCTTTTGATCGCTTAACACTCAAATTGCCATTATTCGGTAAACTGTCCCGTGGTATTAATGCTGCACGCTTTGCCAGTACTTTATCTATTTTGACTCGTTCAGGCGTGCCTTTGGTAGACGCTTTAAAAATTGGTGCTGCTGTGACCAATAACTGGGTGATCCGTGACTCAATTGCTCATGCTGCTGAACGTGTCACAGAAGGTGGTAACTTGGGCACGCAATTGGAGCGCAGTGGTTATTTCCCACCAATGATGGTACAAATGATTCGAAGTGGTGAGGCATCAGGTGAGCTTGACCGTATGCTGGAACGTGCGTCGACTATGCAAGACCGTGAGGTGACGACATTTATTTCAACCTTATTGGCATTACTTGAACCGCTTATGCTGGTATTAATGGCAAGCATTGTGCTGGTTATTGTAATCGCGGTTATGCTGCCAATCGTAAATATGAACAATATGATTTAATAACTTTGATATTAGAGATAATGATGAAAGTAAAAAATATTCAAAGCGAAACAGTGATGAAACAACATAGTGAAGCTGCGGTTTCAAATCAGCTTGAGCCAACGTGCTATTCCGAGCATAGCTCTGTATCAGATGTTTGTTCCTCAAGCACAGCTTTCGGACTTGCGGCACGTTCGAGCGGTGCTCGAATGAAACGTGCGTCAGGCTTTACCCTTATTGAAGTTATGGTCGTTATTGTAATTTTAGGCGTGTTGGCTGCTTTAATCGTACCGAACGTTATGGGCCGTAGTGAAAAAGCTAAAATCGATACGACTCAAATTACCTTGAAGGGTGTAGCGGGTGCTTTAGATCAGTACAAGCTTGATAACGGGCATTTCCCAACTATGCAAGAAGGTGGACTAGATGCACTTATTAACCAACCTGCTACAGCAAAAAACTGGATGCCGGGTGGTTATGTGAAAGGTGGTTACCCTAAAGACAGTTGGAAAAATGATATTCAATATGTCATTCCTGGAAAAGACGGCCATCCTTTTGACTTATATTCATTTGGTGCAGATGGTAAAGAAGGTGGTGAAGGTAACGATGCCGATATTTATTATCAGCCTTAATTAAAATATAAGAGAGATTATCGATTCGGAGAGTAAGAGAAATTGATAATTCGAATTGATAATCTTTCTTAATCACAAAAATATAATAAGCTGTTGAAAATAAAACAATAAAGTTAATAATTATATTTGAGATTTAAAATAAGAATTATTCCCATATTTAATAGTTACAAGAAAGTTAAAATATGAGGGGAAATAAGCTATATATTTAAATAAAAGCTTTGCATAATAAATAAAAATTACTTTATAAAACTATGGGAGAGATTAAATGAAAGCATTTCTCGTACTTGATGAACTAAATCAGTTTCATTGGGCGATGCTTAAGTCTGTCCTATTGATTTTAGCATTATTACCCATTGCTGAAGTTTCATTAAAACTATGGCTGAGTACAGAAGGTAGCAGTCAAATCATGATTGGCTTCTTTGCATTAAGTATTGTGAGCGCATGGTTAATGGTGAGTTTTTTCACTGCATTAAAAGCGAGTGTATGGCAAGCTAAACAAATATCTTCTAAATATGAACAATTACTTTTTAAAGCTTATCGCTATGTACCCATGGTCTTTTTATCAAGCTTAGTTGCTTATTTATCTTTGCAATTATCAATCGCTTTTTAACGATATTTAAAACCAAATTTTTAGATAAAACGTAGACTCAATATCTACGTTTTCATTTTTTAAACAGGCTCTACTAATAGTGCCGTGATTTTACGAACGACAGGTAATACCAAAAGTAGTGTTGGAAAAGCAATTAACCAAGAAATGATCCATGCTGACATCCAGACATTTATAGAAAACTCTTCTAATCCTAAACTTCGTAAAGTACTGACCATGGACACTACAAAAGTCATAATGATGGATAGAAAAAAAGGTAAAACAATAGCAGTATAGCGACTTGGAAGTTTCTTAAAACTATAGAAAGTTTTTTGGTTTTCCATTTTGACTCCGTAAACCAACAAACGCCCGTGCCATTCAAAATATAAAAATATTTTGAACAAATAGCTCCAAGCCTTGTTGGAGGTATGTTGGAACGTTGATTGACGTAAACGTTTACGGCTTTTGAATCAGCGGACTTAATTTAACATGGAATTTTCAAATTAAACATAAATAATTTATTTTTTTATATTATGTATTTTTGATTTGAAGATTTAAGAATATGAGAAATATAAAGTGGAACAGATCGAGTGGAATGATTTTTTAAAAGTAGAGCTTCGTGTGGGTAAAATTATTCAAGCTGAGGTTTTTGAAAAAGCGCGTAAACCTGCTTATATTTTGCATGTAGATTTTGGTGAAGAATTGGGTGTACGTAAATCGAGTGCTCAGATTACTAAACTTTATCAACCTCATGACTTGATTGGTAAATTAGTAGTTGCTGTCGTAAATTTCCCTAAAAAACAAATCGGGCCTATTCAATCAGAATGCTTGGTGACAGGGTTTCATAACGCAGATGGCGATGTAGCACTTTGTATCCCAGAGTTTGAAGTGCCTCTGGGTACAAAGCTATTATAATTTAGCGACGTGATTTATAAGACACATCAACTTGACGTGGACGATAGATCCAACCTAAAACCAACAGTAATACTGCAAATCCTAAAATTGGGTAATCACCTAGACGGTTATAGAGAGTTTGACCTTGCATGGCCGGTAAATCACCTCTCAAGACAAACTCTTTATCAATTGGTGCTTGTTCAGTGATATGACCATTTTGATCAATAAATGCTGTTACACCTGTGTTGGTTGCACGTATAAACCAGCGACCATTTTCTTTCGCGCGCATTTGTACCATTTGTAAATGTTGCCATGGGCCAGCAGTACCCGTAAACCAAGCATCATTAGATACAGTCACCAAGAAGTCACTATCTTCTGCATTACGTCGTGTCAGGTTCGGATAAGCCACTTCATAACAAATTGCAGCAGCAAGCGCATGCCCTTTAATTAAGAGTGGTTTCTGGTTGCTCTCGCCACGTGTAAAACCGCTCATGCTAATATCATTTTGCATGGCTGGTAGAACCCATGACAGTAAACCTGAAAGCGGAATATATTCACCAAAAGGTACGAGACGCTGCTTTTTATAGAGACCGCTTGAGTCACTACCAGAAGCCATAATACTGTTGTAATACTGAGGACTACCAACTTGATGTGATTTCGCGACATCCCAATAAGGAATGCCAGTTACCCACGCAGTATGGTTCTTTTTCGCCTGCGCATCCATTGCATCCAAAAACGGTTCAATGTCGGTTTGGAAGAGTGGAATTGAAGACTCAGGCCATACAATCAGGTCACGGCCCCATTCAGATTGAGTCAAACCTGCATAAATTTCTAATGTTCTAACTTGATATTCAGTCAGCCATTTTAAATCTTGTGGAATGTTACCTTGAATAAGCGAAACACTAAGCGGTTTAGCGGCTTTAGGTTGTACAAACTGAATATATGATGCTCCCCATGCGCCCAAAACCAATAGGGCAGCAGGGATAACCCAAAAAATACGCTTACGTAGAACTTCGACTAAAGCACACGCTAGAACAATTGCCACGAAGGAAATTGCATAAATACCAAATAGCGGTGCATAACCATCGAGTAGGCGTTCAGTAAAAGCGTAACCTACAAATAGCCACGGGAAACCCGTAAATACCCAAGTTTTAGCCCACTCAAAAACAATCCAGAGAGGTGCGAAAGTCAGTGGTGTTTCAGGGAAGAAGCGTCGATAAACCCAAGTTTGAAATGCTGTAAATAACCCCATCACAAGAGCCATAACAGCAATCATACATACGCTTAAAAAGGCATTGGTATCGCCATATACATGGATAGATGTATAGAGCCAGAAAGCCCCTACAAACCATAAACCAAAACCATAACTCCAGCCAATCGCAAATGCTTGTTTGGCTGAGCGTTTATGCAATGTCGCATAGAGTAGGGCAGGAGACAAAATTGCCAGCCACCACCAATAATAAGGTGCCAGTGCAAAACTGAACACGGCACCTGAAAATAAAGCAATGAGCAAAGGAAAAATTAAAGGAAGCTGTTTTTGTTGTTGCGAAGTATCTAACAGCTTTTCAAAGTATGCTCTCATTGACGTACAGCTCGAATCAGATGAATAGTGCGGGCATCTGCTTCAACAATCGTAAATAACCACTTTCCAAGTTCAACAGTCTGACCTTGTAAATCACTGACTAAACCAATTTCTTGAAGCAATAAACCGCCGACAGTTTCTACTTCATCGTCAGAAAAATCAGCATCTAAAACAGTGTTGAAGTGTTCAATTGGTGTAAGTGCCTGCACCATCCATGCATTCGCTACACTGTGGTCACTATCTGGAACAATGTACTGAGCATCTTCATCAGCAGTATCATGTTCGTCTTCAATTTCCCCCACGATCTCTTCAAGAATATCTTCAAGCGTAACTAGACCAGCCGTTGAACCATATTCATCAATGACAATCGCGATATGGGTTTGGGTATGTTTGAGCATACGAAGAACTTGATCTGAACGTGCGCTTTCAGGCACAAATAATGGCTGGCGCATAAGCGAGCCAATATCTAATTTGGTATTTGGTTCAGTCAAAAATGGCAATAAATCTTTTGCCAATAAAATACCGACAACATTATCGGGTTGGTCAGCTGAGAAAACTGGAAAACGTGAGTGAGCAGACTCAACCAATACGTGAAGAATATCAAGTAACTGATCATCTTCTTGCATACTGATCATTGCTGTTCGCGGCGTCATAACTTCACGAATTTTTGTAGCAGGAAGGTCAAGAACACCTTCAAGCATGGCAACAGTATCAGGTTCTAAAAAACGACGTGAATTTTGGACTAGTTTTAATAATTCATCTCGGGTTTCTGGCGCTGTACCTAACCACTTTCGTAAGCCTCGCATTCCCCACGACGGACTCGGTTCCTCTTGCATGATCTTTCCTAAAGACTCAATGTATCAAATGAATACATTGATCATACCGAAGAAAAGGCCCTTATGCATCTATAAAACAAAGTAAAAGACAAAACACATATTGTTATGTAAACACCAGTTACAGTTCATAAGTCAGTGATCGGTTTATGCTAAAATGTGAAAATTCTATTTGTTCGAGTTAGTTATGTCAGAACAACCTATTTCACCTACTGTACAACTCAATACACGTGGTTTACGTTGTCCGGAACCTGTCATGATGTTGCATCAAGCCATTCGTAAATCTAAGTCTGGAGATGTGGTTGAGGTCTTCGCAACAGACAATTCGACATCGTGGGATATTCCTAAATTTTGTATGCATTTAGGTCATGAGTTGCTTTTGCAAGAAGAACGCTTAGATGAAAATGGTCATAAAGAATTTCATTACTTGGTGAAAAAGGGCTAATAGAATAAATAAGGCTTCTAATGAATAGTGTTGGGAGCCATTAAATATTTAATTTATTTTAAAATGATAATTTTTTACAAATAAGAATCATTATATAATCTATAAAATTAAGTATATAAATGACATATAAAAATGAAAGATTATTTTCTAAAACGAAGCTTATTTATTTTCCTTTGGTTCGCATGTCTTGCTGGTTTGTTACGTATAGAAGTTTCTTGGTTAACTGAGACTATGGCTACCATAATTCTATTCACTTTTATAATTCTCGGTTCAATTATATTAGGTTATAGAAATACATCTTTTGCTCCAGAATCAAAAATTAACAATAGCATCATCTTACATACAGGTTTCATGGGATTTATGCTAATGATTGATTTATTATTTGGAAAATCAGCTTGGTATATTGATGTAGCGCGGAATTTTGGTTTTCTTAGCTTATTTTTATTAGGCACATTTATTTTCTATAAAAAGAATTTTAATTTAAAAGTATCAAAAATACCGCCTTTTCAATAAGTGGATACTAATAAAAAAGCCCCGATTATTCGGGGCTTTTTATTACATGTTAGGGTAATTCGGACCACCGCCGCCTTCAGGCGTTACCCAAGTAATGTTTTGAGATGGGTCTTTAATATCACAAGTCTTACAGTGAACACAGTTTGCTGCGTTAATCTGGAAGCGTTTAGAACCATCATCATTTTCCATGATTTCATAAACACCAGCAGGGCAGTAGCGCTGAGCAGGCTCATCCCATTTTGGTAAGTTCACATTCACTGGAATTGAAGGATCAGTAAGCTTCAAGTGAGCTGGCTGGTTTTCTTCATGTACAGTGTTTGAGATAAACACAGAAGACAAACGGTCAAATGTAAGCTTGCCATCTGGTTTTGGATAGTTTGGTTTGAAGCTCGTTGCATCAACAGTTTTCAATGCAGCAAAGTCTTGCTTCAAGTCATGTAAAGTAAATGGAACTTTAAAGACGTTTTGGTCGATAAAGTTAAATGCACCACCAATCCATTGACCAAATTTATGCATTGCTGGGCCAAAGTTACGAGAGTTATAAAGCTCTTCTTTTAACCAGCTGTTGTTAAATTTGTCAGTGTATGAAGTCAATTCTTTAACGAATAAATCTTCGCCTTCAGTAACACGTGCAATTGCAAGGTCACCGCCTTTTTCTACACCAGCAGCAATCGCTTCAAATACAGCCTCACCACATAACATGCCTGATTTCATGGCAGTGTGTGAGCCTTTGATTTTTGCAAAGTTTAAGAAACCTGCGTCATCACCAATTAAGCAACCACCTGGGAAAGTCAATTTAGGCAATGAGTTGAAGCCGCCTTTCACTACAGCACGTGCGCCGTAAGAAATACGCTTACCACCTTCTAAATATTGTTTAATGAGTGGGTGAGTTTTCCAGCGCTGCATTTCCATGAATGGATACATGTGTGGATTTTCATAAGACAAGTCCACGATCATACCCAAAGTCACTTGGTTGTTTTCAGCGTGGTATAACCACCAACCACCAGAAGAACCAGTTTCAGCCAATGGCCAACCAGCGCCATGCATCACTAAGCCCGGCTTATGTTTTGCTGGGTCAATTTCCCAAAGTTCTTTAATCCCGATACCGTAGTGCTGAGGGTCAGCATCTTTATCAAGGTTATATTTTGCAATCAGGCGTTTACCTAAGTGACCACGGCAACCTTCAGCAAAGAGAGTGTATTTAGCGTGAAGCTCATAACCCGGAGTAAAGTTATGCGTTGGTTCGCCATCTTTACCAATACCCATGTCACCAGTTTGAATACCTTTTACAGTACCGTCTTCATGGTAAAGCACTTCAGATGCAGCAAAGCCAGGGAAGATAGAAACTTCTAATTCTTCAGCTTTTTGGCCTAACCAACGAACCACGTTACCTAATGAAATAACATAGTTACCGTCATTGTGCATGGTTTTAGGAACCATCCAGTGAGGTGCTTCTTTAGACGTAGTTTCTGAAAGCAAGAAGAATGTTTTGTCTTCAGTTACAGGTACGTTAAGAGGCGCGCCTTCTTCTTTCCAGTTCGGGAAAAGTTCATTAATAGCACGTGGTTCAAGTACAGCACCAGATAAGATATGCGCACCTACTTCAGAGCCTTTTTCAACTACACAAACTGAAAGATCGGGTAAGTTATTCTCAATCGCTAATTGACGGATCTTAATCGCAGCAGATAGACCTGCAGGTCCTGCACCTACGATGACAACGTCAAACTCCATCGATTCGCGTTCGATGTGTTCCATGTAGGACTCCTCAATACTTAAAGGTGGCAACCGTAATGTCAGATCATCCGGTGCTGCCGTGAGTTTTAATCCATAGGCGCAAATATGCTATTGTGCCTTTTATCGTTTTGGCTAGTATAGTTTTAAACCATGATCTAGCCAATTGGCTGAGTCGTCATATTTTCTCGTCAGCAAGGCATAAACTATGGTAAATCAAAATAATTCCCCATCGGATATGGGAAAAATACCGTTATCTGATGATAAAAACTTAATGAACATTGCACAATACTTAAAAGATGTACAGCAAAGTCACAAAAGGTCAATCCCACCTTTAGAGCAATGGCATCCAAAGCATTGCGGTAAAATGGATTTAACGGTTAAAGCCAATGGAGAATGGTGGCACGAAGGTCAATTAATCAAGCGCCAAGCCCTATTGGATTTGTTTACCAAAGTCCTATGGAAAGAAGAGGGTAAATTCTACCTGAAAACCCCTGTAGAACAAATTGAAATCGAAGTTGAAGATGAACCTTTATTGGTCAATCAGGTCGATCAGGTCGAAATTTCAGGTGATCAGTTTTTACAACTGACGACGACCAATCAAGATGTGATTTTGGTTGATGCAGAACACCCGATTTTTATGCGCGAATATGCAGGCGAATTACGCCCTTATGTGCATGTCCGATTTGGTATTAATGCACTTATTCAACGCCAAGCTTTCTATCACCTCGTGAACTACGGAACACTGGTCGAAAATGATAAAGGTGAAACCATTTTGCAGTTAAAAAGTGGTAATTTGCACTTGCAATTAGGCACTTGAGGTTTAAGCTTTATAGAGTGAAATTTTCCGACACTCTCTAGTACTGCCATGACAGCCATACAGCCTTTATTTACTGAATTAGAATCTATGCCTAAAGCATCAGCAGATGCCCCAATTGGTATTTTTGATTCGGGAATTGGAGGAATGTCGGTTGCGGCAGAAATTGCCAGATATTTGCCAAACGAACGTATTGTCTATTATGCCGATACAGCCTATGTACCTTACGGCCCTCGTTCTGATGACGAAATTAGAGAGCTTACCGCTCGCGCTGTCGATTGGTTATACCGCCAAGGCTGTAAAATTGCAGTCGTAGCATGTAATACTGCCTCAGCATTTAGTCTTGACCATTTACGTGAACATTATGGTGAGCATTTTCCAATTGTTGGTTTAGTACCAGCATTAAAACCTGCCGTATTACAAACACGTTCTAAAGTAGTGGCAGTATTGGCAACGCCTGCTACTTTTCGTGGGCAACTTATTAAAGATGTTGTTGAAAAGTTTGCTGTTCCAGCGGGTGTTAAAGTCATGACTTTAACCAATCTCGAACTTGTTCCTTGTGTTGAAGCAGGGCAGCAAATGAGTCCTGTTTGTTTGAATGCATTAAAAGAGGTTTTACAGCCTGCAGCCGATCAAGGGGCTGACTATTTAGTGCTCGGTTGTACGCATTATCCGTTCTTAAATGAAGCAATTCAGCATCTTTTTGATAACCAATTCACACTGGTTGATTCGGGATTAGCAGTTGCCCGACAAACAGCCCGTATTTTAATAAAAAATGAGTTATTATGTGACCAAATACGTCAGAATGTTGCACGTATTGAATGTTATGTAAGTGGTAATAATGCCGATGCATTGCAACCTGTTTTACAGAATATGATTCCACAAGAATTGACATGGACGCTGCACAATCTGAGTTGAGCTCTGTTGTAGGCATTCAGAAGAAAGCGTTTTTTATATTTATTTTTTCTTATTTGGGGCGGTTCATAGTCTTGGCTTATTTAGGCCATATTAAGATTATGGGGCGATAAGGGTATTGTTATGCTCGATACACGCTATCAGATTTTTATTTCAACGTCAGGTCGCGAGATGCAACCTGAACGTGTAGTTCTCTCTCAAACTTTAGTCAGTATGGGTTTCTTTGCTTGGGGTTTAGAGTATAGAAGTCCTTTAACTACAACACTTTCCCGTCGACAAATTGATGAATCGGATTACGTTGTCTTACTATTAGGCAGCCAGTACGGTGAACAATCTATTTCTGGCGCTAGCTATTTTGCCCAAGAGTATGAATATGCTTTAAGCCGAGCTAAACCTATTGTGGTATTCATGCATGAGCAACCTGAAAGCCGTGATATGCATTTGCAAGAGACTCATCCACAGCTTAAAGAAAAATTTCTAGCATTTAGAAAGAAACTATTACACGAAGCTCACCACGTATTTTACTTTAAAAGCCCGCGTGATTTAGAGCTAGCTGTCCGTTTAAATATACCTCTAATGGTTGAACAACATGTGGGACAGGGTTGGGTACCTGCACACCAAGCACATCAGTTGGAAGATGAGGTTAATCGATTAAAAAGTAAAATTTTACAATTAGAGAAACAATTAGCAGATGTACCTACACAACTCAATGAAGTAGCACCACAAGACATTTTTGCGTTTGAGTATCAGATTCAAGCGTTTCAAGATGGTAACTTTAAAGAGCTGAAGCGGCAGAGACAAATGACGTGGTCTGAGCTATTAAGTATTTTGGCTAAACACTTTGAGACAGCTATGCCAGAAGAAAACTTCGGCACTTGCCTTAATGAATATCTTAATCAAGCAGGGCTAGAAGATGCCCGTGAGGTGTTACCTCGCGCCCATGCAGTAGCTTGTGCACAAATCAATCATAAAGCGCTATTTCGAATTAAAAGGCAAATGCAGTCACAAGGTTGGATTATTCCAACAAAATCTGAGCAGTACCCAAGTTTGTGGAAATTGACCACAAAAGCGCAAAAACTTTTACTGAGTTATAAATGGAATCATCGAGGTGCTCGATTAAAAGCTTAGAGCGATTCAATTTATATATAACAATGAAAACTGTTACATTAGTGTCATAAGTTGAACTGAAAGGCATTTGCGCATGTCGTTTGAAAAAAAACCGAAAGTTACTGTCATTTTAGCGAATTTAGGCACACCGGATGAGGCAACTGTCCCAGCGGTGCGCCGTTTTTTAAAGCAGTTTTTATCTGATTCACGTGTGATTGAAATACCAAAATTCATCTGGTGGATTATCTTAAATTTGTTCGTTTTACCTTTTCGCCCAAAAAGAGTAGCGCATGCCTATGCTTCAGTATGGTCTACCGATTCACCCATGCGTGAAATTGTGCTTGAACAAACTCAACGTGTGCAGGCTTATTTAGAGCATGAAAATAAACAATTTGATTTAACTGTATTGCCAGCAATGACTTATGGTAATCCGGGTATTGATGCAGTTTTAGAAAAACTGGCAGCTCATCCACAAGAGCATGTCATTTTATTGCCTTTATTTCCCCAGTATTCTGCGACATCTACAGCGCCTCTATACGATGCATTTGCCAAATGGATTCCTAGTCAGCGCAATTTGCCGGGTCTGACCATTATTAAAGACTACTACCAGCACCCAATGTTTATTCAGGCACTGGCAGAAAGTGTTTTAGCCTACCAAGAGCAGCATGGTAAGCCTGAAAAACTATTGATGTCATTTCATGGTATTCCGCAGCCTTATGCAGACAAAGGCGACCCTTATGCAGACCGTTGTCGCATTACCGCAAAGTTAGTCGCTGAAGCTTTGCATTTAAAAGATGATGAATGGGCAATTAGTTTCCAATCACGTTTTGGAAAACAAGAATGGGTAAAACCTTATACCGATCAGCTTTTACAAGATTGGGCGAAGCAGGGTGTTAAGTCAGTTCAGGTTTTAAGTCCCGCTTTTTCTGCTGACTGCTTAGAAACACTTGAAGAGTTAGCCATCCAAAACGCTGAGTTGTTTCAAGAGGCGGGTGGCGGAAGCTATGCTTACATTCCTGCTTTAAATAGTGATCAGGCTCATATTGATTTGCTTGCAGGTTTAGTTCAGGCTAATCTTGATGCCCTTACCCATACCTTAGCCCACCGTTAATTGCGTTTTAGCCAGAGGTTCTTATGCTGCAAGTCAAAATTGTTCCAGTTACTGCTTTTGCTCAAAATTGTTCTTTAGTTTGGGACAGTGAAACAAAAGAAGCAGTTTTGATTGATGCTGGCGGTGACGCTGCTGTTTTGAAGAAAGAAGTAGAAGCCTTAGGTTTAAAAGTAAAGGCACTATGGCTCACTCATGGGCATTTAGATCACGCAGGGGCAGTGGGTGAACTCGCACAAGAATGGAGTGTTCCTGTTGTTGGTCCGCATAAAGAAGATCAGTTCTGGTTAGATATGATTCAGGAAGTTTCAGCACGTTATGGCTTTCCAATTCCACAGCCAGTAAAAGTTGATCAATGGCTTGAAGGCGGCGAAGTGCTAAAACTAGGTGAAGATGAGTTTGAGGTGCGTTTTGCACCAGGACATACACCAGGGCATGTCATGTTCTATAACAAAAATCATGGCTTACTTTGGACTGGCGATGTCCTGTTTAAAGGCTCAATAGGAAGAACAGACTTTCCACGTGGGAACCATGAGCAACTCATTGAGTCGATTCAGCGTGAATGCTTTAGCTTGCCAGATCAAACCCAATTTATTTCAGGTCATGGTCCAATGAGTACCATTGGCTATGAAAAAAAATTTAACCCGTTTGTCGCAGGTAAAGCGGGTTAATCCTCATAATCATCTTCATGCTGACTACCCTTGTTTTGCTGAGGAGCATCTTGGGTAGGCAGTCTATATTCATCGTTTGCCCAAGCGCCTAAATCAATGAGTTTACAACGTTCAGAACAAAACGGACGAAATTCATTGCCTTCCCAAACACTTGGTTCACCACAACGTGGGCAGGGGAATGTACGTGGCATAAAGCGATATCCTCAAAGTGAAGAGAAATAGATTAGGCAAAAGTCAGGTGACTTGTTAGACTTGTGCCGATTTTTATTTAGTTTGATGTGATTATGCAGATTCGTCAATTTCAAGCACAACGTATGCAAGCGCCTCGCGATTTTACCCCAATTGAAAATACTCCAATTTGTGTAGAAATTGGGGCGGGTAAAGGTAAACATGCTTTGCTATTTAGTGGGAAAAATCCACAGCACACGTTATATGCGATTGAACGAACCCGAGAAAAATTCTTGGCAATGCAAAAGCAGCATGGTTTAGAACCACGAGAAAATCTGGTACCTGTACATGCAGATGCTTTACCTTGGGTGGTGCATGCTTTACATCCTGCTCAAGTTGAACATTTTTTTATTCTTTATCCGAACCCTGAACCTCATAATCCGGCACAGCGCTGGTTAAACATGCCATTTTTTGAGTTTTTGTTATCACGTCTGAAAACAGGCGGAACCATTACTTTGGCAAGTAATATTCCTGAATATATTGAAGAAGCTGAACAACAGTTATTAAACGTGTGGAAGCTGCCTTACCAAAAAGAAAAAATTGCACAAACTTCTGCACGTACTCATTTTGAAATTAAATATTTAGAGCGTGGTGAGCTTTGCCAACAGCTCATAATCAGCAAGCCTGAAGGTTATAAAACTCGATTTGATGAGTTTACGCCACTGCAAGGGCAAACACATGGCGAGTAAGCGCATTGCCATTATCGGTGCTGGTCCGGCTGGTTTAATGGCAGCTGAGGTACTGAGCCAGTATGATTATGAAATTGATGTGTTTGAGCAAAAACCTTCGGCTGCGCGTAAGTTCTTGATGGCTGGTAAAACAGGTTTGAATATCTCGCATGCTGAACCCTTAGCCCAGTTCATTGAACGTTATGACCATGCAGAATGGCTTAAACCGTGGGTTGAGAAATGGGATGCAGTCTGGATTCAGAACTGGATGAAAAGTCTTGGGATTGAATCGTATGTGGGTAGTTCTGGTCGTATTTTCCCCGTCGAAATGAAAGCTGCTCCTTTACTGCGTGCTTGGCTAAAACATTTAGCAGAACAACAGGTTAAATTCTTTTATCGACATCGTTGTACTAATTTGCAAGATACAACGGTGACTTTAGAAAACCAAAATAATCAAAGCAGCAAGACTTTTACCCAACAATACGATGCAGTCGTATTGGCTTGTGGGGCTGTATCTTGGTCTCAATTGGGTAGTGATGGTGCTTGGCAGCAATGGATAGATCAATCCAGTATTGAACCTTTTCAAGCAAGTAATGCAGGGGTATTGCACACTTGGTCAGCTTTTATGGAAAGCTGTTTTGGTGAACCTTTAAAGCGTATTAATGCGTGGGTTGAGCCTAGCCAAGTTACTCATGGTGATATTGTCATTACTCACTATGGTTTAGAAAGTGGTGTCATTTATAAACTTGGACGAGCTTTAAGAGAACAACAAAAACAAGGGAAAAGCTTAAATCTATTTTTAGATTTATTGCCTGATGTAGAGCTTACACAGTTAGTTAAAAAATTACAGGCTAGCAAAAAACAATCACTTACTAATATTTGGCGTAAAGCAGGCTTAGACACGGCCAAAATTAACTTAATTAGAGAAGTGGTTGATAAAGCGCTATGGAACCAACCAGAGGCTATGGCTCAGCAAATTAAAGTACTTCAAATCAAGTTAAGTGGCTTTAGACCGATTGAAGAAGCAATTAGCTGTGCTGGTGGTGTTAGGCAAGGTGCATTAACTGAAAGCCTAGAGCTTAAACAAACCTCAGGTGTTTTTTGCTGTGGTGAAATGCTGGATTGGGATGCTCCTACAGGTGGCTATTTGCTTACAGCATGCTTTGCTACTGGACGAGCTGCTGGTGAAGGCATGCATTCATTCTTAGAGAAATAATGGAAAATTTGCTGCTATGTTTGATATGTGAAAAGTGTTATTTTTGAGCGATCAATAATAATAGGATTTAAAAGGACATGTCTCAAGCATCACCAGTTTATCAAGGAAGTTGTTTATGTCAGGGTATTCGCTATGAAATTAAGGGCGATATCGGAGATATTATTCAGTGTCACTGCCAACGTTGTCGAAAATCCAATGGAACAGCATTTGCCACCAATGCTCCTGTTAAAAGTACAGATTTTAAAATTATCCAAGGTGAAGACCTTGTTAAAAAATTTGCTGTGAATGGTGTGTACCGTTGGTTTTGTAGCGAATGTGGTTCACCGCTTATTAGTTCGCGTGATGCCCAGCCTGAACTATATCGTGTAAGAATTGGGTCACTCGATACACCATTAGATCAAAAGCCGACAATGCATATTTTTGCTGCTTCAAAAGCAGAGTGGGAAAGCATTTGTGACGATTTACCGCAATACGATGAACGTCCATGATTTAAAAAGTATGTTTTAATCAAATTTTAGATGATTTAATATACTTAAAACGGGGAGATGGCATTCCTCCCTTGAAAAACCGCCATATCGGCTAATGATGCCTACGTTACCCTCATATATTTATATCGCTGGGTACGTAGGTTATTGCGTACTCTGCTTATTTTTGGAGTACGCCATGTCATATTTTCCTTCATTAATTTTTGCTCTTTTAGCATCTCACTAAAGGGGTGGTTCTATGTATTATCCTTTACTTTCAATTGCCGTAGGTTCAGTGCTAGGGGCATGGTTGCGTTGGTTTTTAGGTTTAAAACTCAACCCAATTTATCCGCAAATTCCACTGGGTACTGTCACTGTTAATTTAGTCGGTGGCTTTATTATTGGTTTTGCGATGGCTTATTTTGCTCATAGTGATTTAAGTCCGAACTATAAGCTTTTCGTAATCACAGGCTTTTGTGGTGCTTTAACTACGTTTTCAACGTTCTCGATTGAGATTGTGACTTTATTGCAAAGTGGTAAGTTGGGAATGGCGATGTTGGCAATTTCTATTCATTTAATTGGGTCGTTAATTTTTACGTGTTTGGGTTTGGCGACTTATTATTGGGTAGCGGGCAACTGATTATTCAAATGTTTAAGGAGCGATATATACTGCACTGCCTCCGTTTTAAGATATTCTCCAAGACCATTTGTATAGGCATACCTTACTTTTGAGAGATCAAAAGTAAGCAAAAATCTTTTGTTTCGCTGATGCTACATCCATGTAGCACAGCAAAACAGTGGCATCCATGCCGCTTGTCACGATAGTAAATGACGAATTAAAAACATCTGATTTATTTTGGGATTTGATACGCGTTAAAGTCATCAACAGCCTGACTGAAATCAGCTATATATTGTTTTTGCAAAATATTGGATAAGTGCAAACGGGAAACAGGTTCTGTTGATGACAAATGCCTTTGGTTACTTTGGGCAAAACCAAAGTAACAGAATTAGCTACTTCCATTTGAGAATAAACGGTAAGACTCCGTCGTGTATTCACAAATACTTAATTACTTTTCAGTTAAAGCCTGACCTTCAAACTTCACACCATCCCAACCATTTTGCATAAACTGACGAATATTTTGATGATCAGTTCCTTCTGGGGTAGCCAATACGGATGCATAGTGCTCTGCAAATAAACTTAAAGTTTGTGCTTGGTCTAAACCTTGTAACTTGGCAAAAGAGAAAACTTTTGCACTGCCTTGATTTTCAGTCGCAGCGTTATGCTGTGCACCATTTTGAAAAGCTGTTGGAGTATGTTGGTAACGTGCTTCAATATGAGCTAAAACGTCTGAAAATTTTGCTGTGCCTGCTTGTAATTGGGCAAGTAACTCTTGTGCCATAATCTTAAACTTCCTATCAAATGGGGCTTAAGCATAGCATCGAATACACGCTTTGAAAGCTTGGGAGCTATAAAAAAATGATGGGTTGTTGAAAATAATCAGAAGTGTTTTTAGACAAATTGTGGATAAGTTTTAGTTTATACACAACTGAAAGAAGTTTGAAAAAATGCACATAAAAAAAGAAGCCTAAGTGGAGGAGATAGTCTTAGGCTTCCAATGATTTTAGTGTATTGGTCAAAACTTAACGCAAGATTAACTCTTACGACTGAAGCGACCGAAGCGTTTGTTAAAGCTTGCAACGCGCCCTTCATTACTTGCTTGACGTACTTCACCTGTATAGAAAGGATGCGAAGCACTTGAAATATCAAGGGTCACATAAGGATAGACTTGTCCTTGATATTCCTTGGTTTGTTTAGACTGAAGAGTACTACCGATTAAGAAGTAGACGTCTGCATTGGTGTCATGAAATAACACTTGTTGATAAGCAGGATGAATATCTTTACGCATGAGAGATTGTCCTAAATTATTTTTGATTAAAGAAATGTTATAACATAACATTAAATAAGTCAATGCAACCTCAAAAGGCTACATGGATCAGTTCATTGAATTAGTTAGAAGATGGAACAAGTTCTTCAAATAAATCATTCAGGTTGTCATGTACTTTTAAGTGAATGAGGTTCCAGTAGTGTCCTGAAATGGTTCTATTAACCATTAATGTATCTGGTGAAGGTTTAAAGACGTCCCAATATTTTAAAGACTTTTTCACAAGTAACATGCCATCATGATGTGATGAGTTCTCTGCAAAGTCATAGGTTGTGGTAAGTGGACGCAATAACACTTCAATCCAGAGTTTATAAAGATCGCTCGGGAATTTACCTTTTTCGGTCAGTGAGTGCAGGGCAAGTAACTCAGTTTCAATAAGATCAATATCTTCGTGACGAGCTGCATTCACCAATCGTTTAAAGCTATAGACAATTTCATTGGAAAGCGTTTTAACACTGCCGTAGTCATAAATAATCACACTACCATCTTGGCGGAAGGCAAAGTTACCCGGATGAGGATCACAGTGAAAACGTTTTAAAAAGAACATTTCCTGACCCAAAGCACGGATTAAACGACGGCCAATTGTATTGCGAATTTCGATAGGCCAAGAACTCGCAGTTTCAATACTGTCACCTTGTTCAAGACTTAAGGTCAAAATTCGTCTTGAAGAGTAATCTTTATAAACAGTCGGGATAATAATTTTGTCATCTAACTTGCTATGAAAAGTTTTAAAGACCTCAAGATTTTGAGCCTCAATTTCATAGTTAAGCTCTGCTGACAGACTATCTTGAATCTCTGCAAAAAGTTGATCTTGCAGTTTTTTATCAATTTTAAGTACACCCATTAAACGAAGGGCTAAACGCACTTGTTTTAAGTCACTTTCACAGGCTTCATCAACACCGGGATATTGAACCTTAACCACAACTTGTTGGCCATTTGGCAAAACTGCTTTGTGGACTTGTCCAATTGATGCAGCGGCAAAAGGCTGTTCATCAAAAGATTTAAAGGCGGCATTGAGTGGCTTCCCAAGCTCACGTTCAACTTGTTGCTGAATCGCTGCAAAAGGCATGGCTGGAGCTTGGCGTTGTAGTTTTGATATCGCTTTAGCAACTTCTGGCGGGAAGATATCTTTATATTGCGATGCAATTTGCCCAACTTTCATGACAGCACCTTTCATTTCGCCTAAGGTGTCTGCAATCTGTAGACCGATATCTTGAAACAATTTAGTTTTTGCAGCTAGTTTCTGTTCTTCATCCGCAGTCAGGTTTCGAATCGAATTAGAAACGGTTTTTGTTGCAATGCTCGCGGTCATTCCTGCAAGTTTCATAAATCGTTTGCCAGGTGAACTTGCACTCTTTGCCATATCTTCGATACCTCGTTGACTACAACATAATATTGTCTAGTTTTGATCATAGGTGACAAAACTTAAAAAGCCTATATGAAATTGTTTAGCGCGTGTAAGAATATTTTCGAAAAACAATATGTTATTTTTAAAGTAAAAAATGTGAAAAGCTTTTTAAAATTCATTTCATAAACAAAGCTTTAATATCTATAAAGTCACTGTTTTTTTAGTGCTAAGGTGAATGGCATGTTAAATAAGAAATAGAGACAATAAAAGTTATGACCAGTCTAAACTCATCCTATGGTCGCTCTCAAGCGGTTCCTTTATCTGTGTTTGAGCAGTCAAAAGACGCGCATATTATTCGCTCTGATGAAGAGGCAATTGAGGTTGCCAAGCAACTTGCTCAAGAGTTTGCTCAAGAAGCATCTGAGCGGGACAGAGAACGCCGTTTACCCTTAAATGAAATTCAACAGTTCTCACAAAGCGGTCTCTGGGCCATTACTGTGCCGAAGCAGTTTGGTGGCGCGCAAGTCAAGTATCGAACTTTAGCGGAAGTGATCAAAACAATTGCGAGTGTCGATCCATCTCTTGCTCAGTTGCCTCAAAACCATTTGGCTTTTATTGAGCATTTAAGACTAGATGCGAAACCTGAACAGCAACAATTCTTTTTTAACTTGGTGTTAAGAGGAATTCGTTTTGGCAACGCATTTTCCGAAAAACATAGTAAGACAGTCGCGGACCTCACAACTAAACTTGAAAAGACCGAACAGGGTTATGAAATTAACGGCAAAAAATTCTTTGCAACGGGTGCTTTGCTCGCACATTGGATTCCAATTGTTGCTGTAAATGAACAGGGGCAACCTTATGCTGCGCTTGTTCCACGGGAAACATCTGGGGTCAATATTATTAATGATTGGTCTGGTTTTGGACAACGTACTACGGCTAGTGGCACGGTAGAACTAAATCAGGTTCCAGTACGTGAAGAATATCTTGTTCCGATTTACCAAGCATTTGAACGTCCAACACCAGCAGGCGCTATTTCTCAGTTTATTCAGGCTGCGGTTGATGCTGGTATTGCGCGTGGTGCAATTGAAGAAACGATTCAATACGTCAAAAATCACAGCCGTGCATGGGTTGATTCAGGTCTGGAAAAAGCCAGTGATGATCCTTACACGATTGCAAACATTGGTGATTTAAAAATTAAATTGCGTGCAGCAGAAGCGGTACTGGACTTGGCTGGAGATGCAATTGATCAAGCCATTGCTGAAACTACCGAAGAACATGTAAACCAAGCCACATTATTGGTTGCCGAGGCAAAAGTACTCACTACAGAAATTGCTATTTTGGCAGCCAATAAACTTTTTGAGTTGTCGGGTACGCGTTCTACTTTATCTGAACTCAACCTTGACCGTCACTGGCGCAATGCCCGTACCCATACCTTGCATGACCCTGTGCGTTGGAAATATCACATTGTCGGTAATTATTACCTCAATGGCATCCATCCACCGCGTCATGCATGGAGCTAAAGTGAAGAAAAGACAAGATTAGGAGAATAACGATGACAACAGCTCAAATTGAATTAGAAGAGCTATCGGTAGGCGCTGATTATGAAAAGGTAGCAAACAGATTCCGTCCCATTTTTGAAAAAATTGCACAAGGGGCAATTCAACGGGAAAAAGAGCGAATCTTACCTTTTGAACCGATTCAGTGGCTAAAAGAAGCTAAGTTGGGTGCTGTACGAGTACCCCGTAAATATGGTGGAGATGGGGTTTCATTACCTCAACTGTTCCAGCTTTTGGCAGAGTTAGCAGAAGCTGACTCCAATATTGTGCAAGCTTTACGAGGTCATTTCGCATTTGTTGAAGACCGCTTGGTTGCTCATAAAGAACATTCTCAGGAAGTCTGGTTTCAGCGCTTTGTACAAGGTGATTTAGTCGGAAATGCATGGACAGAAGTTGGAAACGTACAGATCGGCGATGTCGTTACACGTGTCACCAAAGACGCTTCGGGTAACTTGGTGGTAAATGGTGAAAAGTACTATTCAACAGGAAGTATTTTTGCAGACTGGATTGATTTATTTGCTTACGATGAAGTGAACGACCGTCATGTGATTGCTGCTATTTACCGTCATGAAACAGGTGTAAGTGTGCTGGATGATTGGGATGGTTTTGGTCAAAAGACAACAGGCAGTGGTACTTTAAAAGTACATCAGGTCCATTTGCCAGCTTCAAACCTCATTCCATTTGATCAACGTTTTAAGTATCAAACCGCTTTTTATCAGGTAGTGCATCTCGCAACATTAACGGGTATTGCGCGTGCCGCAGTCGAGACGTTTAGTCAGGAAATCCGTGAACGTAAACGTATTTTTAGTCATGGTAATGGTGACTTGGTTCGCCATGATCCGCAAGTTTTACAAGTAGTGGGTAAGGCATCCGCTCAAGCGTATGCAAGTCAGGCAATCACCTTAAAAACTGCCGAGGCCTTGCAAAAGGCTTATGAAAGTCATTTTGCCGAGTCTGAAGTGAAAGAGCATCAGTTTAATGTAGATGCCGAGCTTGAGTCGGCACAAGGGCAGGTCGTAATTTCTAACCTAGTGCTTGATTTAACCAGTCAGTTATTTAATGCCTTAGGGGCATCGGCAAGTAGCCAAGCGAAACAACTTGACCGTTTCTGGCGTAATGCGCGGACTGTATCTTCACATAATCCGCTTATTTATAAAGAAAAAGTGATTGGAGATTGGGAAGTAAACCGTACGGATTTACCTTTTGTCTGGCAAATTGGAGCAAGCCCGCGGGCAAAGTCTGCATAAAATAAAAAAAGCCGATGTTTCATCGGCTTTTTTATTAGGTTTGACTTAATCGTTTGGTATTTAAATAAAGCCGCGAGAGCAGTAAAACACAGGCAATGCTTAAGCCAATAATTAAACCTAGCCATACGCCAGCTACGCCCCAATGGGTATAACGTGCCAAGTAAAGCCCGATTGGAAAAGCAATTATCCAATACGCCATAAGCGTAATCCACATTGGTGCTTGAGTGTCTTGCATACCTCTTAAACAGCCAGCAGCACTGACCTGTAGAGCATCCATTAACTGATAACCCATTGCAAACCAGAGTAAATACATCGCAACAGGCATAACATTTATATCTTGAGTATAAACCGAGACAATTTGTTCACGGCCTAGAGCAATAAATGACATGGTCAATAGAGCAAAAAATATTGCTGTGCTCAAACCAATCTTTTGCACTTGGTACATGGAAGCCCAGTTCTTTTCACCATAATAGGTTCCCACGCGAATGGTTAAGGCAATCGCAAGTGAAAGCGGAATCATAAACAGCACCGAAGTAACAGAAATTGCCACTTGATGCGCGGCAATAAACACTTCACCCAGTGGACTAAGCACCAATGCCCCTGTACTAAAAATACTTACTTCAAAGAACACCGCTAAACCAATTGGCAGACCAAGCTGTAAGATTCTTTTAACCCAAGTCAGGTTAATTTTATCAAATCTGCTAAAAATAGACGTATTTCTATAAGCTGAAGCTTTATAAATATAGCCAGCTAAAGTAATCAGCATGAGCCATTGTAAAATGGATGTTGCAAAGCCACAGCCTGCGCTACCTAAAGCAGGAATTGGCCCTAAGCCATGCATGAAAATCATGTTTAGAGGGATTAAAACCACTAAGGCCAATAAGCTAATCGCGGTGACAGGGCGTGGGTGGCCTAAAGCTTCTGAATAGCCACGTAGCGCTGCGTACATGGTTACGGCTGGCATACCTAACCCAATAGCATGTAAGAATAAGCTTGCTTTAGGTCGTAAGCTTTCTGGGACACCAAACACGTGTAAGAAAAAAGGCATAAGCTGCAAAATGAGCATAGCCATTACACCTAAAATAATGGCAACCCATAATGACTGACGAACAATGACAGGAATTTGTTCTGTATTTCTAGCGCCTTTTGCCTCTGCAACTAGCGGTGTAGTGGCAATCATGATCCCGCTAAAAAGGAGCATAACAGGAATCCATAGACCTACACCTACTGCAATAGCAGCTAAGTCTGCTGCAGATAAATGCCCTGCCATAATGGTGTCAATTAATCCGAACCCTGCTTGAGCAAACTGCGTAATTAAAATAGGTAGCATTAAATGGAAGAGTTGTTTTAATTCAGTCCGAAACGACGTGACATTCGACACAAAAGATACTCTTTATAAATATAAAAATGAAACTAGCGCTGTAGGGTGAGTAACACACCAACAAAGATAACCACTCCACCTAGGAACCGTTGCCATGTAACAGGAGTTTTGTCTGTACCTAACCATCCAAAATGGTCAAGCAACATAGAAATAACCAATTGCCCAAAAACGACTAGCCCTGTAAAGGTTAAAAAACCAAGCTTAGGTGCAGTATAAATGCTCATGCTAATTGCATAAACCCCAAGGAATCCTCCTGTCCAAAGAAGCCACGGAATATTAGATATTTCACTTAAAGTGGGTTTCTCGGCACTTTGAAAGAACACCATAATGGCTAAAACAATAGTACCTATAAAAAATGATAATAATGCCGCTTGCAAAGGTGAGTGTAATTGCTCACGAAGCTGAGCATTAATTGCGGTTTGAAAAGCCATGGCAACACCGATTCCCATAGCTAAGGGTAAGATCAGGAAAAGTTGACTAGAGAATTTCATCATTTTTATCAATATTTAAGTATGTTTAAAAACAGTCTAAAGCAATTAAGGTATGTTTTCATAAGCCCATTGATGCAGTCATGTTAAAATAGAAATATTGTGTAAATTGGACCTTGTTCCTTGGCTGTATTAAATCCTGCTTCTGTTCCGTTATCTTTATATATCCACATGCCTTGGTGCGTGCGTAAATGTCCTTATTGCGACTTTAACTCGCATGCCGTGCCTGATGGTGCGCTTTCGGCAGAACTTGAGCAAACTTATCTAAAAGCATTGGTAGCCGACTTTGAAACTCAAGTTGAGATGGCCCAAGGGCGTTCAATTCACAGTGTATTTATTGGGGGTGGAACGCCTTCACTCATTTCTGCCAAAGGTTATGCATGGCTATTTGAGCAGCTTAAGTCATTACTTAACTTTGAAGATGACTGTGAAATTACCTTAGAAGCTAATCCGGGAACACTGGAATATGACCCGTTTGCAGGCTATTTAGAAGCGGGTATTAACCGTTTGTCGATTGGTGTACAGACTTTTAATACCGATCACTTGCAAAAGCTTGGACGTATTCATTCAGCAAACAATGCTATGGATGCAATAGAGCAGGCAAGACAAGCAGGTTTTAAGCGAGTTAATGTCGATTTAATGCATGGTCTGCCTGAGCAAACGTTAGAGCAAGCACTTTATGACTTAAAGATGGCTGTAGAGTATGGTGCGACACATATCAGTTGGTATCAACTTACCATTGAGCCAAATACCGTATTTTTCCGAACTCAACCTGTTTTACCTCAAGATGAGGTATTAGAAGATATTCAAGAGCAAGGTGAGGCCTATTTAAAAGCAAATGGCTTTGTAAACTATGAAGTGTCGGCTTGGCGTAAAGAACAACCTTCAGCCCATAATTTAAATTACTGGGAGTTTGGTGATTATCTTGCGATTGGTGCAGGTGCGCATGGCAAAGTAACACAGCCAGATGGCGTGTACCGTTTCCAAAAGACCCGTTTACCGAAAGATTACTTAGCTAAGGTTCCAGCTGAACATTTGCAAATGAAAAAGATTGAGGCAGATGAGCTACCTTTTGAGTTTATGATGAATGCTTTACGCTTAAATGATGGGGTAAACGCTGACTTATACGAACAGCGTACTGGTTTAAGTTTAGAGGGGCTAAAAGAGATACTTACTTCACTACGTTCGAGAAAGTTATTGGTAGAGGATAGTGCTCGTTTAGCATGTACTGAGCAAGGGCATATTTTCTTAAACTCGGTACTCGAAGAGTTCTTATAATCCAATAGTCCTAAAGAAAAAGCCGCACGATGAGATGCGGCTTTTTTGATTTTAGCGAGTGGTGTAGCCACCATTTGCAAAAATTGTTTGACCGGTAATCCACCAACCATCGGTCACCAAAAAGCGAACTAGAGGTTCAATATCTTCAATTTTGGTGAGTCCACCTAAAGCTGAAGCAGATTTATGGTAAGCGACTGCTTCGGCAGATTCTTGCCCATAAAAGAAAGGGGTATCCATGGGGCCAGGTGCAACAGCAGTCACAGAAATTTGGCGATCTCCAAATTCTTTCGATGCAGCGCGGGTGTAATGCTCAACAGGTGCTTTTAAACCTTCGTAGGTTGAATAGAGACCCGTGTAGGCTGCCAGAAGAGAAGTCACGATTGAACAGATTTTTCCGCCGCCATTTAAATGACGACCTGCCGATTGAATAAAGAAATAGGCAATTTTTGAGTTGATATCGCTCATGCTATCAAACTCTTGTTCTGTGGTTTCTAAAAATGATTTCTTTAAAACCTTTCCAACTGTATTAATGGCAATATCAATTCCACCAAAATGCTGTTTGGTATCTATGAAAAGTTTTTCGATGTTATCGATATGAGTTAGGTCTGCCTGAATTAAAACAGCATCTACACCGAATGCTTTTACATCTGCGAGCGTTTGTTCGGCATCCGCTTGAGTTTCTGAACTATTATAGTGAATTGCGATTTTTGCGCCTTGTTCTGCAAATTTACGGCTAATCAGTCCACCTAAGTTTTTTGCGCCGCCTGTAATCAATACAACTTTATCTTTAAGCGTATGAGTTGCCATGATGGTTGTTCCTATGATGACTTGTTCTAATGTGTTTTTAGTCTAGATTGGCGGTAATTTTTGATCAATTATGCTAGTTTGGTTTAACTATTCAGAAAATACGAACAATTAAAATGGATCGGTTGCAGCAATTTTTTATTTTTACAGAAGTCGCTAAACGGCAAAGCTTTAGTGAAGTGGCACATCGACTCGATCTACCTCGCTCAACGGTAACCAGTGCCATTCAACAACTTGAAACTCATTATGGCGTACGCTTATTTCACCGCACCACCCGTAAAGTAAGCCTGACGCAAGATGGACAGCGAATATTGCCAGAGTGTCAAAACTTGTTGTTTGACTATGAACAATTAGAACAACTGATCCAGACGCAAAAACAGCATTATCGCGGCACATTAAAAATTTCAATGCCCAGTCGTATCGTGCATCAAGTGATTATTCCTGAGCTGTCAGATTTTTATCATCGTTATCCAGATATCCATTTGCAGCTCAATAGTTCTGATGACATGACTGACTTAATTGAAAAGGGGATTGACTGTGTTGTTCGGGTAGGTGAGCTAGATAGCAGCAGTTTAATTGCAAGATTGATTGGTCATTTAGTCATGGTGAACTGTGCAAGCCCTCATTACTTAGAACAGTATGGTACGCCTGAACAATTAGAAGATCTATCACAGCACAAACTGATTAACTACGCAGGAGCCGTAGGGGAAAAGCAGGGCGTATTTGTATATTCGGGTGGAAACGTCATGATGGATAGTGCTTTAAGTGTAAATAATACCGAAGCTTATAGTGCTGCGGCTTGTGCAGGTTTGGGGATTATTCAACTTCCATACTATGATGTTCAAGATAAGATTGAGCAGGGAATGTTGGTTGAGGTGCTTAGTGCTTATAGTGCACCATCACTTCCACTCAATATTTTATATCCGAACCGAAGTTATATTCCAAAGCGATTAGAAGTCTTTATGAGTTGGGTTGGAGAGGTTTTAAATCGCAAATGCATCGTCATCTTTTAGTCATAAAAAGAAAATAAGATAACAATAAAAAAAGCCTCTCAAATTGTGAGAGGCTTTTTAGAATTTGGTGGGTCGTCCGCGACTC
>NZ_ALOW01000023.1:0-77231 GCF_000292385.1 Acinetobacter sp. GG2
CGGGGGGGGGGTCTTTTTAAGATTTAAATTATTCAAGTTATAAAAAATATAAGAAGATAATTTTTAACTTCTCCTAAAACTAGGAAAAGGTTTTGTGTAAAAAAAGAGCAAAATCAAAAACTATTGTTTTTAGAACAAATCTATAGAAGTTAGAATAGTGCAGTACTTTAAAAAGCTAACGAAATAAAGATTATATAAACATCTTGTAATATCTCAAATTCCTAGGCAAAAATGATTAAATCAGGTCATATCAATATGAAATTAACTTTATTAAAAAAATCCCTTACTTCATTTCTTTTAGTCAGCATGTCAATGTTTAGTGCTAATAGCTTTGGCTACACTTCCAAAGATTTACAAGGTATATGGGCAATGCATCCGCTTAATAATGGAATTGCCAACTTAGTTGAGTTTTCGGGAAATACAGCTACTTTACATCCTGTGCAATGTGATTTTGAAACGGGTTTTTATACGGTAGATAGTATTGAAAAATCGAACTTTAAAATTAATAAGCAAAATCAAATTGAGTTGTATAATGAACAGGGGGAGTTCGAGCAAGCATTAAGAATTATAAGTATCACCGATAATCAACTAGTTTTAGAAGAAGCTGCTAGCGATACGATAATGCTGAAATTTCACTACAACAAAATTAACAAGCTAACCCCAAATTGTATTAAATATAAAAAATAATATTTTCAAAAGCTTAGCTTTAATATAGCTGAAATTAAATGTCATTTCAGCTATATAACCAACTTGAATCTAATTGGTAAAAAAGTATTTAAATTTTCATTTTATTAAGCTTGAATGAGTCAAAAAGAAGAAGCAATTAATAGATAAAAAACACAGCAGAAGTAGAATTTTAATATTTTTATAAGGTCTCACTTGCGTAAAGTTTTGTAATCTCGTTATAGTCTAGCTTCTAATATAGAGGGGTTAAACTGTGAAAAAAATAATAGGAATATTTTTATTTTCCTTGATATTAGTTGGTTGTGGTAAATCGGCAGAAGATATTGCAAAAGAAAAGCAGGCTCAAGAACAGGCACTTAAAATTAAACAAGAACAAGAGAGAAAATTAAAAGAACAAGCTGAACTTAAAAAAGTTGAGGATGCTGTTCGCTATTATCTTAAAGATGGTGATTCTGCGAAATTTAGAAATGTTATTAAAAATTGTGGTGAGGTAAATGCTAAAAACTCATGGGGTGCTTATGCAGGTTTCTCCAGATTTATAGTTAAATCAGATAAACAAGTAATCTTTGATGGACCTGATAATTACTACTTTGATAGTTTGGTAAAGTTATATTGCCATAAAGATTATTTGGCTAAGTTTCCAGTAGAAACAAGTGATGAGATAGCAATTGATGCGAATACAACAGAACAAATATCAGCGGTGGCTGCTGCTGATGCGGCAGCGGGAGAAACTTTAGAAAATGAAACAAGATCAGCTAGTAAACATCAGAATGAGGAAGTAGCGGTTGAGGAATTAGCTACTGAAGATACAACGTCAGATACTGGCAGTTCTGAAAATTATTAAGGTATTTAAATTTAAGAACCCGCATATGCGGGTTTCTATATCTAAAGAATATTGTGGCAAGTAATCTTGGTATTTTATACCTAAATTTTTGGACATTATTGAACAGCATGTGAAGACATACTCTGAAATTTGGGGAAATTTCAAAAGATGATTACTCCGCTGGGGAGCGGTTTAAGAAAAGGGTAATCATCGATTCTTAAATAATTTATAAGATTTGGTTAGATCAAATGAATGACTTGATAACGAGATGTGTAAATAATCTGGGGCAGTGGCATGAAGTTGCGCTGACAATAACTAAAGCGATAGTTGCAATAGGAGTGTTGTGCTTAGTTGCATACCTTTTAACAATTAGCTATATCCCTTCAGAAATTAGCTTTGGTGATACACTTATTTTTTTACTGATTTTTGCAGCATTTTCTATTGTCTATACTGCGTTCTGCATGATGCTATTTTTCTTTGGTATCTCTTTAATGCCAGTAACTTGGTTCATCTTAAGTGTGGTTGATAAGTATTTGCCATCTCATGTAAGAATTGGACAGAAACTTCCTTTTCCAAAGATTAGTATTATCACATTGGGAGTATCTATTTACCTTCTATATGTTATTCGTGTTTTATTTTTATTAGATTGGAAAATTAATGCCTATATGGGTATTACAGTAAGTCTAATTTCTTTATTTTATTATGCTTTTTACGTTAATCAGAAGAGAGTCAAAGAATATCGTTTAAAGTTTGAAAATTTAAGAGACATTATTGATGATCCTAAAGCAAGTGAAAATCTAAAAAATTTTGCAGAAACAAAGTTAAAGCAATTAGAAATATGGATTAAAAACTCTATACAATCAGCTCTATTTCTTATTCTTACTCCACTAATCTTCATGTTCTTGATTGGAGATGTTGGCAAAATTTTTTTACATTACACAATGCAAAAAACTGGTGTAAGAATAGAAAAAGCGAATTTATACATCAAAAAACCTTATGCTAATCTAATTGAATTACCAAAACTGACCACTAAAGAACTAAGCCAAGACCAAATTTTTATTTTTAGGGAAATGGAAGTTCCTTTTCAAGGAATCGGCAAAAACACTTTAGTCTCTTACAAAGTGAAAGATATTGAAAAGCAGATTGTGATTCCTAATGAATATATTACTGTAGAGCGTATTTATAAGACTGATAAGTAAAACTATATCTCAGTCATTATTAATCAGTTAGCTTTCCCCCAAGGCCCCCATGCCACAACAGAACTTTAATTTTTGCGCTGATTTAAAGTCATCCACCATTGTGACACAGAGATAAGGGAGCTAAGCCAAACGCTTAGCCCATGTCTTCTTTATCGCACCGCCGCATCACACTAAAAAAAGTAGGAGCAAAGTCCTGTGGGAGAGCAGGACTTTGCAAACTGACATGTTCTAGACGTTGCATAAGCTTATGCGAATACACTTGTTCAAGCCGTTGGTAAATACAGTCGCAACTGGCTTGGGTGTGCCCACCAGACAGGCAAATTTCTTCAAAATCCTGCTGAGTGTGAATGTCGCAACCAGAAACACCGTAATCGCCTATTAAAAGGCTTAAAGCCAAAATAGGTTTATAAAGTTTCATATTATTCTCGTGATAATTTTCACTAAGTTATTAATAAAAAATAAGCTGCATATATTTAAAGTATTAAAATCATTTAAAAAGGCAATAGTTAACCCGCCTGAAATACAGGAAAATAAAATGATTAAAATTTTAAAATAAAATTATTTATAAATTTAAAATATTTTAGGTGAGAGAAAGCCTAAATTTTAAATAAATAAAATTACGAGAGAGGATAGGGAATTAATATAAAAAAGGTCATGGTCAACTCCTTAAAATGTATGGAGTCCTACCACCAAAAATCACCGTCAATTGATTTGGGTGGTAGAACGAAAAGGGGTTAGCAGACTGGGATCCATGGAACCAGCACGCGCAAGCGCGTCCCCCTCTCGTCCTACCGCAAAGAAAAGGGACGCAAGGGTCTAACGACTTATAGAAGAACTATAACCCGCCGTGGATCTACGGTCTGCTAAAACCGACTGGCAATGTAGGCCAGCGAGACAATAATAATCATAAGTTTTTAAACGGTCAATTCAATTTAAATAAAATATTATAAAAATTTTAATTATTAAAAAATAATAATTGATTTAATTCATTTGTTTTTATTTTAGTGATTAAAATGGTTTGAATTATTATAAAAACTTAATAAATTATATATTGTTATATTTTGTTTTGTAATTTAAGATTAAGTGAAGATAGTTTTTAAAATTAAATTATTAAAATTATCTAAATATAATCTTAACAATAATTAAAATATGGGGAGATAGCTATGACTATTTCTAGTAACGGAAAACTATTAATTCGCGTACCTAATGAGCATTTCGAAGAAATCAAAAATGTTCAGTTTAGTTATTCAATTCTCACCGAAAATTTAAAGCAACCTACCGATGGTTTGACTGGTTTAACAGGGGTTACAGAACCTCTGTTTCCAGATGAAGCAAACAATACCATGCTTAAGGGTGCATTAGATTTTACGAAAAAAAGCACTTGGCTATTGCATTCACCTACACAAAGAATTGCAATTCATCCATGGGATAAAGCTCATCAAATATATCAACAATATCAAGATGCTAAGTTAGCGGGAGATTTGTCAGATCAGGTCTATATTGAGCCAGATTTAGAACATTTCATAAGTACTAAAGAAAATGATGATACTCAAAGAAAATCATTACCTGTAGATGGAAAATCGACAGAGAATTATCCGGTAGAACCATTAAATACTCACTATCCACCCACCATGTCTAATTTAAGTAGCTTAGATTGGTATATTAAAAGAGATAACTTTGATAAAGCTTGGGCAGCAGGTTATTTGGGGCAGGGAATACGGATTGCCCATGTTGACACAGGCTATTCAGATCAGCATCAAACAAAACCATTGAATCTATTACCAGAACAAGGCTGGAACTATTATGACAATAATGCCGATACGGTAGATCCGGGCAAGCATTTAAATGCAGGCCATGGAACCGCGACATTAGCAATATTGGCTGGTAATAAAATAACCTTGAATATTCAGAATAATCCATCTTTAACTTATAGTGGTTATATTGGTGGTGCGCCAGAAGCATCTGTTGTGCCTATTCGTATTGGTGGCGTAGGTGGTTCGGTTGCACATATCTATAGCTCTAATCTCGCTCAAGGTCTAAAGCATGCTTTGGGTACTTACAATACTGCAAACGGTCAATACTGCCCGCCATGTAATGTTGTCACTTTAAGTCATGGGGGGCTGCCAACAGCAAGTTGGGCCGATGTCACAAACCAATTATATGACCAAGGTATTGTTTTAGTCGCTGCATCGGGCGACAGCTATAATGCTGTAGTCATAGATATCGCAACACATTTTACGGTTTATCCTTCTGCTTTTTGGCGTGTGATTACGGCAACAGGAGTGACCTATGACAACAAACCATATATCACTAATGATGCTGGTGTCATGCAAGGCTCTTGGGGGCCTGATGCGGTCATGAAAAAAGCAGTTGCCGCCTCAACACCAAATGTCCCTTGGATGAAGTTGGGAAGTGCTACGGGTTGGGCTTTAGATGGGGGAGGTACATCGGCAAGTACGCCTCAAATTGCTGCCGCTTGCGCTCTTTGGCTCCAAAAAAATAAAGCTGCGCTTGCTGCACTAGAAGGATGGCAAAAAGTAGAAGCTTGTCGTTTTGCTTTGTTTGATAGTGTCGCAAATAAAAATCTTAATTTAAAACAAATAGGCTTGGGTACTTTAGATGTAAATGCCATGCTCGGTATGGATATTAATCAAATTGTTGCAAAAGTAACCGATCCAAAATTTGAAAAAATAGGGCCAGATAAAGTCTCTTTTCCGTTCTGGCGTTTACTGTTTGGCTTAGCTCCTCCACAATCGGGACGCGAGGAAATGTATGAGGTTGAAGCACACCAATTACTTTATCGCTCAAAGAATATCGCGCTACAAAAAGCGTATGAGCAATATAGTGAAGCCAAAGATTTAAATGAATTGAGTCCGCAGCTTGTCCAAGACTTGAGAGAGCAATTTTTACAAGAGCCAGACATGTCGATGGCTCTAAAAAGTTATTTAGAAGCTAATTTAAATACTTAAATGATTTGATGATAAATAACCAAACCAAAGCGTAAAAGTGTCAACATAACGGTGTTTAAAACGTTATGATTGGTACTTTTACGCTTCATTGAGAACATAATTTTCAAAAAAAACCGATATTTTTCGGATTTTATAAATCAATCTAGATGAGTATTGATGATCTAAGTCGTTAGCCAACTCTTAAAATGTATAGCGGTAATTAATAAATACACGGTGCTGGTCCCAATCTTTACGGGTCATACCATTTATTTTTTCACCTAGGTTTGCATTTTCAAACTTTGACTCATAATGCAAAAATGAATAACGCACATCTAAGTTTTTTACCCACGGCAAGGTATAACTCACCATAAAGTCAAAGTAACGCTCTTTACCTTCAATATCACTGCTGATGTTACTTTGGTGCGCGCCAAAGCCATAAATATATTTCGCTTCGGTTTTTAAACCTTTCACATAGTCTTTCCAGTTATATTTCAAGCGAAGGGCAACAGCGGTTTCATCGTTATTGGTAAAGTCAGGGCCAATGGTCGCAGAAGTCGGAAACGGGTTGGTGCCGTGGTCTTGCGTTAAAACCGAGTTGCGGGCGGAGTGCACAGCAAAGTTATCTTCAATCCAAAAACCATCAAACTTTGAAACGGCAATGCCACCTTCGAGGTTATTCTTGGCTACATTTACATCGACAAAATAACCATTGCCACGGTTGTTAATGTCTTGACCTTTGACACAGTCCAGCTCGGACTCGGCACCACATTTAAACAGCTTGCCATCGTCACGTGAGAAAAATGCGCCTGTATTGAATGTCCACACAAGGCCATGCAAGGGCAATTTATATTGAGCAATTGCCCCGTACTTTTTTAAATAATCTTTGCTATTTAAATATTCGGCATTCACGCTCCAGTTTTTGTATTGATACTTGGCACCAAGCAAACCGACATAATCAATTCGTTCGTCATTCTCAGTCACCAGTTTTTCAAAAGAGTCCATGCTGCGCGGTTTCCAGCGGTCATAGTAAGCCATGTAAGTCTTTAGCTGATCATTCAGTTGAAACTGACCACTCGCACCCGAAAAGGTATCGGGCACCGCGCGGTTATTGGTGCTTTTGAGTAAAAGCGAATCGTGCAACTGACGGCCTAATTTAATTTCGCCTTTATCGCCGAGTTTTGCTTTGATGTAGAGCTGCCCTAAAGTTGCAAAGTTTTGATCGAGCTTGCCGTTATTTTCGACCTCTAAAAGCTGAGCGCTAGGCTTGCCAGAGTCAAACAACTTGGTGACCGCATAGAGTGAGCCATCTACACCTAGCCAGTCCCACATGTACGGTGACTGATAATTTAACTCAAGCCCTAAAGCGCTTTGTTCATATTCACTCGACGAAGGCGAAGGATTAGCAAGCGTGGGGTGGGCAGTGCCTTCATCGTTCCAGTAACGGGTGTTGAGTTTTAATTCTAACTTGCCAAATTCTTGAGGAAGCTCTGCATAAGCATTGCTCACACTGCCTAAACCAATACAGCCCCATAGCAAATATTTATTCATTTTAAATTCCTTTTTTAAGCATGAATAAGCCCTTTGCCTAACGCTGTGGTTAGGCAAGCTTTTTATGAAATGGATGAATTAAGGAGAGAGTTTTTCGAGCACTTGGCCTTTGGTTTCAATGGCGAACAAGAAGGTCACTAGGCCACCAATCAGCGCCACAACGGCCAGCACACTAAACACATATTGAATGCCATAGCCACCAACCACGAGGCCGACCATAATCGGTCCAATTGCAGAGCCTGCACGTAACCAAGCGGTACTAAAACCAATACCCATCGCACGTAGGCGAGTAGGGTAAAGTTCGGCAGCGTAGAGGTATAAAGAGAATGAAATGGTCTGCAAAATGGCATAGCTAATCGTTGCGAAAATTACAACTTCCATCGCCGATTTTGCGCCTAAAACCGAGAGGCTCATGAGTGGAATGATTGCCAAGAAAAACGCTGCACTGTACCAAGGGCGGCGACCGACTTTATCAATCATTAACGCACAGATAATAGAGGCAATGACACCCACACCCGAAGTAATCCAGCCATAACCTAAACTGGTTTGCAGCGACAGGCCAAAGTGTTGTTTGTAAAGAGATGGGAGCCAAGTCACCATGGCATTGTTCACCATATACACGCAAAACCACATGCCCCATAGGGTAAAGGTACGTTTACGGTAAATGCCACGGAACAGCTCACGCCAGTCGGTTTTTGCCATGCCTTGTGGATTAATTTCTTTAACCACAGGTTCAGCCAAAGTTTTACCGCTTTTGATGGCACCATCTTCAAAGCTTTTGACGACTTGATCCGCTTCTTTAAAACGGCCTTTTGAAGCAAGCCAGCGTGGTGACTCAGGCAAGAAAAACCGTAAAGGAATCACCAGTAAAGATGGAATTAGGCCCACAATAAACATGACTTTCCAGCCGTAAATTGGCATGAGGAAAAATGCCGCCATGCCTGCAAACATAAGACCGAGTGGGAATAAAACTTCATAGAGCAAGAAAAACTTACCGCGCTTTTCTGCACCAATAAACTCATTAATATAGGCACTCGCAACAGGCACTTCGCCACCTGTTCCAACACCTTGTAAGAAACGGAAAATTAATAGCGACATTCCGCTCCAAGCAAACAGACAAGAAATGTCCATTGCTACAAACAGTAAAATGGTAAAAGACAGCACTTTTAAACGACCAACTTTTTCGGCAAGAGAACCAAAAAAGATCGCACCAACAAGTTGCCCGACATAGCCCGCGGCAATGATCGCACCGACATAGGCAGGCGTCAGGTGCCATTCGGTAATGAGTTGGGGTAAAGCAAAGGCAATTGCTAGAACAGTATACGCGTCAAAAAAGGTCGCGATACCGATGGTAATACGCATAAATTGCAATCGACCAGTGACGGGTAGCCGTTCAAGTCGTGCAATAATTTCCGCATTTTTTTGATGATGACTAATTTGTTCTACATCCGCTAGATTTGTCATCTTCTATCTCCTTATTACTACATTCCTCGTAGTTTTTTTGTTCTATTTCGCACTACCTGTTCACCACAGTTTGCATGCTTTTTATTATTGTTTTTAAGAGACATGCCCGATATTTGGCCTCAGGCAGCGTACAGGAAAAAAAGGCTAGCGTACATGCTAGCCCGAATAGAATTTAAGCAACGGCTTGGGTTAAATCGACCTTGCCAATTCCAGCTTGACGCATCGCATCATGAATTTCTTGCTCAGCACCATCTGCCAGTGGAAGCAGAGGCGAACGCACAGTGGCATGGTCCAAAATTCCGCGAGCAACCAATGCATGTTTAAGCGCGACAGTGCCTTCCATGTGTGAACCGCGGTGATAGACATTGCGAGTCACTGGTAATAATTGGTCGTGAATCGCACGAGCTTTGGCGTAATCTTTAGCTTTACCTGCTTTAATCATTTCAATTAACAGTTCAGGGGCAATGTTGCCATAGCCAACCAAAGCGCCGTCTACATCAAACATGGTGTGAAGCAAATATTCATCGTGGCAGGTCAACACCTGTAAGTCTGGGCGTTCACGGCGAATAATCGGAATTTCGACATCCCAGCGGCGCATGTTACGCACACCATTTTTCATGGCAAACACGCCTGGCTGTGCAGAAATATCCAGTAGAGTTTCTAGGTCGTAAGTGGCCTTCGTTGCATCTGGATATTGGAATAAAATAGATGGCAAACCACTTTCTTCATAAATCGCTTTATAGCGGTCTTGCGGTGCGCCTTTTTGATAGCCAAAACGCAACCAGCCGTGTGAAGGATAAATCAAACCTGCCGAAGCACCTGCGCTGACTGCACGTTTTGCTTCTTCTGCTGCAACCGAAGTACCTTCGAGCGTAATCCCTGCGATTATCGGAATTTTGTCATCTACCGATTTAACAAAGCTTTCGATGACCTGCATTTGTTCTTTTTGTGACAAGAATGTTCCTTCACCTGCATGCCCAAGAACAACCAAGCCTTTCACACCATCAATACTGCCTAACCATGAACCTAAACGTTGAATTGCATTATGGTCTACTTGTCCGTCACGGGTAAAAGGAGTCACAGGTGCTGGGGTTAATCCACGTAAATCTAAACTCATAATCGTACTTCCTATACAGTGTAATTAAATATTCTCTGGTTCTTAATCTGACTTAAATCGTGTTGTAGAGAACATGATTGGAGTATAGAAATAGGTGAGCTATGTAGGAATTACCAATTCTTGAATTTCAGTTATACTGAAAATGTATAGCTCAAAATATTGCCTATTTACGATTTAGGAAGAATCGATGAATTATGAATTATGAATTATGGAAAATATTTTTAGACGCGGTAGAACTCGGTAGCTTAAGCAAAGTCGCGATGCTGCATAACACCAACCAACCGCAAATCAGTCGGCAAATGAACGAGCTTGAAGCGCAATGTGGTGGTCGATTGTTTAACCGAACTGGACGTGGCGTCGAACTCACCGATTTAGGTCAGCATTTACTTCCTAAAATTCGTTCATGGCTAAACGTAACCGATCAACTCAATAATGAAATTTTGCACTCGACCGATACACCGATTGGTACGGTGCGCATTGCCAGTTTGCCGTCTACTGCACATCCGTTGTTATCGACGCTCTATAAAGTGCTTCAACAAAAATATCCCTTAATTAAACTGTCGGTGCGTGAAGGGCAAGGGGTGCATTTGGAAAAATGGCTTGAAGATGGCAGCGTCGATTTAGCCATACTTTATCGCTTTAACCCGACACCTAAACAAGGCGATGTTTACCTTACCGAAGCCGATACTTATTTAGTCGGCTGCGAAGGTGATGAGTTAACTCAGGCCAATGAAGTCGACTTTAAAGAAGTAAGTCAGTTACCACTGGTCACGTTTTGCAGGCCAAGTAACTGGCGCAATTTTTTAGACCACATGGCTTATGAAAATGGGGTAGAGCTGAATATTGTTTTTGAAGCCGACTCGATTAGTTTACAAACCCATTTGGTTTCCGAATCTCGCATGTATACCATGCTGGGGCCGCAAGCTTTAAAAAAGGCCAGCCAATACACCTCAATTCAAGCCGCAAAAATTATTAACCCAGCACTCAAGCGCTATATTTCTTTGTCTATTTCTAAGCACGGCTATTTAACGCCTGCGTGTAAGGCAGTGATGGAAGAAATTAGGAATTTGGCTGATTTGCTTTAATCAAACCGTAACTTTATGACTGATACTGTTGCATGGTACGCATCATAATTGTTGCTATTTTGAAGACAGTGTTGCGACATTAAACAGTCTATGTTTTTACATGCTTTTTTGTTTTTATAAATGCTTTAGCTTTGATTTGTTTTTAAATATTTAAAACATCTTTGTAGTGAATTTAATGACTTTAAAATAACAGGATGCTGTTTATGCCAGAGACCTCAATTCAACAAGAGACACAAAGTACATGGGCACTATGTCGAGATCCTGTTTTACTGACTATGGTGGGTGGAGCAATTGATACCATTGGTTTTATTGCGTTATTTGGTTTTTTTATCGCGCATGTCACGGGTAACTTGGTACTTGCAGGAGCAGCCTTGGTGAAGGGCGGCACAGGTGTCTGGATTAAACTTGCTGCTATTCCATTGTTTATTTTGACGGTGGTGATCACCAAACTGTTAATTGACCGTAGTCAGGCCAAACACAAAACGCTGTCTTATTTATTTTTGTTTGAAGCTATTTTTCTATGTGCCTTTATGGTTGCTGGGCTTTACTTTGAGCCATTTAAAAATGCCGATGCGATTACCGTTGCTATCACAGGTGGACTCGGTTTAATTGCTTTAGCTATTCGTAATACTTCAAGTAAAACCCTCATTAAAAATATTAGCCCAAGTACCATGATGACAGGCAACACTACCCAGCTTGGGATTGATATTGCCAACTTGCTAAAAAACAATAATGAGGCCAATCGAGCCAGTCTGCTTAAAAGTGCCAGTATTGTCATTGGCTTTGTGATTGGTGCTTTTATGGGGGCTGTGCTTTATGTCTATTTTGACTTTTGGAGTGTAGCGCCGTTTATTTTACCTATCCTTTATTTTTCTTATTTGGCTTCACAGCAGAAGTTTAAACAAGCTTAAACAGAGCTGTTGAAAGAGCCTGAATTTAAAAAATTCAGGCTTTTATTTTTTCAATAACGCACCATTGAAGTTGAGCTGAAATTGTTCGTTCACAGCTTTACAGGCATAATGACGAATGGGGAAATACATTCGATAAAGGAATGCACAATGACAAAGTCTGGCCATTATTTAGTGCTTGCAATAATGGGACTGCTCAGCGGTTGTCAGGTCATTCATTTAAAAGAAAGTAACTTAAGTAGCGCTTTAAAAAGTAAAAATGAAAGTATTTTGACTGACAATACTTTAAGTCATCAAACCCAAAACTTACTGTATTTGGTCAAAGAAAATGAAAAGTCTTGTCTGCAAAATTTTGATGATTGTTTAAAGAAAATTCAGGGGCTGTCTGAAAATAGTAGCCGAGAAGAGCGTTATGCTGCGCTCAGTGAAATTTACTTGGCAAAAGCTTTAGATGTTGGGCGTAGCAGTCAGTGTAATGTTGGCACTAAAAATAATAGCTGTGTCGAGCAAGAGTTAACACTGTTTGATAAAAGCTTGCGTTATAGCTATGTCTATTTGTTTGACTCTGAAGAGTCACCGTTCGATCGAGTGTTTGACCATCGCCAAAATCAGGTGCGTATTTTTTATAACGTGGCTTTGTCAAAGCTTATGACCACGTATTTTAATCATTTAAATACGCTTCATTTTCCACCTTTACTAAAAGCAGATGGGCATGAGTACCAAGTCAACTTTGATCATGCCGCAGATGTACAAAAAATTGAAGTCGATACTTTTCGCTCTAGCTATAACATGAACTTTTCAGGGTTTAATACCGTCAACCGTAAGGATGGTTTAGGCGCCGAATTTATCGTGGGGCGTAAGGAGCATGATGTAAATCATGGTTTCATTTTAGACCCCGACGCTTTTTACGCTCACCAGAGCAATCCGAATATACATTTACCACGCTTCTTTCCAGTAACTGCTATTGCCTACCCAAAACAAAAGGCCACAGCCGATCAAGTCATTGCTGGAGCAGATTTAGAAATTTCCATGTTCGACCCTTATCGGCAGGACCGTGTAAAAGTTGAAGGTGTGGATTATCCACTTACTGCAAACTATTCGGCGCCTTATGGGCTGTGGCTGTCGAAATATAATTTAGGGGCAGCGGGTTATTGGTCTTTAATTAATAAAGAAACCAATTTGATTATGCCGCATTTATATATGCTGGAGCCTTTTAACCCGAATAAAAAAATCATTGTGTTTATTCATGGCTTAGCAAGTAGTCCAGAGGCTTGGGTGAGCCTAACCAATGACATTATGGGAGATGCCGAATTAAGACAAAACTACCAAGTTTGGCAGGTGTTTTATTCAACCAATATGCCGATTTTTGAAAGTCGTTTTCAGATTTATTCATTGCTGAATCAGGCTTTTCAAAATGTTGCCAAAGACAGCTATGCTGCACATGATGCAGTGTTGGTTGGGCATAGTATGGGCGGAGTGATTAGCCGCCTATTGGTAAGCGATGCTGATGTTTCAGAGCAAGCCATGCAAAAAATGAATGAAGCACAGCTAAATCGGTTAAAGGAAAATCCTGTTATTCGAGAGCGTTTTCAGTTCAAGACTTTGCCTTATTTTAAGCGGGTAGTTTTTGTTTCGGCGCCGCATCATGGTACTGACTACGCTGATCGATGGTTTACTCAAATTGCCCGCCGTGTTATCCGTTTGCCTGCTGACTTTTTTATTGCGGTTGAAATGCGAGATGAGAAAAACACAAAACTCAAAAAAGGTTTAATTGAAAATGGAGCGAGTAATTTAAGTCGCTCTTCTAGCTTTATGCAACTTACGCAAGCCATTCAGCCATCGTCCAACGTGGTCTATCACTCGATTATGGGCAATATAAATGGCACCACAGATAAGTCAAAAATGAGTGATGGGATTGTGCCGTATCAAAGTTCACATTTAGGTGGGGAGCAGTCCGAGCTGATTATTAAAGGTGGACATTCAATTCAAACTAGCCCTGAGGCAATTTTAGAATTACGTCGTATTTTAAGGTTACATTTAAAGCAGTCGCAGCTTTCAAAATAGAATTTTTTTAGAAAACCACTGCTGACGGGCTCAACAGTGGTTGAAATGATTAATTAAGCTGATTTTGTTTGAGCGATTTTTTATGCTCAAAGTAGCTGATTGAAAAAATAACCAAGCCAACCAAATACAATACGCCAGACAACAGCAGCAAGTCTAAGCCTGCTGCATAGAGCAACCAAAGTGCATAGATTGAAGCGACACTTGCAATCGCAATATGCGGCGTGCGTTTATGGCGAATCGATTCTTTAAGATAAAAAGCCGACACCAGGAAATAAGGCAGCAAAATCATCACCGATGAAATCAATAAAAGCTGAGTGTAGTTTTTATTGAAAAAATACACGGCAATCAGGGAGCCTTGTACCACAATAGTAGTGAGCCAAAGTGATGAAATCGGTACATTGTTCTGATTATTCTTTAAAAATAATTTAGGGAATGCACCATTTTTTGCGGCTAAAAATGGAATTTCGGTCGCAAATAACGTCCAGCTTAAATAAGAAGATGAAACTGAAATAATCAGGCCGATGGTAATAATGATGGTACCCGGTAAGCCGATCAATTGCTGCAAAATGGTCGCCATTGATGGGTTATGCATGCCTGCAAGGGCTTCACGACTTGCCACACCATAAGCCAGTACTGTCACCATGACGTAAAAACTTAACGCCAGTAACACACCTAAAATGGTCGCTTTACCAATGTCATTACGGTTCTTTGCACGCGATGATAAAACCACAGCACCTTCAATACCCGTAAATACCCAAAGGGTAATCAGCATCAGGTCTTTGACTTGCTGCCAAAGAGGAACTTTTAAAGAGAAGTCATTTAAGTTGAGTTTGAATAAATCAAACTTAAAGGCAATGAAAGTAAAGAAGATGAAAACCACCATTGGAATAATTTTGGCAATGGTAGCCAGCAAATTTACAACAGCGGCTTCTTTAATGCCTCGGCTCACTAACCAATGCACCAGCCATACAAAAATGCTTGAGCCAATCAGAGAGTAGAGCGTGTTACCTTCACCAAAAATAATATGGTCTTTGCTGTCGGTAAACATGCCAACGCCTGAAAAGGCAATGACCACATAGCCGACAATACCAATGGTGGTACATAACCAATAACCCCACGCCGAGCAAAAACCGATGAGATCTCCAAATCCTTCCCGTGCATAGTTATAAATACCGCCGTCTAGATCTGGTCGTTGACGGGTTAAATGCAACAATGACAGGGCTAAGAAAATAATGCCGACCCCAGTAATGAGCCATGCAACAAGAAGGGCAGATCCGTTGGCAACTTGAGCCATATTTTGGGGAAGGCTAAATACACCAGACCCCACCATAGAGCTAAATACCAGCGCTGTAAGAGACAACAATCCGATTTTGGCAGCAGACATGGTATTTATTCTTTAAAAAATTGAGAAAGTTCAGCAATGTGTTCTGGTCCAATACCACAGCAACCGCCAACCAGACTTGCACCTGCTTGTTGCCACTGTTTAGCAAAACCAAGATAAGCTGGAGCATCTAAGTCTTTACGAATTTCATCTAAGCCATCATTGGCTGTAGCGCTGTCATCTTGCGGTGGGAAAGCGTTGGCATAGGCGCCAATTTGTACAGACTCTGGAATGAGTCCTTTAATTTCATTAATCGCCTGCAAGATCACTTCAGGTTGGCAGCAGTTAAACAACACTGCTTTGGCATTGGATTGTTTGATGAAATCAGCCACTTGTTGCATGTTTTCGCCTGAACGAAGTAACGCTTGCTCTTGTTTAATTTCATCTTGCAGCGTAAATGACACCCAATAGTCCTTACCATCTTGTGGTAATAACGCGTGTACTGTTTCAACTTCTTTTAAGCAAGACTGAGTTTCAGCGAGCCAAAAGTCTACTTCTGGTGCCAATGTGTTAATGATAGGCTCAGCTAGGTTTTTAGCCTGTTCTGGTTGGAACAAGTCGGCGCGGTAAGAACCAAATAACGGTGGTAAGCAGCCTGCAATTTTGACATTTTTGCCGCTTTCTTTAACTGCATTTTTCGCTTGTTCGATGGCAACTTTAATTAAACGCACGCCGTCAGTTTCAAAGCGTTCTTGCCCAATGTGAAATGGCACAACAGCGTAGTTATTAGTCGTAATGACTTCTGCACCAGCATTAATAAAGTCTAGGTGAACTTCTTTTACTGTTTCAGGTGCTTCAATAAGTGCAAGCGCAGACCACTCTGGTTGACGAAATGGAGCGCCACGACGGGCCAATTCACGGCCTAAACCGCCATCTAAAATTTTCATAGAATTACAACATAAAGGGAGAAAAATAATTCAGGTAATCTAACGCGTAGGTGAATTCTATTCAATCACTAATATGCTCGATATATTTCAAAAAAAATGAGATGGTTATGAAAATTTTTTCTTAAAAGGAATTCTGTAAATGCTGTTCAGTTTTACTGATGAACTTCACGTGAAAATGAGCGTGTATTGGTTTGGAAACATAGAATGAAAACGATCTTACAAAGCGCCATATTGTTGCCAGCTTTCACCTGTATGCTGTGTTTTATAATAGGCTTGAAGTTGTTTAAGCTGTGAAAAATGTATACCTGACCACACCAATAAACTGATCACTATTAAAACCTTAAATACATTACGAAGTTTATTTAGGCGGGAAAAAGCCAGTAGAACAAAAAATAGTGCAGGTAAAAATATAAAGAACTGGAGAGGTGAAAAAAATAAATGAGTACTACTGAAATATAACGCGGCTGCAATTAGCAGCACATTTAAAACTGAACAGATTTTCTGGTACTTGCCGAGCTTAAATGCATAGGCAGTGATAATAAATAATACGGCTGAGCTGACATAAATTGCTGTACCACCAATCATCCATATATAAAACCCGCTTAACAAAAGATAAGCCAGTAGCAAAACAAGTACGAGCTTAAAACAAAATGATAAGAGGCGAGGTGATGCGTTTAAAGGCGTCATAGCGAATCTATATCTCAACTAAGGTCTTAAAAAACAAAAGGACGAATCGAAATTCATCCTTTTGATATTTTACTTATACATCGTCAAACTTAGTTTGCTTTTGCAACAGGGGCAGCAGCAGATTCATCGTTTGCAGCTTTGAATGGAGATGTATAGTTCAAGCCAAGCGTAGAACTTGTGTACTGACGAACTTTGTCGAGTAACACAGGGTCTTTGCTCAAGTCTTGTTTATAAGAAACCACGATTTCATGAAGCTTCTGGTTCCACTTACCTTCAGTTTGCTGAGGGAAAGCTTTTTCAAGCAAGTTAAGCATGATGTATGGAGAAGTCGAAGCACCCGGAGACGCACCTAACAACGCAGTTACAGCGCCATCTTTAGAAGCAAAGATTTCTGTACCGAATTGAAGTGTTGCAGGTTTACCCGGTTCTTTCTTGATGATCTGAACACGTTGACCACCTTGGCTTAAACGCCAGTCTTCAGCTTTCGCATCTGGGTAGTATTTACGAAGTTCATTTAGACGATCTTGGTCTGACATCATCACTTGGCTCACCAAGTATTTAACAAGATCAAGGTTTTCCAATCCAACAGTCGTCATTGGTAAAATGTTGTTTTTGTTGGTTGATGCAAGCAAATCAAGCTGTGAACCATTTTTCAGGAACTTGTTTGAATACGTTGCAAATGGTCCAAACAATACATATTTTTTACCGTCGATATAACGTGTATCAATATGTGGTACAGACATTGGAGGCGCACCAAGTTCAGCACGACCATATACTTTTGCGGTATGTTGAGCAGTAATTGCTGGGTTATCAGTAATTAAGAACTCACCGCCTACAGGGAAGCCAGCATATTGTTTCGCTTCTGGTAAACCAGTAAGTTGCAATAATTTAACCGCTGCACCACCTGCACCGATAAATACAAAACGTGTTTTAACGTGATCTGTTTTACCAGTTTTCAAATCTTTGAAAGTTACAGTCCAAGTTTTGTCATCATTTTGGCTGATGCCAGAAACTTCAGTTGAAGTCTGTAATTTGAAATTTGGGTTTTGGCTTAAGTGTTTTACTAACTGATTCGTGATTGAACCGTAGTTAACGTCTGAACCAACTTCCATACGCGTCGCTGCAACTTTTTGAGTTGGGTCACGATCGTTCATCACTAAAGGTGCCCATTGCTTAATTACAGCTGGATCTTCAGTAAATTTCATACCTTTGAACAACGGGCTTTGAATCATGGCAGCATAACGTTTTTCTAAGAACTGAACGTTATCGCCCCAAACGAAAGCAATGTGCGGAACAGGGTTAATGAATGATTTTGGTTCAGCTAAAACGCCTTGTTTTACCTGATATGACCAGAACTGTTTTGCTACTTCAAACTGAGAAGCAACTTTTTCAGCTTTGGCAATTTCCATCTTACCGTTTTTCTCTTCGGTATAGTTCATTTCCATAAAGCCAGAGTGGCCTGTTCCGGCATTGTTAAAGCCGTTTGAACTTTCTTGAGCAACTTGATCAAGACGCTCATACATACGAATTTGCCAATTTGGTTCAAGCTCAGTGAAGTAAGTACCGAGAGTGGCACTCATGATGCCGCCGCCAACAAGAACGGCATCAACAACTGGCTCATCTTTTGCAGTTTGCACTTGTTTTGACGCAATCGGTCTAAACAAGAAAACAATACCTGCAATTAAAATAATAATGATTAATACCAGAAGGTATTTCAAAAACTTTTTCATGCAAGGGGAACCTTAAAATAAGTTATTTGAGTCACTTAAGGTGTGAGGAAACCTAGACAGCGTATCCAGACAAAACGGATATAAATGCGAAAGTAAAATTCTCCAAAACAGAGAACTTTAAAAAAAGAAAAATTACTTGGGATTATCGCAAACACTCTATATTTTAGACTAATTTTGCATTGACAAGACAATTTTTATAATAAATGGGTTCTATCAAAATCATAAATATGATTTATATTTAATCAAATTAAGCTTTTATAAGATTATTTTTTGCTGATATTTTTATATAAGCATTTGAAAATTATTAATTTAGATAATTGTGGTTAAAATTAAATCATTTGATGGTAATTTGCATATAAAAATAGATTAATTTTTATTTCATGCCATATTTGTGTAAATGTTTAGCTTATAGCCGCTTATTTTTTGTCATACATAGTTCTTATTAATGTTTATGCAGTACCTATTAAATTAAGGGCATATTTCTGTATAAGAAATATGCCCTTAACGGTTTTATGACGCGACATAGAACGGTGCAGTTGAACGTGGTAATGCTTCACGTCCACGAATTTGGTCTGCAATTTTCTCGGCAATCATAATGGTGGTGGCGTTTAAGTTACCAGTAATAATGAGCGGCATAATTGAGGCATCAACTACACGTAAACCATTCATACCGTGTACGCGGCCTTGACCATCTACAACAGCCATCTCGTCTTCGCCCATCTTACAGCTACAAGACGGGTGGTAAGCCGTTTCTGCATGGTTACGAACAAAGTCGTCAAGCTCTGCATCACTTTGCAAATGTTTACCCGGACTAATTTCTTCACCACGATATGGATCAAGCGCAGGTTGCTGCATGATTTCACGTGTAATACGAATTGCATCGCGGAACTCACGCCAGTCTTGTTCAGTCGACATGTAGTTAAACAAAATACTTGGATGTTCAAACGGATCTTTCGATTTAAGTTTGATACGACCACGTGAAGGCGAACGCATTGAGCCTACGTGTGCTTGGAAACCATGTTCTTTTACGGCATTACTACCGTTGTAGTTAATCGCAACTGGCAAGAAATGGTACTGAATGTTTGGCCACTTGAACTCATCGGAACTACGGATAAATCCACCCGCTTCAAACTGGTTACTTGCGCCAATACCTGTACCGTTAAATAACCACTCGGCACCAATGGCAGGTTGGTTATACCATTTTAAAGCAGGGTATAAAGAAACAGGTTGCTTACATTTATACTGTAAGTACATTTCCAAATGGTCTTGCAGGTTTTCACCTACACCCGGCAAATCATGAACCACATCAATGTCCATTGATTTTAAGAAGGTACTTTGACCTACGCCTGAGCGCTGTAAAATTTGTGGTGATGCAATTGCACCTGCACATAGTAAGACTTCGCGTTTAACCAAGGCACGTTGCAAGTTGTTTTGATCAGCACCAATAATGTATTCAACACCAATCGCTTGTTTTTGATTAAACAAGATTTTATTGGTTGTGGCGTGGGTCAAAATAGTCAGGTTTGGACGACCTTTTGCCATATCTAAATAACCACGTGCAGTACTTGAGCGACGGCCTTTTGGGGTAACCGTGCGGTCCATTGGACCAAAGCCTTCTTGCTGGTAACCATTTAAGTCATCAGTACGTGGGTAACCTGCTTGTACACCTGCTTCAACCATGGCATGGAACAGCACATTGTTGCCATTTTTAGGTGTAGCAACGGATACAGGGCCATTGCCGCCATGATAGTCATTTTCACCAATGTCACGGGTTTCGGCTTTTTTGTAGTAAGGCAAACAATCGGCATAAGTCCAGTTTTCAAGACCTTTATGAGTTGCCCATTGTTCTAAATCCATTGCGTTACCGCGGATATAGCACATGCCGTTAATTAAAGATGAGCCACCTAAACCTTTACCACGACCACATTCCATACGGCGGTTATTCATGTGTGGTTCAGGGTCGGTTAAATAAGCCCAGTTATAGCGACGACCTTGAAGAGGGTAGGCCAAAGCTGCCGGCATTTGTGTACGGAAATCTAAGCGATAATCTGGTCCGCCCGCTTCTAAGAGTAAAACGGTGGTATCTTTGTCTTCAGTCAGACGCGCAGCAAGTACATTTCCGGCAGATCCTGCGCCAATAATAATGTAATCATATTCTTTAATATTCATAACTATCCTTTTTACTAACAGTTTGCCTGAGCAATCTATAAAGACTGCTCGGCATATGTGATTTAGGTTGAAGGTTTTAGTGCGATTGAGGCATTAAAAAATACTTTGATAATCGCCAAGTTCAACTTGAATAGATTTGATACGGGTATAGTGCCCAAGTGTAGTCAAGCCATTTTCTCGGCCCACGCCAGATTGTTTGTAGCCACCCACTGGCATCTCGGCAGGCGATTCGCCCCACGTGTTAATCCAGCAAATACCGGCTTCAATTTGGTGAATAATGCGATGAGCGCGGCTAATATCTTGCGTAACAACGCCAGCAGCTAAACCAAAGGTCGTGTCGTTAGCACGGCGGATGACTTCTTCTTCGGTTTCATAGCTTAAAATGCTCATGACAGGTCCAAAAATTTCTTCTAGAACAATGGCCATCTGGTCGGTGCAGTCACTAAATACTGTCGGTAGTACATAAGCGCCTTTGGCAAGCTCGCCTTCGGTCGCACGGCCGCCACCAATTAACACCTTAGCGCCTTGTTGTTTGCCTGACTCAATGAAAGACAACACTTTTTCCATATGAGGGAAGCTAGTGAGCGGACCAAAGTTCGTGTCTTCAGCCATTGGGTCACCTATGCGAATACGTTTTACACGCTCTACAACCGCTTTTTCAAAGTCGGCTAAACGTGATTTTGGAACAAATACGCGCGTACCGTTGGTACATACTTGACCTGAGCTAAAGAAGTTCGCCATAACCGCGATATCTGCGGCACGGTTCAGATCGGCATCTTCACAAATAATGAGTGGTGACTTCCCACCAAGCTCCATGGTCACTTCTTTCAGTGTAGAGCCAGCAGCGCTTGCCATGACTTTTTTGCCGGTTTCCACACCACCCGTGAATGAGATTTTTTCAATCACAGGATGTTCAGTGAGCCATTGACCAATTTCACGACCTGCACCTTGCACCACGTTAAATACACCGTCTGGTAAGCCAGCTTCTGTATAGATTTCTGCAAGTTTAAATGCAGTAAGTGGGGTTGTTTCACTTGGCTTGAAAATCATGGCATTACCCGCAGCAAGAGCAGGGGCAGATTTCCATAAAGCGATTTGAATTGGATAGTTCCAGGCACCAATACCGGCAACCACGCCTAAAGGTTCACGGCGTGTATAAAAGAAACTTGATTCGCGAAGCGGAACTTGTTCACCCTGAATGGCTGTTGCAAGTCCTGCGTAATATTCGAGTACATCGGCACCAGTCACAATATCGACGGTAGATGTTTCGCTATAGGCTTTACCTGTGTCGAGTGTTTCAAGACGGGCAAGCTCATCATTACGTTCACGGAGAATGTCGACAGCACGACGTAAAATACGTGAACGCTCCATGGCAGTCATGGCAGCCCAGATTTTTTGTCCTTGTTGGGCACTTTTTACAGCAGCTTCAATGTCTTGTTCAGATGCCTGTTGAAGAGTCGCGATTGTCTCGCCGTTGGCAGGGTTAATACTATTAAATGTTTTACCACTGGTTGCTTCAACGTAGCGTCCATGGATATACAGTTGATAAGCTTGTACATCACTCATTTTGTCTCTCCTGCAAAGGCTTGTTCGCAAATTGCAATTGCGTTTTTACATAATCGTAAGCAATAGAACGGGCCAGTTCGCTGTCAAATTCGTTATGACGGCTTAAACTGCCGCGTAGCCATAATCCATCAATCAATGCTGCCAACCCTCTTGCGGCAACACTGGCCTGTTGTTCATCTATTAACTTGAGGAAATAAAACTTCAAGTTGGAGTACAGGCGTTGATCATTAATCTTTTGCAAACGGCTCAGGTCTGGTACATGCATACTTGCAGACCAAAAGTCTAACCAGACCCGCATTGCTTTTTCATTTACCTGACTAATGTCAAAGTTAGAGTCAATAATTGCCTTAATTTGGCTTTCCGGATGCGAATCTGCTTCTGCTCTGTATTGTTCGGTTTTCCGACGCAAAACATTTAGCATTTCTTGCATACAAGTATTTATTAACCCTTGTTTGTCGCCAAAATAGTGGCTAACAATGCCGGTCGACAGCTCGGCTTTTTTTGCAATTTGTGCAATGGTGGTATTGGATAACCCCACTTCATAAATTACGTCGAGTGCAGCGTTCATAATCTCTTCACGGCGCACATGCTCTGGTTTTACTCTGCGTTTTGTCATGATTTTCCACATCAGCACTTTTATGGGTGCTTTAAATTCAGCATGTTAACTTGCAGAGCATCATAGCACTTTTTTTATCATACTTGTTATTGATTGAACGTTCAATCAATAACAAGTATGATGTGTAAAAATCAATGAATTTTTGAATCTGACTTCGGAGAAGAAGAGATAGAATCGAAAGTTCTTAGGGATATGATGATGCGCATAAGTCCAGTACTTATCACGTTATTTTAGAAAAATACACCGATTGCAAGGAGCAATAAGATGGTGTTGAAAAGTGATAAATATTCTTCAGACCATATTCGGTTAAATCGTTTTGTATTTTTGAGTTCGGCAGTCAGTATCGGTATTTTTGGCCTGTTATTTGTACTGTTTCCGCAAAAAAGTCAGTTTTGGCTGACCTATGTACAAGAGCAAGTAAACCACTTTTTCGGGTGGTATTACATGTTGGTGATTGTGCTGTGTTTAGGCTTTGTGGCGTGGCTTGCCTTTTCAAAAGTAGGGCAGATTCCTTTAGGAAAAGACCACGACAAACCTGAGTTTGGCTATTTGGCTTGGACCTCAATGCTGTTTTCGGCAGGTATTGGTATCGCACTACTTTATTATGGCGTTGCTGAACCTGTTGACCATTTTCTAAGACCACCAGAAGGTGAGGCAGGTACTATTCAAGCTGCTCGAAATGCCATGACCTATAGCTTTTTGCACTGGGGTATTCATGGTTGGGTGCTTTATGCGTTGCTCGGCGTGACATTAGGTTACTTTGCTTTTAGACAAAATTTACCACTCGCGCTACGCTCGGCGCTCTATCCAATTTTCGGAGAACGAGTTCATGGCTTAGTGGGTGATTTTGTCGATGGCTTTGGTATTTTAGCAACCGTCATTTCGCTCGTGACTAATTTAGGTATAGGAGCTTTAGTATTAGTTTCAGGCATTTGTTATTTAATTCCTGAAATACCGCATAGCTCTGCAACCTTAATTACAGCTGTTCTCGTCATGATGAGTGTTGCGACCATTACAACAGTGGTCGGCATTGAAAAAGGCTTGGCATGGTTATCGCGTATTAATTTGCGTTTGCTCTATGCTTTACTTTTATTTGTATTTTTAACAGGGCCAACTAACCATTTGTTAAATGGCCTTGTGCAAAATGTCGGTGATTATCTCAACAATTTTATGGGTAAAAGTTTTGATATGTATTTATACAATCAAAAAGCCAGTGGTTGGTTGGGTTCATGGACTGTGTTTTATTGGGCATGGTGGATTGCTTGGGCACCTTTTGTAGGAATGTTTATTGCCCGAATTTCCAAAGGTCGAACCATTCGTGAAGTGGTGTTGGGTGTATGTCTGATTCCACTCGGCTTTACACTGGCTTGGATTTCAGTTTTTGGAAACACTGCGATTTACTTAATTCTCAATCAAAAACATAAAGTTTTAGGAGATATGGTTTTAAGTGATCCAGCATTGTCATTATTTAAATTACTCGAATATCTCCCGTTTAATCCGTACATTGCGGGGATTGTTGTTGTAATTTGTTTCGTTTTATTTTTGACCCCTGTTGGCTCTGGTACACTAATGATCGCCAATTTGTCCTCGAAAGGGGGCACCAGTGATAGTGATTCACCGATCTGGTTACGCATCTTTTGGTCTGTGGTCATCACCATTGTCAGTATCGGTTTACTCTTAGCCGGTAGTTTCAACTCCATGCAAAGTGCAGTGGTGTTATGTGGTTTACCATTTTCTGTAATTATTTTGCTTTATATGTTTGGTTTAGCCAAAGCCTTAAAGCAAGATGAGTTTGACCCGAATGTTGCGAAAAAGCAGTTAGCTATTTCAAAAGACATTTCTACTCCATCGAATTGTGACCAGAACAAAGTAACCGAGGTTTCATAATCTTGGTTCATCACATTTATTTATATTTTTTTGCGTTCAAAGCAGTCTTTTCATTATGGTTAAATAGTGAAAAGACTAAATTGAATATTTTATTTTCTTCTATTCCTTGAGGATTGTATGGCAACAGATAATCCAAGAGCAGTTGATGATTTAACATTATCTAAATCTAAAAAAGACCCGCTTAATCGTGTGGTTTTTTATATTTCAGCTCTAATTATTTTAATCTTTTCTCTCGTTACTTTTTTGTTTAACGATTTTGCAAATCGAACAATTAACACCGTACTTGCGTGGGTAACGTCAACTTTCGGCTGGTATTACTTACTGGCTGCAACACTGTATATGGTGTTTGTTATTTTCATTGCCTGTTCCAGATATGGTGAAATTAAACTTGGCCCTAAACACTCAAAGCCTGAGTTTAGTCTACTGAGTTGGTCTGCCATGCTGTTTTCGGCAGGTATTGGTATCGATTTAATGTTCTTCTCGGTGGCCGAGCCATTATCTCATTATATGCAGCCGCCTGTTGGCGTAGGCCAGACCTATGAAGCTGCACGCCAAAGTATGGTGTGGACGCTATTTCACTATGGTTTGACCGGATGGTGTATGTATGCCTTGATTGGTATGGCACTTGGCTATTTCAGTTATCGCTATAACTTACCGCTGACCATTCGTTCTGCGCTTTACCCAATTTTCGGGAACAGAATTAATGGGGCAATTGGCCATAGTGTGGATACTGCCGCAGTCATCGGGACAATTTTTGGTATTGCGACCACCTGCGGGATTGGCGTGGTACAGCTGAACTATGGTTTACATGTTTTATTAGGACTGCCAGAGAATATCTGGATGCAGTTTGCGCTGATTGCCATTGCAGTCGGTATTAGTATTATTTCAGTGACATCTGGGGTGAATAAAGGCCTTCGGATTTTGTCTGAAATCAATATTTATGTATCAATTGGTCTTTTGCTGTTTATTTTGTTCTTAGGTAATACCGAGTTTTTACTCAATGCTTTGGTACAAAATATTGGCGACTATTTAACTCGATTCCCGACCTTAGCACTTCAAAGTTTTGCTTTTGAGCAACCTAAAGATTGGATGAGCAGTTGGACCTTGTTCTTCTGGGCATGGTGGATTGCTTGGTCTCCATTTGTAGGACTCTTTTTGGCACGTATCTCAAGAGGGCGTACTATTCGTGAGTTCGTGTGCGGGACTTTAATTATTCCTTTGTTATTTACCTTAACGTGGTTATCCATTTTTGGTAATAGCGCCTTACACAGCGTGATTTTTGAAGGCAACCAGACTTTGGCTGCAACGGTACTATCAAATCCTGCACATGGTTTCTATGACCTGTTAGCGCAGTATCCGGGTTTTACTTTTATTGCTTCAATCGCGACGGTGACTGGTCTTTTATTCTATGTGACTTCTGCCGATTCGGGTGCATTGGTTTTAGGTAATTTCACGACCAAGCTCACCCATATTGATAATGATGCACCACGTTGGTTAAGCGTGTTCTGGGCAATTGCCATTGGCTTATTAACGCTTGCAATGTTGATGACCAATGGGATTACCGCTTTGCAAAATGCCACCATTATTATGGGACTACCGTTTAGTTTCGTAATGTTCCTTGTGATGGCAGGGCTTTATAAGTCACTCAGACTTGAGGACTACAGGCATGCTAGTCGAAGTATGAATGCAGCACCCGTGGTAGGTAACGTCGACATCCTTAACTGGAAAAAGCGGTTGACCCGAGTGATGCACCATCCGGGAACAACTGAAACCAGACGTATGCTCGACACAGTTTGTCAGCCTGCTGTTCAAGCTGTTGCCGATGAGCTTATTAAGCAAGGCGTGAATGTAGATGTACAGCAGACACCACTTGAAGATGAAGAGGCGTTATATCACCTCGATATCACTATTCATTTGGAAGAAGAGCAAAACTTTGTTTATCAGATTTGGCCTGTCCGTTATAGCGCGCCTAACTTTAGTCAGCGTGTAAAACGAGGCAAACAGTTCTATTACCGTCTCGAAACCTATCTTTATGAAGGTTCTCAAGACAACGACCTTGTTGGTTACAGTAAAGAACAGGTCATTAATGACATTTTAGATAAATATGAAAGACATATGACTTTCTTACATATTAATCGTATTAGCCCAGGGAACCGTCCATTGTTCCCAGATCCGCAAGCTTAAGAGGAAAATGCATGGCTTCTCCTTATCTACATTCTTTTGCTTTATTTTTCTCATTGCTCAATCCATTTTTAATGAGCATTTATATGATTGGCCTAATCCGCCATTCAGAAGCTAAGGTGTTTAATAAAGCACTGATTCAGGGAAGTTTGATTGCTTTTATTGTATTCATGCTGTTTGCATGGGGCGGTGAAACAATTTTTAGTAAATATCTGAATGTACGTTTTGAAGCCTTTCAGATTTTTGGTGGCCTGATCTTTTTGGTGATTGGCTATCGTTATGTGTTTCAGGGTGCTGATACCATTGGTGAAATGCGCGGTGCTCCTGAGCATTTAGCTGGAACCATCGCTATGCCATTTATGATTGGGCCAGGTACTATTAGTGCTGCTGTAGTCACAGGCATAGAAATGTCAATTGGTGAAGCAGCCCTAGTGATTGCATTTACGTTATTTTTAACCTGTAGTATTTTGATTTTGATGAAATTTTCACATGATCATTTACGCTATAAACATGCCAAACATATTGACCGCTATTTTGATATTGTCGGGCGTTTATCAGCGTTATTAATCGGTACGATCGCTATTGATATGATTATCAATGGTGTGACAGGTGTGATTAATAAAGTTTAGCAAGTATCAGTCAGCATCGTGCTATGCCATTTAATATCGAAAAATGGCATAGCACTTTTTTATTATTTTTAATTTCTTAATCAATTTTTATTTAAGAAAAACTAAAAAATAATTAAAAATAATAGATTAAAAAAGCTTCGTTCAAAAAAAGAATAAACAATATTAAAAAATACGATGCTATGTTGTGGATTTAAGCATGTTTTTTTTGTGAATTATCAACCATAATGTTTCTGAGCTTGTTTGAGACAGAGTTGAGTCATGCCTACATTAGATGAAATGACAACCGTAACTGATGATCAGTCAGAATTAACCATGTCAGTTTTAATGACCCCTGATATGGCAAATTTTTCAGGTAATGTTCATGGTGGAACAATTCTTAAGCTGTTAGACCAAGTCGCCTATGCTTGTGCAAGCCGTTATTCGGGCAGCTATGTGGTGACTTTGTCTGTAGATAAAGTGAATTTTAAAGAACCGATTTATGTAGGTGAGTTAGTTACCTTCTTGGCAAGTGTGAACCATGTAGGCCGTACTTCAATGGAAGTTGGTATTCGTGTTGAAGCACAAAATATTCAAAAGCGCACCGTTCGCCATACCAATAGCTGTTATTTCACAATGGTTTCGGTTGATGAGCATGGTAAACCACGCGAAGTTCCTCAATTGAAGCTAGATACCGAGTGGAAACGCTGTCGATTTGAAGCGGCAGAGCATCGTAAGGTGTTGCGCCTACAAGAAAATCATAATCCTTCTTGTAGCATGTATAAGAAAACGTCTTAATCAGATCGAATTAAAAAAAGATCGAACCGCAGCATGGTTCGATCTTTTTTTTCATCACTGAAATTTAACGTCCTGTTTCATTTCAGCAAAATTATCTCTGAGCTTGGAGGAGAGTACAGAGATAATAATTATTGAGCAGCAGGAGCGGCTTCAGAAGCTGAACCTACAGCGTCAGATGCAGCATTTGCAGTATTGGCTTGTTCTTGAGTTGAAACTACAACTTTATCTTCTGGAGCATGAACCTTGTCATGTTTAGAAGCAGCGAAAGTTGAAGCAGCAGTTAAAGCTAGAGTAGTAGCAAGTAAAGTTTTAGCTAATTTCATTTTATGGCATCCTTAAAATTCATTAAACAATAAATTAAACCTAATCGTTCTTACCAACATGAAATCAGTATGGCTGAATGATTAAGCTAGGACACATGCTAAGCCGAGCTTTGGATTGCATCAATTAACTTAACAATCTATTACGGCTATCTTAACAATATGAAATATACGGGCCGTTTATGTGCGTCTACTGTAAAATTACCGCGCTGGTTGAACGTTTAAAATGTGAAAAAATATTTCATGTTGAATAAAAAAAAGTCAGGTTGGTTACGTAAACAAAACACTCTGGTATGAATTATGAATTCCTTAAAATAGAATATTCCGTTTGATAATAAATTATTTAAAGTAAATTTAGATAAGTAATGAGACTTTATTCTCATATTTAATATTTTTACCCACTTTTTAAAAAGATGACATCAAAAAGAAAAATCATTTTCATGCCACTTAAACAGTGATATACCTTTCCTAGTTTTTTTGAACCTTGTTGATTTGAGTTGCTTGTGAAACTGATTCCCCAAAAAACTATTCCTACCCATATTATTTCAGGATTTTTAGGGGCAGGGAAAACCACATTATTACAGCATTTATTAAGTCAGAAACCCAAAAATGAAGTGTGGGCGGTCTTAATGAATGAGTTTGGACAAATTGGAGTCGACCAACAACTTTTACCGCAAGAACAAGGCTATGCCGTAAAAGAATTATTAGGTGGGTGTTTATGTTGTAGTAGTCAACTCCCCATGCATATTGCTTTGGCTCGTTTGCTAAGTGAACAAAAACCAGACCGACTCTTTATTGAACCTACAGGGCTTGGACATCCTTCACAACTGTTTGATCAGTTAACAGAACCTCATTGGCAAAACAGTCTGGCTATGCGTGCATTAGTCACGGTTGTCGATGGTAGTCGTTTGCATGACAACAATTGGGTTAAGCAAAATCTTTATGAAGATCAGTTAAAAGCCGCGCAAATTGTTGTGGTTTCTCATGCTGATACGATGTGTTTTGAAGATGAACAAGCATTAGACCAATTGAAACAAGAGTATCAACCTTATCAACAACAATGGTTAACGACAGAGCATGGTCAACTCGAACTAGCACAAATTGATGTCGCTGCTCGTTTAACCGCACGTTCTATACAACCTTTACTTAAGCTTCAAAAGCAGATGAGTGAAGCTGAAGTAGCAAAAGAAATTCGCCAATTGCCTTATCACTATGTTGAGTCAGCGCAGGGATATACTGTTGCAGGCTGGAAATTACCTAAACGTTGGAAATTCGAATTTTATGCTTTGCTCGATTTGCTCTGCGCACAGCAAGACTGGCTGCGTATTAAGGGGATTTTTCATACAGATCAGGGGTGGAAGACTTTTAACTTTAATCCTGAACAGTTTAATTATAAGTCTGGTGAAGAGGGCATTGATAACCGTATTGAAATCATTAGCCAACATGAGCATGACTGGCTGGCATTTGAAACTGAGTTATTAACTTGCAGAATTGATGAATAGAGAACATTGAAAAGATAGCTCAATGTTCTCAAAAATCTTCATCTATTTTTTAATGTCGAGTACAGCTTTGGCTTGGGTATGATCAATATCTTTTTCCCAATGGGCAATGACTACGGTCGCAACACAGTTACCAATTAAGTTGGTACAGGCACGAATAATCCCAATAAACCAATCTACAGACAGTAAAAGTACTAGGCCAATTGCAGGTAAGCTTGGAATAACTGAAAGTGTAGCCGCAAGAATAACTAAAGCTGACCCCGGAATACCATGCGCACCTTTAGAGGTAATCAGTGAAACCAGTAAAATAGCTAACAAGTCATGCATGGAGAGATCGATATTGCAGGCCTGCGCAATAAAAATCACTCCTAATGTTAAATAAATGGAAAAGCCATCTAAGTTAAAAGAATAACCAGTTGGAATGACTAGACCGACTGTTGAGTCTTTTATGCCTAGGTTCTTAAGCTTTTTCATGACTTGAGGAAGAACTGAGTCGGAAGAGGCAGTACCTAAAACAATGGCAAGTTCATCTTTAAAATAGCCTACAAACTTGAAAATGTTGAGGCCAGCAAGCTTTAGAATTAAACCTAGAACAATGACAACAAATAAAATGCAGGTTGCATAAAAGAGTAAAACTAAATAACCGAGTTGTAGGAGTGAGTCTGATCCAAATTTTGCAGTGGTATAGGCAACTGAACCGAATACCCCAATTGGAGCTAAGCGAATGATTAGCCCCATAATTTTAAAGAAGACTTCAGAGAAAGCTTCAAGTGCCTGACGTACTAGCTCTGCTAAATGTTTAGGAATTAAAAGTAGAGATACGCCAAATAAAATCGCGATGAGTAAAACTTGTAAAATATCGCCGTTGGCAAAAGCGCTAGTAAATGTTTTTGGAATAATATTAAGAAGAAAATCTGAACCTGTATGCATGTCGTGAGCACGTTCGGTATAGGTACTTAAATCTTTAGCATCTAAATGGCTAATATCAATATTCATACCGACGCCCGGTTTAAAGACATAAGCAACAATAATTCCCAAAATTAAAGCAATACTTGTGACTACTTCAAAATAGAGAATCGTTTTTGCACCGACTTTGCCCATTTTTTTAATATCGTTTGCACCATAAATTCCCAGTACTACGACACAAAATACAATTGGTGCAATCAACATTTTAATCAGTGAAATAAAACCATCACCAAGCGGTTTTAAAGCTAGAGAGAAGTCATGAAAAGCAAGTCCTACTGCGATACCGAGGAAGAGAGCGCACAGAACTTGTAGGAATAAACTATGTTTAAGTTTTTGCCACATAAGTCATCAAATCAAAAGAGAGGAATACAAACCCTTTAAAGCAAAAAGCCCGCCAACTTGGAAAGCGCTTGGATGTTTTGGAAGAAGATGCAAATTTAGAGTGAAAGAAGTTTTGTGTTACTGCGTTTTTTCTATAATTTTTTAATTGAAATCGAGTATTCTTAGCGCCAAATTTTTGGACATATTAACCATGGCGCTTAAAGCAACAATTTATAAGGCAGACTTGAATATTGCCAATATGGATGACCATATCTATGGCGATTATCAATTGACACTCGCATTGCATCCTTCAGAAACTTTAGAACGGTTAATGGTTCGTGTTATGGCATTTGCACGTTTTGCAAGTGAAAGTCTTGAATTTACTAAAGACCTTTTTGAAACTGATGAGCCTGCACTTTGGCAAAAAGATTTAACAGGTCAGTTAGAAAATTGGATTGAAGTCGGTTTACCTTCTGAAGATAAAGTGAAAAAAGCCAGTGCACGTTGTAAAGCTGTAGCAATTGTTGCGTATGGTTCACAGGTCGAAGACTGGTGGAAGAGAAACAGTAAAATTAAAACATTAAGTAATGTCCAAGTTTGGCAAATTGCACCTGAAAGTACAGTAGAGTTAGAACAGCTTTGTGAACGTACGATGCAGTTACAGTTAAACGTTATGGACAATGAGTGGACTTTACTAGGCGAGAATGGCCAAGCAAATGTAGTGTGGACTCAATTACAGTAAAATTGGAAAGCGCAACAAAATTTACAAAACTAGTTGCTAGACTAAAGATTGAGTCTGGGCTGTGAATTTAAATGAAACGGAAATGTTATGATCACTGAATTAGAAATTATCGATTTAAAAGTAGGCGAAGGTAAGGAAGCGGTTAAAGGTGCCTTAATTACCACTCACTATACAGGTTGGTTAGAGGACGGTACCAAATTCGACTCTTCAATTGACCGCGGAAATTATTTCGAATGTGTCATTGGTACTGGCCGTGTGATTAAAGGTTGGGACCAAGGCATCATGGGAATGAAAGTTGGCGGAAAACGTAAACTTATTGTTCCTGCGCATTTAGCTTATGGGGAACGCAAAATGGGCAAAGTTATTCCGGCGAACTCAAATTTGATTTTTGAAATTGAGTTATTTGACGTAAAAACTCGCGATGAATGAAATCAAAATTTTACCGTTTGATTTTTTTATATAAGCTTTAAATATGAATATATTAGTTATTTATATTTTAGCTTTTTGAATATTTAAGATTATTTTCAGTTTATTTGATTATAAAGGTGAACTGAAAAACTGTTCATTTTGGGCAGTTTAAACTTAAGGGCTAAATAGACGTCGGTTTTAGTTCTTAAGTTTAAATTTCACATAAATAATCTATATTGCTATTGAGACGCTATTTCATGATTACCCGCTTTGCATCTCCTTTGTTGAATCTAACGCTTGGCTTGGCTTTAGCAGGCTTGTCAGGTATGGCATTAGCTGCTCCTCCTAAAATAGATGCTTCAGAACTTACTGTTATTGGCTATCATGAAATTACCGATACTAAGAATGCCTTAATTCCTCAATATGCGGTGACTACGAAACAATTTAGTGAGCATATCGATTGGCTGCAAAAAAACGGTTTCCATTTTATTACTGTAGATCAGTTAATTCGCGCTCATCAGGGTAAAGTTGCACTGCCAAGCAAACCAGTTTTATTAACTGTAGATGATGGTTATCAGACTTTTTATCAAAATGCTTATCCAGTGATTAAGGCTAAGAAAATACCAGTAGTACTTGCTGTTGTTGGTTCATGGTTAGAGCCAAAAGAAAATCAGAAGGTAGATTTTTCTGGTGAAGAAATTCCACGTGATAAAATCTTGAGCTGGCCTGAACTTAAAGAGATGCAAGATAGCGGTTTTGTTGAAATTGCAAGCCATAGCTATCACTTACACCGTGGTATTAATGGTAATCCACAAGGAAACTCTGAACCTGCGGCCACCACACGTTTTTATGATGATAAAACTAAAACATATGAAAACGACAGCCAGTATCAGGCTCGAATCTATAATGATTTAAAAAAGAATAATCAGTTGCTCAAACAACATGGTATACGTTCGCCACGTATTATGGTTTGGCCATACGGTCGCTATAATATGCAAACGGTCCAGATTGCTAAAAAGCTTGGTATGCCAATTACCATCACACTTGATGATGGGGCAGATCATGCTAAACAATCACTACAGAATATGAGCCGTATTTTGGTAGAAGGCGGAATGAGTACCAATGATTTGGCTCAAGAGATTAAAAACCGTGAATTAAACTTAACGGATAACAATCGCCCGCAAAAAATTATGCATGTTGATCTCGACTATATTTATGATCCAGATCCGAAACAACAAGAGCGTAATTTAGGTAATCTACTCGACCGTATTAATGCGATGGGCGTAAACACGGTTTATTTACAAGCTTTCTCTGATGCAGATGCGAATGGTTCTGCCGATATGGTATACTTCCCAAATCGACATATTCCTATGCGTGCTGATCTATTCAACCGTGTTGCATGGCAAATTCAAACACGTACGCCTGTAAGCCGTATTTATGCGTGGATGCCTTTATTGGCATGGGAACTACCAAAAACTGATCCTGTATCAAAAGATTTGGTTGTAACCCAGCAGGATAAAACGAGTGAGCATCTCAATATGGGATACATTCGCTTAAGTCCTTTTTCACCTGAAGCGCGTCAAACTATCCGTGAAATATATGAAGATTTAGCGAAGTCATCGTCTTTCAATGGAATTTTATTCCATGACGATGTGACCCTGTCTGATTATGAAGATGCAAGCCCAGATGCCTTAAAAGCTTATGCGAAACAAGGTTTACCAACAGACTTGGCAAAAATTCGTGGAAATGACGAAGATTTGCAGAAGTGGACTGCATATAAAACAAGATATTTAGATGATTTTGCGATGGAGCTTGTTGGTGAGGTTCGTCAGTATGAGCCATTCCTGCTTACAGCACGTAATTTATATGCACAAGTGGCTTTAAAACCATATGCGGAAAATTGGTACTCTCAGTCACTTGAAGAGTCATTAAACCGTTATGATTTTACTGCTATTATGGCGATGCCTTATATGGAGCAAGTGAAGAACCAAGATCAATTCTATAAAGATATGGTTGATCGTGTGAAACAGTATCCAAATGGCATTAAGAAAACAGTTTTTGAGCTACAAGCAACGAACTGGCGTAATAACGAAAAGGTACCTTCAACTGAAATGGCTGCGACAATTCACTCTCTCTATGAACAAGGTGCAATGCATGTTGCATATTACCCAGATGACCCAATTAAAGATCATCCGGACGTGAACGTGATGCATAAAGCATTTGCTGAAAAGTCATCTCGTCTTGTGCCGTAGACGAGGCTGAAACATGACAATCTTTGCTGCAATATGGTCGCAGGCTCTAAAGTTCGTTTTTTATTATCCATTGTTTATGTCATATCTATGGATGATTGGTGCGATCATTTTCTATTGGAAAGAACGTAAGGCTCCACCTTACGATCAACCAGCTCCATTAGAAAGCTATCCGAAAGTTGCTGTACTTATTCCTTGCTTTAACGAAGGCGATAATGCAGAGGAAACCATTAGTCACGCTTTAAAATTGGATTACCCTAATTTTGAAGTCATTGCGATTAACGATGGTAGTTCGGATAATACGGGTGAAGTCCTAGATCGTTTAGCTGAACAATACGAAAAACTTCGTGTTGTTCACCTTGCACAAAACCAAGGTAAAGCAATGGGCCTACAGGCTGGTAGCCTCATGACCGATGCCGAGTTTTTAATTGGTATCGATGGGGATGCTTTGCTTGACCCGCATGCAGCAAAATGGATGATTCGTCATTTTCTTCAGAATCCAACAGTTGCAGCCGTAACTGGAAACCCACGTATTCGTACGCGTTCAACTTTGTTAGGACGTATTCAAGTCGGTGAGTTTTCTTCGATTGTGGGAATGATTAAGCGTGCGCAGCGTACATTTGGTCGTTTGTTTACAGTGTCTGGTGTAATTACGGCTTTCCGTAAAAGTGCTGTTCACCAAGTCGATTATTGGTCACCAAATATGTTGACCGAAGACATCGATATTACTTGGAAATTGCAACGTGCAGGCTGGGACATTCGTTTTGAACCGAATGCCTTGGTCTGGATTTTAATGCCTGAAACATTAAACGGATTGTGGAAACAGCGTTTACGTTGGGCAATGGGTGGGGCACAGGTATTAATTAAAAATATTGATGTGTTCACCAAACCAAAATTGAATTTTTTATGGCCTTTAATGTTTGAGCTTTGCTTAACTTTAGTCTGGTCATATTTAATGCTGGCAATGGCTTTATTGTGGTTGGTACATTTTATTTTCCCAGTCCCTGCATTGGCCGTTGTGAGTTCCCCATTTTTACCGTATGGTACAGGTATTTTATTGGGGGCAACCTGTCTAATTCAGTTTGCTTTAAGCAAATGGATGGATAGTCGTTATGAACCGAATCTAGGAAAAAACTATTTCTGGATGATTTGGTATCCATTGGTCTTTTGGCTAATTACCATTTCGGCAACCATTGTGGCATTTCCAAAAGTCTTACGACGTGGAGATGAGAAACGAGCACGTTGGGTGAGCCCGGATCGGGGCATTCGTTAGATGAAATGCAAGAGTCATGAGATTTTAAAGATCGTGCTGTATTGATGTCTGGGGAAAACCGCAGCACTTCGTTAGGTAAAAGAGAAATGAAGACAAATTCGTTGATTATTGATTTACGTCGTCAATTACCGTGGCACAAGCGCTATGTTTCTACAACAAGCACAGCCATGATGTGGGGCGGTTGGTTGTTGTTGTGGCGTCCGTTCGTGTTTGTATGGCTATTGGTTGAACTACAAAAAACACATTTGGTACACCGTTTATTTAGTGCCTTTGGTGTGGGAATTGAGCATGGCTTTACAGCACTCATTGCTTGTGCAATTGGTTTGTTGCTATGGAGTCATATTTTGCCTGAACGCCGTGTGGGTGGTGATGAACTTGACATGAAGCAGACAGATGATTATGCACGCTACTTTGATTTACCTGAGCAAGAAATTGAGCAGGGACGTAGCCAAAAAATTACGATAGTTCACCACGATGAATTTGGTAAAATTGTTAGAGTTGAATAAGCCAAATTAATTCAAGAAAGCCCACATCATGTGGGCTTTCTTTTTACATATATGTTTTTAGAGAGTAATAAGTTTTAAATCTTGAAAGCTATGTCTAAGTAGGCTTTATTTACCTTTGAAAACAGGTGGACGCTTTTGTAGCATGGCAAAGACACCTTCTTGAACATCTTCTGTGGTCAGCAAAGGCTGTAAATGAGTTTGCAATTGATCAAAAGCAACCTCATAGCCTTCATTAATGGCTTCGCGTGCAGAGGCAAGAGTGGCTTTGACAGCAAGTGGCGCAGCTTGGGAAATATGTTCCGCAAGTTCTATCGCACGGTTAAGCTCCGTCCCTTCAGGGCATATTTCTGTAATCAGATTCATATCAAATGCTGCTTTTGCATCGAAAGAATCACCAGTGAGTAAATAACGCATGGCTTTGGCCCAACCAGCAGCTTGAGTAAAGCGAGCAGTCGCGCCGCCAAAAGGTAAGATGCCACGTTGGACTTCCATTTGAGCAAAATGTGTATTTTCACTCGCAATCGTAATATCTGCGTTGAGAAATAGTTCGATACCCGCGGTATAACAGTAGCCCTGTACAGCTACAATTAATGGTTTACTCAGTTTTCGGCCAACTGTACCCCATGGGTTAATTTCTTCATCATTAAAATCGAACACGCCTGTAGCAAGCTTAGGTTGTAACTCAACTAAATCTAAACCCGCCGTAAAATGATCGCCATGAGCAAAAATAATCGCACAGCGCAGAGCATCATTATTTTCATATTCGGTAAGTGCTAGAGATAAATCTTTAATGAGGTGGCTATCAAAGGCATTGCGTTTTGCTGCCCGATCTAAACCAATTAAAAAAATATGTCCTCGAGTTTCACGGCTGACTTTTCCTTCTTGATTTGACATATTGTCGCGCTCTGTATTTGTGTTTCATTATCTTTTAAACAATCATTTAAAAACGATCAAATACAATTTGTTGATGAGTTGGTAAGTGAAAATAAAAGCATGCTGTCAATACTCGTCAAAAGTCAACCTGACGCATAGATGTATCAGGTTGAGCAAGTTTATGCAGAGCGCCTTGAATACATTAATAGCCCTAGACATAACAGGGTTAAACCTAAAACAAGATGTGAGCTAAGTTGTTCATGGTTGAACCATGTTCCCCAAAAGGTGGCTAAAACAGGGGTGATAATTGTAATAAGTAGTACCGTCGTCGGTTGGAGTACCTTAATGAGTTGATAATAAAAAATCATGGCAAGTACAGAAGAAAAGACAGCACTATAGAAGACCGCGAGTGAAATTTTCAGACTTGGAAGTTCAGTTGGAAGATGTGACCAAAAGAAAGGCAACAAGCATACATAACCCACCCATGAGACAAGGCTAGAACCCGTCATTTGTATAATGGGATGAATGTGCGCTCCGACAGATTTTACGGCAAAAGTCGACAATACATAAAACAGCATAGCGATTAGCTCTAGCATAATACCAATACTGTTGAGCTGAAAACCTGATGAAGATAGCCCTAATGTAAAACTCATCCCGACAAGCGCAATACCTAGACCAAGCCACTGCCATGATGAAAAACGCTCACGCCCTAATACAAAAGAACTGACAAGCCCAGATACTAACGGAGAGGTGCCGTAAATAATTGAAATAATGGCTGATGGAACTTTATCTGCCCCCATGTAGCAAAAAGCCATGGAACCAAATAAACCAATGGCTCCTGCACAGTAGCTTAAAACCGCTTTTTTACTAAAGATCAGTTTTAAACGGAAAAACTTTAGACATAGTAAAGCAATCGGAATAGCGATGCTAAAGCGAAGGAATAATCCCCATGCCCAGTGAAGTTCTTGTACTGTCCAGACGGCGGCGAGTGGTGTAAGCGACCAAATAATAATGACCGCAATAAATTGGCCGGCTGTAGCGAGTCGAGTCGGAGATGAAGGTAATGCTACAGCCGGCTGAATCTGCGGGCTGGACGTACTCTGTTGTTCAAATAAAGGCTTCATATAAAGCTCCATAAATTGATGTTTTGTAGGATGAACGGGCATAAAAAAAGCCGCTTTTTATGGCGGCTTTTTAAGAAAAATCAGAGGAAATATTATGTAAGTAACTTCTTGATTTTTTTATTCAAAGCGCCAAATTGTCTGAAATAAGGGCGTCGGCAATTGACCACACAGAGCATCATCTCTGAGGCGTGGAATTGACGCGCTAGACAATAATGGGCTTTAGATAAAAACATGATAAGTATATTAAAAATATAGATGATATTTTTATAACATATAAACAGAAAAGTACAAATGAGATTCAAGCGTGGAATATAGATTTTTTTGAATACGTTAAATTAGTTGTTTGCTTAGCCCCATATTTTTCTCATAATACCTCGTCAAATTGATCTCAATAAGCAGCTGCTCTTATGTCACCTTTAGAAATCTTTGCGGTCTTAATTAGTCTAATTGGAGTCGGATTAACTGTAATTCGCAATATGTGGTGCTGGCTGTTTAATTTCTTTGCCTTTGTTCTATACGCCTATTTGTTTTATGAATTTAAGCTTTATGGTGAAACGATTTTGCAGTTCTTTTTTATGGCTGTAAATTTTTATGGTTTTTACTATTGGCTCAAAGGAAAGCAGCAAGATCATGACATTCGTATAGAACCAATAGCCCCTAAAGTTGCAATTTTTCAAATGATCATTGCCGCGGTAGGTGGTTTACTTTTTGGTTTGATACTTAAAAACTTTACCGATGCAGCAGTGCCTATGCTCGACTCACAGCTTGCAGCATTTAGTTTGCTTGCAACTTATTGGACCAGCCGAAAACATATTGCGACTTGGATACTTTGGGTATTTGTCGACATTATTTATGTGGGTATGTTTATTTATAAAGATCTATTTTTAACTTCAGCCTTATATGCAGCCTTTGTGTTAATGGCAGCTTATGGTTGGTATCAATGGGAAAAGGTTAAAAGAAAGCAGGTTGATCATATAGACTTGAAAAAAACGATTTAATGTGTGAGAAAATATTAAAACAATAATCCTCTTTGGAAATTATTTGATGACTCATACTTTAAAAAAACTTTTATTTTGTTTATTTCTTTTTTCTGGTTATGCACAAGCTCAGGTTAACGCTGTTCCTTTAAACCAGCTCAGTAAACTACCTGATTCATGTCAGAAAGATGAACCTGTTGAAAATAATAAATTAGTTATACAGACGGCACAGATAAAAATACAAAGCTATTCTTGCTTTAAGCCTGATATGGCTGATGCGCTAGGCTATAATGTATTTGCTATTCATTTAGATAAAAATAAAACTTATTATTTTAAATCGCAAACTCAGGATATATCCTCAATAGCTGGTCAGAACATACATAAAATTGATTCTGAAACTTTTGCAATAGACAACTATCAAGAGCGTGGCGGAAATTTCATTATTTTTTGGATAGCGAATTGGTCAAATATTTATACACAAGATATTAGTTATTATACGGATGATGAAACTTCCATGGATAGCTTTATTAAAGACAGACAGATTTATTTACAGAAGAAAAAATATTTGAATAATACCAAAACTGCAAAAGTTGGATCTCCCTTAATCATTATGAAAGACAAACAAAAAGGTTTGATTATTAATAAGACTAAGGCACAAAACTTTTAAATCATTAATTTCAGGACTTTTATGAAAAATTTAACTCATATATTTTTATTTTGTATTGGCTTTTTAGTAGCAACGACCTCTTATGCGCAAGTAAATATTAAACCTTTATGGCATGGTAAAGTATTGAACAGTTTTGATATTCCCTTAAATAACCTGAAAAAGCCAAAGCAGGTTATTAAAGGTGAGGCTGATGAATGCAATGGTGGTTATTTCCCAGATCAATGGGTATATGAAGATGGAGTGGTACTCTCTACGGGTTCTTTAGATAAGGTATATGTAAGCCAGCAAAATGGTCTAAAGTATGGTTCCCGATTATTTAATCATTTAACTTCTGAGAATGAGTTTAAAAATTTTTTTGGTAAGCAGATAGCTATGTCTGAAAATCATACTTACTCTATCTTTCCTTGGAAAGGGAGTAATGATGGCTTACATTTTCATTTCCATAATGGAAAACTACATTACTATACGCATTCTATTGATGACTGCTAGTAATTAACTTTTAAGAATAACCATGATCCTGAATTTAGTCATATATAAACAGCAACAGTTTGATGCAGTGGCCCAAAAAATTATGGCTGAACCCACAAAATATATAGATTTTAATTCAGTATCAGATTTCTATAAGGCTGCATGGCTCAAAGATTTTCCACAAGGAACTCAGGTCTCTGCGACAGGTTTAGATGATGGAGCCGAAGAGTTTTATGCAGTAGTACAGTTTAAACAGCAGTATTTAAAATTTGATATTAAAGAAAGCCATTCGACACTGAGTTTTCAGGACATGAATGGTGAAATTTTTAAGCGTAATTTTTAATTGATGAAATAAAAGTACAAAAAAGCGACTTAACGTCGCTTTTTTTAATAAATAAATTTTGAAATTTTATCTGCCGTTGCGATGACCAGAGCGGCGATATCTTCTTTAAAGGTTTTTTCATCATAAGTGGTAATTGGACAGCTCACCGAAAGGACCGCCACCATTTTTCCATTAGATTGTTTGAAAATAGGAGCACCACAAGCAGCCATATCATGATTGTAATGACCCCAGCTCACCATCGATTTTTGGGTTTTTACATAATTTAGTTTTTGTAAGAGTGCTTTCAAGTTAGTTGGGGTAAGTTCTGAGAAACTATCCCACTCATTGAAGTTACGATAGCGTTGTCGTACTTCTGCCTCTGGTAAATCCGACAATAACATTTGACCAATAACGGTAGCATGGGCCGGCCAGCGAGTACCCAAACTAATATTGCTGGTAAAAGTACCCATTGATTGAACATTATTTACAAAAACAATATGTGTACCTTCCAAAACAGTCAGATGTACTGCCAGTTTGGTCTGATCACGTAGTTCTTTCATTAAAGGAGTGGATAAATCGAGTAATGAAAGCTTCGATAAACTGTTAAAACCAAGCTCCATAACTTTTGAGTCAAGCGCATAAGTTTTTTGGGATGCTTTCCTTAAATAGCCACAAGCTTCGAGTGTATAAATAAGACGAAATGCACTAGAACGGTTCACTTCCAAAATTTCGGCAATTTCTGTAATCGTCATTTCTTGTGCTTGTTGATTAAATGCTTGCAAGATGGCTAAACCACGCACAAGCCCTGGTACTAAATATCGATCATCATTTTTTGTCGTTTCTGATTCTTGCAAATCTTCTTCAATCTCTAGGCTCATTTGTGTTGTTTTCCTATAAATAAAAAAGGGTTCGAATTGGGGCATTATGCTTTATTTTAGAACTATTGTAATTATAAAGATCGCATAAAACATTTTTTATATTTAAAACAAAGTTTTCTTTTTGAAACGTAACAAATTATTTAAAATAAATTAATACAATGATTTTTATAATTATTTTTACTTTGACAAAAATTAACCAAGAGTATTATTCTTTGCTTGTGTTTTGAAAATGAAATTAAGTTTTGTATATAAAACAAAATGAGGACGCAAAGTATGAGTTGGATCTCAGTTTGTCAGCAGGGTGACGTTAGCGAAGATGAGCCGAAGGCTATCGAAGTTGAAGGAAAAAAAATTGGCGTATTTTTTGTCGATGAAAATTACTTCGCTATCGAAAATGTTTGCCCTCATGCGTATGCCTTATTAACCGAAGGATTTATCGAAGATCAAACTGTTGAATGTCCATTGCACGAAGCAATTTTTGACATTCAGACAGGTGAGCTAAAAAGTGGGCCCGGGTGTAGAAACCTATGTACGTACCCAGTTCGTGTTGAAGGACAGGATATTCAAATTCAACTCTAGTCCTCACATGTACAAGGAAGCAGAACAATGAAGACATTTAATGAAAAGTTAGCAAGCTGGATTCATGCAACGCCAGCAACCGAAGCAGGTATCAACAATATTCAAATTCCTGGTCAATCTGAATTGTTGGTTTGGCAGACACGTTATAAAGAACCGACTCTCTACGAGCAAGATTTTGTAAAGAACTTGATTCAAGCATTCTCTGCGGGTGCAACAGCGCTAGATGATGTTGTTTCTGCACTTAATCAACAGGGTTTCCGCTGTGAATCTGGTGATGAATGGACTTCTGCAAGCTTTACAGAAGAAATGCAACGTTTAGGTTATTGATTCAGGGAAGAATAAAATGAACGCAATCGTATCAACTTCACAAAGTGCTGAAGAATATTTAGAACTTGGTTTACGTGACCAATGGCATCCGGTTTTGGCAAGTTGGGAAGTCGCTGCTAATCCGGTCGGAATTACCCGTTTAGGCGAAAACATTGTGGTTTGGCGTGATGCTGAAGGGCAGGTTCATGCACTTGAAGATCGCTGTCCACATCGCGGCGCTCGTCTTTCCCTCGGTTGGAACTTGGGTGACCGAGTTGCTTGTTGGTATCACGGTGTTGAAGTTCGTGCTGATGGTGTGGTTGCCGATGTGCCAGCAGTTCATGAATGTCCAATGACTGGAACTAAATGCTTAAAGAACTATCCAGTAATTGAGCAGCATGGTGCAATCTTCATCTGGTTTGGTATTGATGCAAATGAACAACCAGCACCGCTTGAGTTCCCAGAGCAACTTGCAAGTGAAGAGTGGAGTGCCTTCCTTTGCCAAGCAGACTGGAAAGTAAACCATCAATACGCGATTGATAACGTGATGGACCCAATGCATGGTAGTTATTTACATGCGACATCGCACTCGATGGCAGATGGTGATCGTACCGCAGAGATGAAACATCGCACGACCGATAATGGTTTTATTTTTGAAAAAGAAGGTCAATTAGGTGTGAACTTCGATTGGGTTGAATATGGTTCAACAGGTGCGAGCTGGTTACGTCTGTCAATTCCATACCGCAAACAATTTGGCCCAGGTGGTGAGTTCTGGATCGTGGGCTATGCAACGCCAATTGATGCTAACAATACCCGCGTATTTTTCTGGCGCTGTCGTAAGGTGAGTGGCTGGCAACGTAATGTATGGCGCTTCTTGTATCGCAATCATTTAGAGCAGTTGCATTGGGATGTATTGGAACAAGACCGAATTATTTTAGAAAATCTTGCGCCAAATGCACGTGAACAAGAATTCCTCTATCAACACGATGTTGGCCTTGCTCGTTTACGTCGTTTAATGAAAAAAGAAGCTGAAAAGCAATTAAAGAAAATTGCTGCGCTAAATGCATCAAACCGTATTGAGATGCAGGAAGAAGCTCATGGCTAATGTAGCGTTGTTGCAAGGCAAAAAAGTTTTAGTGACTGGTGCTGCACGTGGTTTAGGCCGAGATTTTGCTCAAGCTATTGCCGAGGCTGGTGCTGAGGTTGTAATGGCAGATATTTTATCTGACTTGGTGCAACAAGAAGCACAAGCTTTGCAAAAACAAGGACTGAATGTTCATGCTGTTACCGTTGACCTTGCCAATGCAGACTCTATTGAAAATGCGGTTGCAAAAAGTGTTGAGGTACTCCAAGGACTAGATGGCCTTGTGAACTGCGCGGCACTGGCAACCAATGTTGGTGGAAAAAATATGATTGATTACGATCCTGAACTTTGGGATCGGGTCATGAATATTAATGTGAAAGGCACATGGCTCATCAGTAAGGCATGCGTTCCTCATTTAAAGCAATCGGCTGCAGGAAAGATCATTAATGTTGCTTCCGATACAGCACTTTGGGGCGCACCAAACCTGATGGCTTATGTTGCAAGTAAAGGTGCAATTGTTGCCATGACGCGTTCAATGGCAAGAGAGTTGGGACAATCTAATATCTGTGTCAACACATTGTCACCGGGACTTACTCTGGTTGAAGCAACCGAGTATGTGCCTCAAGAACGTCACGATTTATATGTCAATGGAAGAGCGATTCAACGTCAGCAACTTCCACAAGATTTAAATGGAACAGCATTGTATCTACTGTCGGATTTGTCCTCTTTTGTGACAGGTCAAAATATTCCGGTCAATGGCGGTTTTGTCTTTAACTAAGGAGTAGTCAAATGATTACAGGGATCGAGATTTTAAAGTTTGGAGTTGAGGATAGAGCCGCTTCAAACAAGTTTCTAGCAGATTTTGGTTTAAGCCAAAGTACTTCGGATATTGAAGGTACAGATTTATACCAAACTCAAAATGGCAGCAAGATTTATCTATTTAATTGTGATGATGATCGTTTGCCACCTGCGATTGAACAAGGCTCAACTTTACGTGAAGTCACTTGGGGTGTTGATAATTCTCAAGACCTTGAAGACTTGGCAGCTCGTTTGGCCGATGTAGAAGGTTTTAAGCCTTCTGAAAATACAGTTCAGTGTCTTGACCCAAATGGCATGACCATCCGTTTTGAACAAAGCTTTGTTAAAGATGTGTCTGAACTTAAAACGGAAGGCATTAACCAATACGGCAATATTCAACGTGTGAATGCAGCAAGTCCTGTCTATGAAAAAGGACAACCTGTTGCGATTGGACACGTAGTGTTCTTTACACCAGATTTGGCAACAACTGAAAATTTCTATATTGAAAAAGTAGGCTTTCATTTATCGGATGCCTATAAAAACCGTGGTGCATTTTTACGTTGCCGCGGTGAAGGTTATCACCATGATTTATTCTTGCTCAGTGTTCCAAATAAACCTGCTGGCTTAAATCACGTTGCGTTTGTAGTACGTGATATCCATGAGGTGATTGGGGGCGGTTTAAATATGAATCGTTCGGAGTGGTCAACCTTTATTGGGCCGGGACGTCACCCAATTTCTTCTGCTTATTTCTGGTACGTCAACTCACCATTGGGTGGTGCATTTGAATATTACACCAACGATGATTATTTGACAGAAGAATGGCAGCCACGTGTAGAAGAACATCGTCTAGAGCTTTTCACCGAATGGGCGATTGAAGGTGGTCTTGATGACACAACCCGCCGTCAGGTGAAGCCTGTTTAACAGGTATGGCTGAACAAGGAAGATGGCTATGGAAAAGATCGTAATTGTAGGTGCCGGACAGGCAGCGGGTTGGGCAGTAAGTACCTTACGCCAAAATGGTTATGTGGGCGAAATTCACGTGGTTTCAAATGAAGATCAAGTGTTTTACGAGCGTCCACCACTGTCTAAGCAAGTACTTTCAAAAGAAGCTACTTATGAAAGTTTGAATCTGTTCTCACCTGAACAGGTTCAAGAGTTCAACGTTCAATGGCATAAACCAGAAATTGCGACAAAAGTCGATCGTGAGCAAAAACAGGTTCATTTAGAAAGTGGCCAAGTTTTACCGTATGACAAATTGCTGATTGCAACTGGAAGCCGTGCACGTGTACCCGTCAATACATGGCAGTTTATTCCAAATGTTGTGACCCTACGTAATGTGCATGACTGTGAACGTTTGGCTGAAATTTTAAAGACTGCAAACAATGTCGCTGTGATTGGCGGCGGCTGGATTGGTTTAGAAATTGCTGCAACTGCACGTAAGCAAGGTAAAGAGGTACATGTTTTTGAATATGGCGACCGTTTATGTGCAAGAAGTGTGAGTCCTGAAGTTTCTGCATTTTTAAAAAATATGCATGAAACACAAGGCACAAAAATTCATTTAGACAGCAAAAGCCTTCATTTGGTTGAAGCACCAGATCGCAAAGTTGAAGTGGTAAATCATCCTCAACATAGCCAGTTATTTGACTGTGTTGTGGTAGGTGCTGGTGCTGAAATTGCCAAAGAGTTAGGTGTGCACGCTGGTCTCGATGTGAAAGATGGCATTGTGGTGAATTGTTTTGGGCAAACCTCAGATCAAAACATTTATGCCGCAGGTGATGTCGCAATTCATCCGAGCTTGGGTTATTGCATTCAGTCTTGGGCAAATGCACAAAATCAAGCGATTGCAGCAGCAAAATCAATGCTCGGAATTGATACTGAATATACCGATATTCCATGGCTCTGGTCTGATCAGTACCACTTCAATATTCAGATTTTAGGTACGTATCAACCAGATAGAACCAAAGAAGTAGTGATTCGCCAAGGTGGTGAGGATCAGGTGAGTTATTTATATCTCGACCATGAAAATCGTTTGCTGAATATGATTGCCATTAATGATTCGAAGCTGATCAAACTGGCAAAACGTTGGATGCAAGCCAACACCATTTTAGATCCAAAACTATTAGTAGATGCCGAATTTAATGTCATGAAGTTAAAACCGTAAGCATTAAATCTGGTTCTCATTACCAAATCGAAGGAATGACGCATGAGTAATGAAGAAAAAAGTGGATTGAAGCATTGGGTGCCTGCTTTTGTCCTTATGGTGTGTGTGGTACTGGCATTTTTCGACAAGATTAGTATTGCGGTTTTATTTTCAGATCCTCATTTTCAAACTGCAATGGGAATTGCTGAAGATAAGGCCAAGCTTGGATGGCTCATGACAAGTTTCTTGCTTGCTTATGGCTTTTCATCGGTTTTTCTAAGCTTCTTGGGTGACATTTTTAACCCAAAGAAAATGCTGTTCTGGAGCGTAACATCATGGGGTTTACTCATGTTCTGTATGGGCTTCACCACCAGTTATTCAGGCATGTTGATTTTACGTGTACTACTTGGTTTGGCAGAAGGACCACTGTTTGCTTTGGCATACACCATTGTTAAGCAGACTTATACAGACCGTCAGCAGGCACGTGCTTCTACTATGTTTTTGCTTGGAACTCCGATAGGTGCATTCCTTGGATTTCCAATCACGGCAAATGTTTTAGCTCACCACGACTGGCACACCACTTTTTTTGTGATGGCTGCGCTAACCCTAATTGCCATTTTCAGTATTGTTTTTGGTTTGCGTAACTTACAGCTCAAGAAAACTGTCGAAATTGAGGGCGAGAGTAAACGTACCAATTTCAAAGGCCACATTGCTAATACTAAATTGCTGCTCAGCAACAGCGCGTTCTGGCTGGTTTGCCTCTTTAACATTGCATTAATGACTTATTTGTGGGGCTTAAACAGCTGGGTTCCTTCTTATCTTATGCAAGACAAAGGATTCAATCTCAAAGAGTTTGGGATGTATTCAAGCTTTCCATTCATTGCCATGTTAATTGGCGAAATCATCGGTGCGTTTTTATCTGACAAGTTAGGCCGCCGAGCAATTCAAGTCTTTAGCGGTTTATTACTCGCGGGCATCTTCATGTATGTGATGGTCATTATGACTCAACCATTATTGATTATTGCTGCCATGTCTTTAAGTGCGATGGCGTGGGGTTTTGGAGTAGCAGCTGTATTTGCTTTGCTTGCCCGAGTAACCACCTCAAATGTAGGGGCGACTGCGGGTGGAATATTTAACGGTTTAGGTAATTTTGCAAGTGCAATTGCGCCTGTTCTTATCGGTTACATCGTGATGCAAACACATAGTTTTAATTTAGGAATTAGCTTCTTGGCTGCTGTCGCTGTCATTGGGTCGTTGTTCTTGGTTCCTCTTTTAAAACGTTATTAATTCACTGTATAGGAGTTTAAAAAATGACTACACAACAATTCGAATCGTGGGCACAACCAGAGGGTGCTTCTTTAGAAGATTGGTTAAACACACGTATTGCTCGCTTTGAGACACGTAAATATGACTTCGATGCTTTGAAGTTCCAAGCAGATTACGATCCGAAGTATCGCCGTGCACAAATGCGTTACATGGGTACGGGTGCAACAGGTGTTGCAAATGACGGTAACACTGTTCCAGCAGAAAACTTCACATTTTCCACAATGGTTTTGCCTGCGCAGTGTGAAGGTCCTTTGCACATTCACCACGACGTTGAAGAAGTGTTCTTTATGCTTCGCGGCGAAATTGATTTGTTCATTGAGCACAACGGCGAAAAATTTGAGACCCGTTTAAAAGAGCGTGACCTGATTTCAATTCCACCGGGAATCTATCGTGGTCTTTTTAACCCAGGTCAAGAAGATGCCTTGATGTGTGTGATGTTGGGAACAGGTAAACCAACCATTCCGAACTATCCACCAGAGCATCCATTGTCTCAAATCAAACGTTAATTGTTTGATGAAGTGAATGAAAGGAAAGAGTTAAAAATGATGACACTCATTGAAAAGTTAGCAGAATTTCCAGTGAAAACCGTGACTGTTCAAGGTCTGCAACAAGCCTATCGGGAAGCCGGTCAGGGCGAGTACCTTGTGCTGTTGCATGGCATTAGTTCAGGTTCTGCTTCATGGGTGAACCAACTTGAAGTGCTGTCTCATCATTTTCATGTCATTGCCTGGGACGCACCGGGCTATGGCAAATCAGATGAACTTTTAACGGATCAACCGAATGCTACCGATTACGCAAAGCGTTTGGCAGCGTTATTCAATACTTTAAAAATTGAAAAATCAATTGTGGTCGGACACTCATTAGGTGCCTTACAGGCGAGTGCATTTGCTGCACTTTACCCAGAGCGAGTGAAGCACTTAGTTGTTGCTAACTTGGCTCAAGGCTACCAACGCCACGATGAACAAACACAAATTCAGGTTTTTGAAAAAAGACCAAAAATGTTGAAAGAACTTGGTGCTAAAGGCATGGCCCAAAGCCGTGGACCTCATTTGATTTATAAACAAGAACCACAGGCCTTAGCTTTAGTGTCAGAAGTAATGCAGCAGTTGACCTTACAAGGTTTCACCCATGCATCGTACTTACTGGCATATGACGAAATACGTAATTACCTAACCGATTTAAAAGTCCCATGCACAGTCATTGCAGGGCAGCAAGATCAAATCACTCCTGCGTTAGGTATACAAGAGCTTGCTCAGGAATTGCAGTTGGAACAGCGCTTCGTCATAGAAGATGCAGGACATTTAAGTTATGTCGACCAACCGCAAGCATTTAACCAAATTATGTTGACGATTCAGGAACAATCGTAAGAGAGATTAAGGATTATGAGCTTCCAAGTTGAAGGAAAAGTTGCAGTTGTTACCGGTGGCTCATCTGGGATTGGGTTGGCTGCTGTTGAAATACTGGTTGCAGAAGGTGCAAAAGTTGCTTGGTGTGGTCGCGATGAAGAGCGTTTAAATGCTTCTAAGCACTATATTCTAGAAAAATTTCCACATGCCAATATTTTTACCAAAGCATGTAATGTGTTGAAAAAAGAAGAAGTTCAGCAATTTGCTAAAGACGTCAAACTCAATTTGGGCAATGTGGACATGCTCATTAACAATGCTGGGCAAGGTCGTGTTTCAAATTTTGAAAATACGCAAGATGAAGACTGGATGAAAGAAATTGAGCTGAAATATTTCAGTGTTTTACATCCGGTAAGAGCTTTTCTTGATGACTTAAAACAGTCGGCAAATGCCTCAATTACCAATGTGAACTCGTTACTGGCATTGCAACCAGAGCCACATATGATTGCGACGTCATCTGCACGAGCTGCACTGTTGAATTTGACCCATTCTTTAGCGCATGAGTTTACTCAATATGGCGTTCGCGTGAACTCGATTTTACTTGGGATGGTCGAATCTGCGCAGTGGAAACGCCGTTATGAAACCCGTTCAGATTTGAATCTGTCATGGGAAGAGTGGACTGGCAATATCGCAAAAAATCGTGGCATTCCTATGCAGCGTTTAGGCCGCCCAGAAGAGCCAGCACGTGCTTTAGTTTTCTTGGCATCACCATTGGCATCTTACACCACAGGTTCGGCGATAGATGTCTCGGGTGGTTTTAACAAACATTTATAAATATCAGGTGCTGTCATGAAAAAGTTGATGATGATTGGTTTTGGCGCAATGGCAGCAGAAGTGTATGCCCATTTGCCTCAAGATCTGCAACTCAAATGGATTGTCGTGCCATCTCGCAGCATTGAAAAAGTGCAGTCACAAGTCTCTTCCGAGATTCAGGTAATTTCCGATATTGAGCAATGTGATGGTGAGCCTGACTATGTCATTGAGGTGGCAGGTCAAGCAGCAGTAAAAGAGCATGCTCAAAAAGTTTTAGCTAAAGGCTGGACTATTGGTTTGATCTCGGTTGGAACTTTGGCTGATAACGAGTTTTTGATTCAGCTTAAGCAAACTGCTGAAAAAAATGATGCCCATCTGCATTTACTTGCAGGGGCTATCGCAGGCATTGACGGTATTTCTGCGGCTAAAGAAGGTGGTTTGCAAAAAGTCACTTACAAGGGCTGTAAAAGCCCAAAAAGCTGGAAGGGTAGTTATGCAGAGCAATTGGTCGATTTAGACCATGTTGCTGAACCTACGGTCTTCTTCACAGGAACTGCGCGTGAAGCTGCCATGAAATTTCCAGCCAATGCCAACGTTGCAGCAACCATTGCACTTGCAGGGCTTGGAATGGATGAAACCATGGTTGAGTTAACTGTTGATCCAACTATCAACAAAAACAAACACACCATTGTGGCAGCAGGTGGCTTTGGGCAAATGACCATTGAATTGGTGGGCGTGCCGTTACCAAGTAACCCAAAAACATCAACTTTGGCTGCGCTTAGCGTGATTCGTGCTTGTCGCAACAGTGTAGAAGCAATACAGATTTAAGAAGGATTTGATCATGGCGAAGGAAATTTATATTGCAGGTGAATGGCGATTAGGCCGTGGTGCAGTCATTCAAAGCCTGTTTCCGGCAGATCAGTCGGTTAACGCTGAGCTTTCAACAGCAACGCTTGAAGATGTAAATGAAGCAATTGAAAAAGCGGATCAGGCTTGGCGTGAACCAAGTTGGAGAAACAGCTTGCCGCATGAGCGCGCACGTATTCTCTACAAAGTTGCAGACATTATTGAAGCGCGTGTAGATGAATTAGCGAAATTACAAACACGCGATAATGGTAAGCCTTTAACTGAAACTCGTGGCTTGGTGATGAGCGCGGCGGCAACTGCACGTTATGTTGCTGCGGCATGTGAAACATTGAACGATGAGCTCACCACTCAACGTGCTCCAGACTTTATGACCATGAGTGTGCATGAACCAGTGGGCGTTGTGGCAGCCATTACCCCTTGGAACTCTCCAATTGCGAGTGAAGTTCAAAAGCTTGCTCCAGCTTTGGCAGCAGGAAATGCCGTGGTGTTAAAACCAGCAGAAGCAACTTCACTCATTGCTTTAGAGCTTGCCAAAATTTTTGAAGAAGCAGGTTTACCAAAAGGCTTACTCAGTGTGTTGGTTGGCCGTGGTTCTGTAATTGGTGACGCAATTGCTCAACATCCATTGGTTCGCAAAATTTCTTTTACAGGTGGGACAACCACGGGTCGTCATTTGGCACACATTGCCGCTGACAAACTGATTACCACTTCACTTGAGTTGGGTGGTAAGTCACCAACCATCGTTTTGCCGGATGCAGACGTTGAATTGGCTGCTAAAGGTGTCGCGTACGGCATTTTTAGCTCGGCAGGCCAAGCGTGTATTGCAGGTTCTCGCTTGTTTATTCATAGCAGTCTTTACGATCAGTTTTTAATGCGTTTGGTTGAAATTACCAAAGGCTTACGTGTGGGCCATCCGGAACAGGCGGGTGTGCATTTAGGGCCACTGGTCAATGATAAACATTTGCAGTCCGTTGACCGCTATGTGCAGCTTGCTAAAAGTGAAGGTGGTCAGGTTCTGATTGGTGGTGAGGCACTTACCACTGGTGACTATGCCAAAGGAAGCTATTACTTACCGACCATTATCACTGGCTTAAATAACAGTGCTCAAACCTGTCAGGAAGAAATTTTTGGCCCTGTTTTAGTCGTTATTAAATATGACAACGAGCAAGATTTAATTGCCCAAGCCAATGACAGTTGTTTTGGTCTTGCCGCAGGTATCTGGACTGAAAGCTATCGCAAAGCTTGGCGTATTGCACGTGCATTAGAAGTGGGAACGGTGTGGATTAATACCTACAAAAAATTCTCGATTAGTGCACCGTTTGGTGGCTTTAAAGACAGTGGGATTGGGCGCGAAAAAGGCCGTTTGGGCATTTTATCGTACATGCAACAAAAGAGTATTTATATGGGGCTGAATGAACAGCCTAACCCTTGGTGCGATTAATAAATTCAAGGACTGAAAAAACAAATTTTGAGGAACAGACATGACTGAACGTGTAAATGTAGGCGAAGCAATCGCAAGAGTTTTAGAAGCGCACCAAGTTGATAGTATTTATGGTGTTATTTCCATCCACAATTTACCTATTGCAGATGCAGTAGGTCGCCGTGAAAAAATGCGCTTTGTTGCAGCCCGTGGTGAAGCGGGTGCGGTCACTATGGCAGATGCACATTCACGCTTTAAAGGCCTAGGTGTAGCGTTGACCAGTACGGGTGCTGGTGCAGGTAATGCGGTAGGTTCACTCATTGAAGCAATGAATGCTGGTAGTCCTGTATTGCATTTAACTGGTCAAGTTGAGCGTGAATACCTCGACCGTGATGCGAGCTTCATTCATGAAACTAAAGACCAACTTACATTCTTACGTGCATCAAGCAAAGCAGCGTTCCGTATTACCAGTCCAGACAATGCAGTTGGTGTGATACGTGAAGCAATCCGTGTAGCAACCACAGTTCCAATGGGACCGGTAAGTGTTGAATTACCAATTGATGTACAAGCAGCAGAAATTGATTTGCCACTTAATCTTGGGCCAGTGAAAGCACTTGAGTTGCCACAGGCAGAACAAGCTGAAATTGATCTTCTTGTCAGTGAAATCAAAAAAGCAAAACGTCCGATTTTCTGGATTGGTGGTGGAACTTTAAATAGCGTTGCCGAAGTTAAAGCAATTGCAGATTTAGGTATTCCAGTTGTGTCGTCTACGCACGGCCGCGGTGTTTTGGCAGATGATCACCCACGTAGTTTAGGTGCTTTCCATAACTCAGCAGGTGTTGAGCAGTTATTAAAAGATGCTGACTTGATGGTTGTGGTGGGTTCTCGTTTACGTAGTAATGAAACTAAAACTTATTCGGTTGAATTCCCTGAAAACATTATTCAGGTAGATGCAAACCCAGTGGCTCAGCAACGTAATTACAAAATCCGCAACTTCATTTGTGGCGATGCCAAAGATGTCTTAACACGTGTGTTGGAACAGCTTAAAGGAACTTCAAAAGTTGATGCCGATTACGATGCTGCTGTAGTGGCTGCTAAACAGGCTGCAATTGATGCACTGCGTAAACAAATCGACCAGTACGCTTTAATTTGTGATCACTTGCGTTCAGCTTTACCGCAAGACGGCATTTTTGTACGAGACATCACCATGTCGGGTAGCACATGGGGTAGCCGTTTATTCCCTGTAAAAGCACCAAATCAAAACATTCACTCACTCGCGGGTGCAATTGGTTTAGGCCTTGCAACTGCAATAGGTGCTTCGGTTGCTAACCCTGACAAAAAAGTGATTGGTTTAGTCGGCGATGGTGGCTTAATGCTGGGTATTGGTGAAATTGCAACTATGGTGCAAGAAAACACCAACATGGTCTTAATGATTATGAATGACGGTGGTTATGGCGTAATGCGTGGCATTCAAAATAACTACTTCGGTGGTCGTCAGTATTTCAATGAATTGCATACACCTGACTACAAACTTCTTGGCGAATCAATGGGTGTGAAAAGCTGGAAAGTCGGTAGTGCAGATGAGTTTAAAACGGTTATTCAAGAGGCTGTTGCTTTTGAAGGGCCAACCGTGATTGAGCTCGATATGAACTCGATTGGACCATTAAACTTTGCGGGTCCACCGCAAAAGAAACTGTATTAACCAGTTTGGATGGTTTAGTACATATGCGATGGGAGCTGCTAAGCCATCCTTTTTTAGATAAATTTTTTTGTCTAAAAAACAATAAAAACTAAGTTTTACAGGTAAAACAAATAAAGTTCCAGCAGGACGCTGGAACTCAATAAAGGATGTAGAGATGAAAAAGACTTCATTGATCATGGCATTCATTGCACCGTTTACGCTGGGGGTAAGCGTCAATGCTTTTGCAAAAGATTCATTACTTGAGTGGAAAAGTGATGATGGAACTGAGTCATTAAAGTTGGGTGGGGTGGTTCGGTTAAATCAACGTTATGAAGATTGGGAAGGACCAAACCGTGGTTTTGGTAAGCTCTATTTCGACGTGTTCAGGGTTGATCTGAAAGGTAAGTTTGATGATGCCTACATCAATGCCAGCTATCTGTTTCAAGATCAACAGAAAACTGCCATTGAAAAAGCCTATGTGGGTTATAACTTAAATGCCAATAACAGCATTGAAGCAGGTTTGGTTTATAAACCTTTTACGATTTATCCCTATCCACAAAATGGTTGGACTTACCACATTCCATTCTTTTTAGGTTATGGCAATAATATTGCACCAGGACTTAACTGGAATTATCACGACAAAGACTGGGATGTAAAACTCGGTTATTACCCACAAATGTTAGAGACCAACTTACGTTATTCACCCGATAGTGCAACTTATGATGACTTGGCAGGAAATGCATTTCCATCTCAAAAAGCCTATCAAAATGAAAAGCGCAATCAGGTGAATACCCGTATTGTACGCAAGTTAGAAACTGACTTTGGTAAGCAAGAGTTTGGCGTATCGGGTGCAATTGCACAGCTACATAACAAAGTGACTGATAAAGACGGCAAATATTATGCAGTCGGTTTGCATACTGAAAATAATTACAATCGTTTTAATTTACAAAGTTCAGTCATTCACTATCAATACGATGCGAAAAATCCGGATGGTGTAAATAGTGACATGACCTTAATGGGCAATAATGGTTTTACACCTGCTTATTTCATTGCTTCGGAAGGAACGATTGCCAGTTTAAACCTTGCCTATACATTGCCTGTCACCAATATGGGCAAGCTAAAAGCTATTAAGTTTTATAATGACTATAGTTACCTTGATAAAAAACGCGATGATTGGTCCGACTCGCAAATGAACACCACAGGTATGATGTTTATTGCTTCACCCTTTATGGTTTGGGCAGATTATACGTGGGGTAAAAACTCCAACATTATTGGTGGCTCTACAAACTCAACGGGTTATACCTCTGCAACCTCGCCAAATAGCGATAAATGGCTATACCGTATTAACTTTAATATCGGCTTTACTTTCTAAAGTAAGCAGCATTAAAAAACCACGCAATCGGCGTGGTTTTTTATTTAATAAGTTAAAGTGTTTAATACCTGTTTTTTTCAAACTTATTCCAAAACACAAAGGCAGTTACAAAGGCCAAAATAGTCAGCGCGAAAATATAATACATCGCACCAATATCACTATATTGACTGAGCCAATGAACGAGAGGCAGTGTCATACCGCCAACAATCGCATATGACAAATTATAAGAAAATGAAATGCCCGAGAAGCGCACAGGCGCGGGGAACATTTTGACCATACTGCTCGACACCATGCCAACCGTACCTGAGCATAGGCCCAACAACATATATAAACCAAAAATGGTTGAATGGGCAGCATGTCCTAAACTGTTATAAAAAACTGCTGCTGTGAGTGCTACTGCAAGTGCACCGACCATCATCACTTTGCCACAGCCAAAACGGTCAGCAAAATAGCCTGCTAAAATACAACCGACCATTTGCATGACAATGGCTGCACTTTGCATTTCAAAAGTCTGTGCGCGCTCAAAGCCAAATGAACCAATCAATAAATTCGGCATGGCTAAAATCACCACCACCACACAGCCAGTTAAAAACCACGTAAATAACATACCAATCGCAACGGCTGTTTTATGCGTTTTTAAGACTTGCTTCACAGGCATTTCTTTTGAAATTTCTTTACGTACCTGCATAGCTTTAAACACTGGGGTTTCTTTTAAATAGGTCCTTAAATAAAGTGCAACCAGACCAAAAATACCGCCTGCAATAAAGGGTATACGCCAAGCCCAGTCATGGATTTGTCCTTCACTAAAATTCAGTGAAATCCATAAAGACATCAGTGCGCCTAGTAAAATTCCTAGAGACAGTCCGGCAGTGAGTAAACCATTTGCCAGACCAATTTTTCTTTCAGGTACATGTTCAGACACAAATGTCCATGCAGCTGGAATTTCACCCCCAATCGCAATCCCTTGTACCACTCGCATAAGCAATAAAAGTAGCGGTGCCAAATATCCAATATTTTCAAAGGTGGGCAATATCCCGATAAACAGGGTAGGCAGCGCCATTAGCAAAATAGAAAGTGAAAACAGTTTTTTACGCCCGACTAAGTCACCAAAATGGGCCATAACCACCCCACCCAAAGGCCTAAAAAAGTAACCTGCTGCGAAAATGCCGTAAGTGTTAAGCATGGCCCAAAATGGACTGAGCGTACTTGGGAAAAACAGGTCAGAAATGATTTTGGCGTAAAAGACATAAATCACAAAATCATAAAACTCTAAAGCGCCACCCAATGAAGAAAGGGCCAGCGTTCGTTTATCTTCTTTATTAAGATAGTTCGCATCCTGCAAAGTTAAGTCCTGATCCATTTTTTTACTTAATTGTTGTAATTGAAGTTTGGATATTAATGGAAAAGTGAAGTAAAAGTAAATGGAGGAAATTTGTTCTATTGTTCAAGTACGGACTAGGCTAAGTAATATAAAAGCTTTAAAACAAAAAATGCATTAGATGAAACAAAAACAGATGTAGGAATGACTTTTCTTTTGAGCTGTTCAGCGACACAATAAAATTTGTCATAGCCAGTTTAATGAGAGATTCAAAGGATGAGCGTAGTTTTACCAGTCGCAAAACGTGGTGAAGATATTTTGAAGTTGATTGCTGCTCCTATCTCGGCAAATGAGTTAAACAGTGATTGGCTTTATCAGCTTGCTGCTGCTATGCAAGCAACCATGCTTGAACGCAATGGGGTGGGGATTGCTGCACCGCAAGTTTATATCTCTAAACGCGTCATTATTGTGGCATCTCGTCCAAATCCACGTTATCCCGATGCACCTGAAATGGATGCTGTGGTGATGGTAAATCCTGAAATTTTAGAATTTTCGAGTGAAACGCTTTTGGGTGAAGAAGGTTGTTTAAGTGTGCCAGATGAGCGTGGACAAGTTGTGCGTGCAGAAATGGTCAAGGTCAAATACTTAACGCTTCAGGGGGAGGCTGTTGAAACAATTTTTCATGGTTTTCCAGCTCGCATTGTTCAACATGAAGTCGATCATTTAAATGGAATCTTATTTGTAGAAAGAATAAGCTAATCTTCAGTTTAAAGTTTTGAAAAATCTATAATGAGCTTGAAATGAATAAGACATAGCAATTACAATACTTATAGCGTGATATTTAAATCATTACAAAAGATATAATTTTAATATTATCAGCAGGTTGTGCTGAAATTTTGCGCGATGTTGTGAATCTCCTCATTTAAGGTTACTGACCATGAAAACCCCTCTCCCAGAATATTTGGCAAATGTTATAGAAGCCTGTGACATCGACAACAGTGGTCATCTCGCCGATTATATTCCTGAGTTGGCAAATGCAAACCCAGATCGATTAGCTTTAGCAATGTCTACGGTAGATGGCGAAATTTATTCGGTTGGAGATGATGATGTCGAATTCACCATACAGTCGATTTCTAAACCTTTTGTATATGCCTATGTTTTACAACAACTTGGCATTGATGCAGTACTTACGAAGGTAGGGGTAGAACCTTCGGGGGAAGCCTTCAATGAAATTTCATTAGGTAAAGACGGACGTCCGAAAAACCCGATGATTAACTCTGGCGCAATTACTGTACATTCCTTGATTCAGGTCAAGCATGGTTTACATAGTGCAGAAATTCTACGCCGTTTTATGAGCGAGCTTGCAGGACGTGAATTAAGTTTTGATGAGTCTGTTTATGATTCGGAAGTCAAAACAGCCTACCGTAATCTTTCGATTGGTTATATGTTGCGAACTGTCGGAATTTTGGAAACTGACCCTGTAGATATCGTGAATGGCTATATTCGCCAATGTGCGATCATGGTTACAGTTAAAGACTTGGTACGTATGGGCAGTGTACTTGCCAATGGTGGGGTCGACCCTAAAACTGGAAAGCGCTTATTAAACCGGTCTGTGGTTAGACAAGTGCTCAGTGTCATGATGAGCTGTGGTATGTATGATGCCGCAGGTGACTGGCTGTCGACTGTAGGTATTCCTGCTAAGAGTGGTGTAGCAGGCGGTATTTTAGGTGTGCTGCCGGGTCAGGTCAGTATTGCTGCTTTTTCACCTCGTTTAGATGAGCATGGGCATAGTATTCGAGGTATCGATATTTTAGAGCGATTATCTCGTGACATGGGATTACATCTCATGGAAGGTACACCTTCTGCACAAACGATTGTACAAAGTCATTATCGCACAGGAAAAGACGCATCATTAAGTGTGTATGTGCTTCGTGGCGTATTGAAATTTACTGAAGCTGAAATGTTGTTGCGTATTTTGCAAGATGAGACCATTGACCAAAGCACAATTGTTATTGATTTAACTCAGATTTCACTTATCCACGATGTGGGTAAACGCATGTTCTTAGAAGGGGTAGATCGTCTGATTGATGATGGCCATACTCTTGTTTTAGTCGACCCTGAACAGCGCTTAGATCATGCCAGAACAGCTAAAGATCGTGAGCTGCATGTTTATCATGATTTTGATGATTTACTCGAAAAGCATGAGATCCGCACTAAAAAAAAGACTTATAGCGACATCGCGGCACTTCTAAACTGCTGAGGTGTTTTTCCTAGGTGTCGCTTAAACATCGCACTGAACGCGCTGGGGTTTGTGTACCCCAGCGACTCTGAAATTTGAGCAATAGATTCACCATTCGCAATTTTACTTAACGCAAGTGCAATATGCATTTGTTGCAACCATGCCCGATACGACAGCCCTGTTTCTTTTTGGAACATACGCATTAGAGTTCTGGAACTCGCACCAATTTCATCAGCCCAATCTGTCAAATCTTTTGAATGGTCAGGAGTATGTAATAACTCTTGGCAAATTTTTGATAACCGTTTGTCTTTCGGCCACGGAATTTGAATAGGCAACAAATTGGCACGATGGATTTCTTCAAAAATCAAAATTTGTAAAGATCGGGAAAGTTCTTGAGAGGTCGCTGTATTTGGCGTGTCTTCCCGTTCAATTTCATTTAAACGAATCAAAAGCTCATGCAACAAGTTGCTTACTCGAATAATAAAGCAATGCTGACCCATTAGAGCGGCTGCATTTACTTCAACCAACGCCGTATTTAACTTTACGTGACTCAGTGAAATCACGCTGTGCTCTACATGGGCAGGAATCCATAATGCACACATGGGCGGCACAATCCAGACATGATTAGGCGTAAACACCTGAATAGTTCCTGTGGATGCATACAAAAACTGCGCACGTGTATGTGTATGGGTAGGCGTGATTTCTCGGTAAGAATGCTCAGAAGATAGCCCAATCACAAGTTCAGACAAATCAGACTGAATAAGAGAATCGGACATAAACTATCCTAAAAATTGTCACTTATACGATGATTATTGGAAGATAACTTTATAAGCGACAATTTACAATAAGCATCTCATTTAAAAATATTGGAGTTTTTCAGGTATGACGTCTTCAATACAATTGAAAGATGGTATTGCCAATACCGTTGCAAATGATCAGCCTCAAGGAATGATTATTAAAATTGTAGGCGCTGTGGCAGTCGCACATTTACTGAATGATTTGATTCAAGCAGTGCTACCCGCTATTTATCCAATGCTAAAAGCAAACTTTTCGCTGAGTTTTGCGGAGGTTGGCCTGATTTCGTTTGTATATCAAATTACAGGTTCACTGCTCCAGCCTTGGATTGGACTTTATACCGATAAACATCCAAAACCATATCTTCTCCCTCTCGGCATGATGGTCACATTCTGCGGCATTATTTTGTTGGCATTTTCACCTAGTTTTGCTGTGTTGTTATGTGCATCTGCTCTGATTGGGGTCGGGTCTGCAACATTTCATCCTGAAGCTTCACGGGTGGCACGAATGGCATCGGGTGGGCGCTTTGGTACGGCTCAATCGACTTTTCAGGTGGGCGGAAACACGGGTACAGCCATTGGCCCATTGTTAGCAGCGTTATTGATTGTTCCATTTGGGCAGCATGCTGTTGCGGGTTTAGTGATATTTGCACTTTTGGCGATTTGGGTTTTATTTGGTGTAAGCCGTTGGACGGTAAGTCATGCTAAAAGTCAGGTGGTTGCACGTGTTACTCAAGCACAGAGTAAATTGCATGGCCGTAAGCTCATTATTGCTTTGAGCACAATTAGTGTGTTGATGTTTGCTAAATTTACCTACATTGCGAGCATTAGTAACTACTTTACCTTTTACTTAATTCAAAAGTTCCATATTAGTATTCAGACCGCTCAGTTGCATTTGTTTGCATTCTTGGCAGCCGTTGCTTTAGGTACATTTGCAGGTGGCCCAATTGGTGACAAAATTGGCCGTAAAGCGGTGATCTGGGTTTCATTTGTTGGTATGGCGCCATTCGCATTAATGATGCCGTATGCAAACTTATTCTGGACAACAGTTTTCTCAATTATTGCAGGTTTGGTATTGTCATCGGCCTTTGCAGCGATGGTAGTGTATGCGCAAGAAGCTGTTCCGGGCCGTGTCGGCATGATTGCAGGTTTAATGTTTGGTCTTATGTTTGGGGTAAGCGGTATTGCCGCAGCTGGGTTAGGGCATTTAGCAGATATTAACGGCATTGAATGGGTATTTGGTTTATGTTCATTCTTACCATTACTTGGATTTGCCACCGCATTTTTACCCAACACAAAAGTTAAATAAATGAAAAGACTCTCAGTCATATTCGGCTGAGAGTTTTTTAGATAACTATAGTTCCAATTAAAAAGACTATTTTTGAATACCAAACTTAAATACGGTGACACTGTTATGAGTTTGATTTGGGTTCAAACGTGTAGAAGGGAAAGATGGTTGATTCGGACTATCTGGAAAATGCTGTGTTTCTAATGCTAGCGCATCTGCTTGTCGATAGAGTACGCCATTTGCACCAGCAACATTTCCTAGTAAATGATTAGCTGTATACATTTGAACACTTGGTTCAGTAGTTAAGAGTTGCAGTGTCCGTCTAGATTTCGGATCAAAAACATGAGCTGCAAGATTTAACTTTTCTTGAGACTTTTGATTAAGTACCCAAGTTTGGTCATAGCCATATCCATAGGCCAATTGCTGATGATTCGCTCGAATATCTTTCACAATTGCTTTAGGCTTCCGAAAGTCAAAAGGCGTACCTGCAACTGAAGCAATTTCACCTGTTGGTAAAGAGTTTTGATCGGTTACCAATACACGGTCTGCATTGAGTTGTACCACATGATCGAGCACACCATAAGGGTTGTTGCCAGCACCTGACAAGTTGAAATAACTGTGATTCGTGAGATTGACGACTGTCGGTTGATCAGTTTTGGCTTTATATTCAATTTTGAATTCATTTTGATCTGAAAGACTGTAAATTACTTCCACATCTAATTTTCCGGGAAAACCTTGATCACCATTTGGACTGGTTAACTTAAGCGAAGCTTTAACGGTTTCACCTTTGGAAACGAGGGGTTTAACTTGCCAAACACGTTTATCAAAACCCGGATTACCACTATGTAATGAATTCGGACCATTATTATTTTCAAGATTATATGTTTTTCCATCTAAGCTAAATTTAGCGTTGCCAATACGGTTTGCATAACGACCAATCAATCCACCAAAATGAATGCCTTCCTTGGTATCAGTGACTTCATAGCCTTTTAGGTCATCGAAGCCCAAAACGATATTATTTTGTTTACCTTGTGCATCGGGAGTCAAAATCTGGGTAATTACACCACCATAACTAATAAAAGAAACTGAAACTCCTTTGTTATTGCTCATGGTGTATAAATCAACTTTTTGGCCGTCTTGAGTCGTACCATAGGGTTTTACATTTAATGTGGCTGCATTGGTAAGTTGTGCAAAGCTATAAATCGTAATACCTAAAATTACTAATTTTTTCATGCTTATACTCTATTTTTTAATAATTGGACTGGATGAATATAAGATTGATTTTTCATCTTTTTAAAGAGGTTTTTATTATATATAGTGTTAATGGTGATTAGCCCTGTTAACACTAAGCATTGAACAAACTGAGCTGAAAAAAATTAGGGTGATAAAGAATTTAATTTTTTAACACTCTTTAATGGCAAGCTATTTTTATGGTAAAAATTGATAGATACTCTTTTATAAATCCTACTTGGTTCGGAAACTGCTTTTTACCGAATAAAAAAGTTAAATAGAAATTTTTATTCTGTTCTTTTAAATCTTTCAGACCTAAATAGGTGAAGGATTTTTATTTGTATTTATAGATTTTCTAATCTTAGAGTGGCTAAGTTGAACGGTGAAGAATATATATAATTCATTAAGGCTACTTAATTTGTCTTAGTGAAAAATGTATTATAGTAAAGATTAATTCTAGTTTTTACTTATAGTAATTATGTCTATTTTTTAAGTATAGATTGTTGAAATAATTTTTTTAATTTATCATAAAAACTTGAATGTTAGGGGTAAAAAATGTTTGATATAAAATCTATACGATTAAGAAATCTTAGAAGTCTCAAAGATACTAAAGAAATAAATTTAAAGCCAATTACTATTCTAGTAGGAAAAAATAGTGTAGGTAAAAGTACTTTCTTAAGAACATTTCCACTCTTACGTCAAAGTTGTGAAAAAGAAACGAGAACACCAATTCTTTGGTATGGTAACTTAGTTGACTATGGTGATTTTGGTACATCAATAAACCGAGATGCTGCAAAAAATGAAGAAACAAATTATATTGATTTTTCTTTCAAATTAAATGTTGATTCAAATCTAAGCTACTTTGCTGAAGTTTCTATGGATGGAAGTGTTGATATAGAAATATCAATTCAAATGAAAGAGTACAATAAATCAAGTTATGCTTCTAAATTGAAATTAAAATTTTTTGATCGAGAAGTAGTAATAGATTTAAATTCTAATCAAGAATTTGATAAAATAGCTATAGGAGAGACGGAGTTTGATAAAGAATATTTTAAAGAAAAGGGCTTATCATATAAAGTTGAGCAAAGAAAATTTTTACCAACTTTAGTTTTACTAAAACAATATAAAATTAAAGATAAAAGAGTTGAATATATAAATAATTCTAAGTTTTTTGAAGAAATGCTTGTAAATAAACTTCGAAGTTTATGTCGTAATAACGTGAAAGATGAAACTATAATGTTATTAATGAAAAGTATACCTTTTTCTTCTTCGAGCGATATTTTTAACTTTTTATCTAAACAGGAAATAATTTCTAGTGTAGCAAAAAAAATAACAAAAAGTGGTATTAATGATTTTGTATTTAAAGAAATAGTAGATTATTACTATTTAATGGTATATGAGTCTATTACTTTGTTTATAGATAATATATTAGCATCTACATTTAGTCAGGTAAGATATTTAGAACCTCTACGTGCAACAGCTCAAAGATATTATCGTCGTCAGGAGTTAGCAATTAATGAAATTGACTCAAAAGGGTCAAATATTGCTATGTTCTTAGATAGTTTAAGTACTTCGGAACGAACAAATTTAAGTAATTTGCTTGTTGAAAACTTTAATATTGAACTAAATGTTCGCAGAGAGAGTGGACATTTAGCGCTTACTATAAAATCACCAGAGTTAAAAGAAGATACAAATATTGCAGATTTAGGTGTAGGTTATTCCCAAATTCTTCCTTTTATTATACAGCTATGGGATTGTAATAATAGAAGAAGAATAAGTAGACAAAATAACTTTTCTTTTTTTGGTAATAGAACAAATAATAATTTTTTCGTAGTTGAACAACCTGAACTACATTTACATCCAGCATATCAAGCCAAAATAGCTGATGTTATTGATAAGGTTATAGATAAAAATAAATTAAATCTAATAATAGAAACTCATAGTCCTCATCTAATTTATAGATTTGGTGAATTAATTGAAGATGAAAATAGTAATATTACTAAAGATGATATTCAAGTGCTTATTTTTGAAGAGAAAAATGGGGAGACTAATATTAGTCAAGCAATGTTTAATGATGAAGGAAGACTTCAAAATTGGCCAATTGGTTTCTTTCAACCTTGATTAAATTTTAAAGTAAATTGCAATGTATATATATATAATGGATGATGTTGAGTCTTTGGATTTTCAAAATTTGGAAGTAATAAGTAGTATTGAGAATTTAATTAATACTGCATATGAAGGGTGTAATATTATTGATGCAAAGCGTAGTACATTTAAATATCTTCAAAGTTTAGATGTGTTTGGTAAAGCTACACTTCAGAAATTAAAACAAATAATTGATTTTAATAATGAGTATTATCCTCTTTATGATGGTGTTGATTGTAAAATATGTCTATCGGGTTTAGCGAGTACTTTTTACAAAGATGGTAATAATTGGGTAATTCCGCTTAGTAGTTTTAATTATGGAAACTTTTCTGGTTTAGAATTGTTAGCGGAAGATGAAAGTGATGCTAAATTGTTAATTCATGCTATTAAACATTATCAATCACTTCATAGTAATTTAAAGAATTTTAATATTTCTGTAGTTCCTTCAAATGGTGGGGGAGCTAATATTAAAAAGATTATAAATACAAAAATTGATGCTAAGGAAAAAATACTCGTTTGCTTTTGTGATAGTGATCGATTTTCATTAAAATCTGAGTTTGGAAGTGTAACTAAAGATTGTAAGGAAATAAGTAATCAATCTGATTTTCCTTGTTTCTTCTTCCATACGGAAGGACGAGAAATAGAAAATGATCTACCTTTTTATTTTATAGATGAAATTTTAACTTATCAAAACAACCCAGATGTTATATCTTTATTCTTAAAAATAAAGACAATTAATGAAATTGATCGAGATATTATTAAGTATTATGATTTTAAAGAAGGTATCTTATTTAAAGATATTAAAAATATTACATGTACAATTTCAAAAGATTTTTGGCAAGCTACTATTGAAAAATTAGATTCGGCTGGACTTTTGGAGGTGGAAAAAAATAATCTAAAAGATACTGATATTATTATTCCTCATATATCTAAAAGTCTAGCAGCAAACGTCTTGGATTGGTTAGATTTTAAGTTTGATAGAAAACCTAAAAAGGTCCATGAAGTCATCAAGAATGATAATGATGCTCAAGCTTGGCTTACCCATGGGGAAAAACTTTTTTGGTTAGCATCTGGTATGAAAAAAGGACGAATATAAATGAGCTTGAAGTTTAAGTAGTTTATTTATAATTTAAAAAGTGATACTTAATTTATTGAAAATTAAGTTAAGTATTATTTTATTTATATAATCACTTTTTCAATCTACTAACTCATCATAAATCCAATTTAAAAACAGCTCAATTTTAGGAATAAATTGATGGGTTCTTGGGTAAACCAAATGATGAGCAGAAATTTATCTTTAAAACTTCTTTATTTGTGTCAATTTCTAAAACCAATCAGGACATGAGAGGATTTTCTTCATGTCCTATTTTTTGATTAGGTTTATTTATAAATTTAAACAATCGAATCATCTAAATTCGGCGCTAACCAGCGTTTCGCTTCATCAAGTGTCCAACCTTTACGTTTTGCATAATCTTCAAGTTGGTCTTGAGAGATTTTGCCCACATTAAAGTATTCACTTTGTGGATGAGAATAATAGAAACCACTTACCGAAGATGGTGGCATCATTGCAAAGTGTTCAGTCAGTTTAGTACCGATTTTATCTGTAGAACCTAACCAGTCAAACAACACTGCCTTTTCAGAGTGCTCAGGGCAAGCAGGGTAGCCCGGTGCAGGGCGAATACCGACGTATTTCTCTTTAATCAGTTCTTCGTTACTAAGCTGTTCATCAGCTTTATAACCCCAGAACTCTTTACGAATACGTTCATGTAAGTGTTCAGCAAAAGCTTCAGCAAAACGGTCGGCTAATGACTGCACTAAAATTGCAGAGTAGTCATCACCTTTTGCTTTGTATTCATTTGCCAATTCTTCTGCACCAAAAATCGATACAGTGAATCCGCCTAAGTAGTCTTGTTGCTCACGGTCAGTACGAATGTAATCTGCCAAAGACAAGTTTGGTTTACCTGCCACTTTGTCAGATTGCTGACGTAAGTGCTCAAAAGTATGTGTAACATTTTGACCAGCTTCATCAAATACGCTGACGGTGTCTGCGTCAGTGCGCTGTGCTGGGAACATACCAAATACAGCACGAGCATCAAAACGGTTGTTGTCGATAATATCTTTCAACATCGCTTGTGCTTGGTTGTAAAGGTCAGTTGCCGCTTCACCCACCACTTCATCTTCTAAAATTTTCGGGAATTTACCTGCCAAGCTCCAAGAAATGAAGAATGGTGTCCAATCAAAATAATCTACGAGTGTCGCAAGCGGGTAGTTGGTGAGGACTTGTGTTCCCAAAAGATTTGGTTTTGGCGGTACATAGCTTTCTTCAATTTTAAAACCATTCTCAACCGACTCTTTATAAGTCAATTTTGCAGCTTTTGGTTGTTTGTTGGCTAAGCGCTCACGGATCTTGGTATATTCAGCACGATGCTCTGCAATAAAGTTTCCACGCATTTCTTTTGAAAGGAGAGTGGTTGCAACACCTACAGCACGTGAAGCATCGGCAACATAAATCACTGCATCGTTTTGATACTGAGGGTCAATTTTTACTGCTGTGTGTGCTTTAGAAGTAGTCGCGCCACCAATCAATAAAGGAATGTTAAAACCCTTACGCTGCATTTCTTTCGCAACAAATACCATCTCATCTAAAGATGGAGTAATCAGACCAGACAACCCAATGATGTCACATTTTTCATCAATTGCGGTTTGTAATATCTTCTCGCATGGTACCATCACGCCAAGGTCAACAATGTCGTAACCATTACAGCCAAGTACTACGCCAACAATATTCTTACCAATATCGTGTACGTCGCCCTTAACAGTTGCCATGAGGACTTTACCTTTAGATTGGCTGCCTGTTTTTTCAGCTTCAATGTATGGGTTGAGCCAAGCCACAGCTTGCTTCATAACACGTGCAGATTTCACAACCTGAGGTAAGAACATTTTGCCTGAACCGAACAAGTCACCAACCACGTTCATACCATCCATCAAAGCGCCTTCGATTACATCTAAAGGACGTTTTGCTTTGAGGCGAGCTTCTTCTGTATCTTGATCAATGTAAGTGGTAATACCTTTAACCAACGCATATTCAAGACGTTTTTCGACTGACTCATTACGCCATTCAAGGTTCTCGGCTTCTTTGGCAGCACCGCCTTGTCCGCGGTATTTTTCAGCTACTTCAAGCAGTTTCTCAGTCGCAGCTTGACCAGATTCACCTTGGTTTTGGTTCAAGATGACATCTTCAACAGCTTCTTTTAGCTCGGCTGGAATATCATCATAAATTGCCATTTGACCGGCATTCACAATACCCATGGTCATGCCTTGCTTGATGGCATGGTACAAGAACACAGAGTGAATGGCTTCACGAACAGGCTCGTTACCGCGGAACGAGAATGAAACGTTCGACACGCCACCAGAAATCATGGCATGCGGTAAGTTTTGTTTAATCCAACCTGTAGCCTGAATGAAATCGACGCCATAGTTGTTGTGTTCTTCAATCCCTGTTGCCACTGCAAACACGTTCGGGTCAAAAATAATATCTTCAGCAGGGAAGCCGACATCATTAACCAAAACATCATAAGAACGTTTACAGATTTCACGTTTACGTTCAGCAGTGTCGGCCTGACCTGTTTCATCAAAGGCCATCACAATAATGGCAGCACCATATTGACGGCACAGGCGAGCTTTTTCGACAAACTCGTCATAACCTTCTTTTAATGAAATCGAGTTAACAACGGGTTTACCTTGTACGCATTTTAAGCCAGCTTCAATGATTTCCCATTTTGATGAGTCAATCATGATCGGTACACGAGAAATATCTGGTTCAGAAGCTACAAGGTTTAAGAAATGCACCATCGCATTTTGCGAATCGAGCATCCCTTCATCCATGTTAATGTCGATAATCTGTGCGCCAGCTTCAACTTGCTGCTGTGCAACTTCTAAAGCTTCGGCAAAGTTTTCTTCACGAATGAGGCGTAAGAATTTTTTAGAACCTGTAACGTTAGTACGTTCACCCACGTTCACGAAAAGTGAGTCATCATAAATATTAAATGGCTCTAAACCACTCAAACGACAAGCAGGAACTGTTTCAGGTACTTGGCGAGGTGCAATGTCTTTTACTGCATTGGCAATGGCGCGAATATGATCAGGTGTGGTACCACAGCAACCACCCGTAATATTAATTAAGCCGCTTTCTGCAAATTCTTTTAAGAATGCAGCAGTTTGTTCTGGTGTTTCATCATATTCACCAAAAGCGTTTGGTAAGCCCGCATTTGGGTGTGCTGAAACAAACGTATCTGCGACATCGGAAATGGTTTTTACGTGAGGACGCATTGCATCTGCACCAAGCGCACAGTTAAAACCAATCGATAGTAAGTCACCATGACGTACAGAGTTCCAGAACGCTTCGGCAGTTTGACCTGTTAAGGTACGACCCGATGCATCGGTAATGGTCCCTGAAATCATAATTGGTAATTCATGACCAATTTGTTTAAAGACTTCTTTTACCGCAAAAATCGCAGCTTTACAGTTTAAGGTATCAAATACGGTTTCAATCAGAATGATATCTGCACCGCCTTCAATCAGCGCATGAGTCGCTTCAATATAGTTTTCTTTTAGCTCATCAAAGGTAATGTTACGAAAAGCAGGGTCATTTACATTTGGTGAAATTGAACAAGTACGCGAAGTTGGCCCAAGTACACCTGCTACAAAACGCGGCTTGTCTGGAGTTGAATACTTTTCACAAGCTGCTTTGGCTAAACGTGCTGCTTCACGGTTAATCTCTGGAACAAGATCTTCCATGTGGTAGTCAGACATTGAAACACGCGTACCGTTAAAGCTGTTGGTTTCAATAATGTCTGCACCAGCATCAAGATAAGCTTCATGAATGCCTTGAATGATTTGAGGTTGTGTCAAAACTAAAAGGTCGTTGTTGCCTTTTAAGTCATGTGCCCAATCGGCAAAACGCTCACCACGGTAGTCGGCTTCTTCTAACTTATGGCGCTGGATCATCGTTCCCATGGCACCATCAATAATCAGAATGCGTTTAGCAAGAAGCGCTTTTAGGGTGGCAAGCGTAGACATAGAAAACCCCGATCTTTTATATGAATTTAAAAATGCGGCGCTATTGTAACAGAATAGCAGCACAAATGATGACCTACGAAGGTCACGAGTCGATGAGTAAAAAATTAGTAAAAAGAGTCGGTTTTATGACAAAAGCAAAATAATTTTCATGAAATATTCATCAAATGATCATGATATTGAAATATTTCATGTCCAATATGCCGAAATATTACAGTTGCTTTGTATGAAAAATAAACATATGGGTCATTTTATTTATTTTTTTGCTGTAAAAATAAGCACAAAAGGAGCTTGTAAATAATGATTTAAGTTATTGTATTTTAATAAAAAAATAAAAAATAGCGAGGAAAGGTGCATCAAATGAGGTCAAAATATAAAAAATTGACTTCATCAGGCGGCTCTTTGTCATATAATTGTCATAATTTAATTTAAGAATACAGAGGATTTTATTATCCTCTTACCGTCTGCATGAATTCTAATCTACCCCCTGTTTCGGATTCAAAACTTGCGGCAAACCTGCAAGCAAAATCGACGAATGTACACGTCCCAACACCGAAATTTTTTATGCCGGTGTTTCTGACGATTATTGTTGCAACACTTATTTATATTGGGTTTCAGGTTAGTGCTGATTTAGCGCATGTTCCACCTTTGAGCCTTTATTCGGTTATTCTTTTATCTACTGCGCTTTTCATTGCATTGGGCTTTGAATTTGTAAATGGTTTCCACGATACTGCCAATGCAGTTGCAACGGTCATTTATACAAATGCATTGCCGGCACCAGTTGCAGTCATGTGGGCTGGTTTTTGTAATTTCCTTGGGGTAATGGTCGCAAGTGGTGCTGTTGCTTATGGCATCATTGCATTGCTTCCTGTTGAACTTATCATGAATATGGGTAGCGGTGCTGGCTTTGCAATGGTTTTTGCATTGTTAATCGCTGCAATTCTTTGGAACCTTGGTACTTGGTTCTTAGGAATCCCAGCTTCTAGCTCTCACACCTTGATTGGTTCAATCTTGGGCGTGGGTATTATGAACCATCTATTGAGTGCATCGACTGGCGTAACGACTAGTGGTGTAGATATGGATCAGGTGATTAAAGTAGGTAAGGCATTATTATTTTCACCTTTAATTGGTTTTGCTTTTGCAGCAATCTTATTCTTGTTGGTTAAAACTATTTTTAAGCGCCAATTAGAATTATTTCAGCCACCTGAAGGTAATAAGCCACCACCAGCAATCATTCGTGCAATTTTAATCTTTACCTGTACAGGTGTAAGTTTTGCACACGGTTCAAATGACGGCCAAAAAGGTATGGGACTCATCATGCTCATTTTGGTTGGTTTAGTACCATTAGCTTATTCAATCAATAAAAACCTCGATACACAACAGGTTCAATCATTCCACCAGCTTTCTTCTCAAACTGCTGTTTTGTTAAACCATAATCAGCAAGAATTGACTGATGAAAAAGCGCGTGAAGTTTTAACTAAATATATTCAAACCAAGCAACAAACACCTGAAGTTGTACCTGCATTGGCAAGTATGACTGACCACTTAGGTGCTCGTGTTTCTAGTTATCGCGACTTAAAGGATATTCCTGAAGCTGCGATTAGTGAAATTCGTAATGACATGTATTTAAGCACAACCACGTTTAAACGTTTGGACAAAGCAGATGCTTTACCAAAAATGGATGATTCACAGAAAAAGCTTGTGAAAGATTATCGTGGTAGCTTGGATTCATTCTTACAGTACATTCCAAACTGGGTGAAAGTTGCCGTTGCATTAGCACTTGGTCTTGGCACTATGGTCGGTTGGAAACGCATTGTGGTAACTGTAGGTGAGCGTATTGGTAAGAACCATATGACTTATGGTCAAGGTATGTCTGCTGAGCTTATTGCAATGAGTACAATTGCAGCAGCAGATGGTTTAGGTATGCCAGTTTCAACTACACATGTTTTAAACAGTGCTGTTGCAGGTACCATGGTTGCAAATAAATCTGGTCTAAACTTTAATACTGTTAAAACAATCTTATCAGCTTGGATATTTACTTTACCTGCGACTATCTGTTTGTCTGGTGGTTTATATTGGTTGTTCTTAAAGTTCATTTAAGTTGTCTGTTTAAATCTAAAAAGCCACTATGATTAGTGGCTTTTTTATTGGCATATCTAAAAAAAGATCGCTTTTTTTAGATAAATTCAGTAAAGAATGAATGATTATTGCAAATACTTATTGCTGTGTGACTAGCTCAAAAAATTGATAAAAGGATATAGGATGAAAACGGTTCAACTTGATCAGCTAAAACAACAATTCCCACTCATTCAAACATTACAAGATTACCAAGAAACATTTTGGTTTAACCCGAATCGTTATCCTTTAAAAGATGCACTCGCGAAAGTTGGTCTTAGCGAGCAAGATGTAAAAGACGCCGAGGCTAGGCTAGACCGTTTTGCTCCTTACTTGGCAAAAGTTTTTCCTGAAACTCAAACGCAACACGGAAAAATTGAATCCGAGTTAGTTGAAATTGCAAATATGCAGCAAGCCCTATCTGTAAAAGAGCAAAAGGAACTTAGAGGCAGCCTTTGGCTTAAAAAAGATAGTCATTTACCGATTTCAGGTTCAATTAAAGCACGTGGTGGTATTTATGAAGTCTTGGCTCATGCTGAAAAACTAGCAATTGAGGCAGGGCTTCTTAAGTTAGAAGACGATTACAGTAAACTCGACCAAGATGCATTTCGGACATTTTTTTCCAAATATCAAATTGCAGTAGGCTCTACAGGTAATCTTGGTTTATCTATTGGTATTATGAGTGCGAAGCTCGGCTTTAGAGTGACGGTGCATATGTCTGCTGATGCAAGGCAATGGAAAAAGGATAAATTGCGTTCATTGGGTGTTAACGTGGTTGAATATGACAGTGATTATGGGGTTGCTGTAGAGCAGGGACGTAAAGCTGCAGAACAAGATCCAAATTGCTTTTTTATTGACGATGAAAATTCAATAACATTATTTTTAGGTTATGCCGTTGCGGGGGTACGTTTAAAACAGCAGTGTGAGCAAAAGCAGATTAAAGTCGATGCTGAACATCCATTGTTTGTTTATTTACCTTGTGGCGTAGGTGGTGGTCCCGGTGGCGTGAGTTTTGGGCTTAAACTTGCTTTTGGCGAGCATGTACATTGTATCTTTGCAGAACCCACGCATTCACCTTGTATGTTATTGGGTGTGCATACAGGACTGCACGATGAGATTTCAGTAAATGATATTGGTTTAGATAACATTACTGCTGCAGATGGGTTAGCTGTTGGTCGTGCTTCTGGATTCGTAGGGCGAGCTATGGAACAGTTAATTGATGGTTACTACACGATTCATGATGAACGTTTATATGAGTTGATTGCACTTTTAAATCAAACGGAAAATATTCAAGTTGAGCCCTCAGCAGCGGCTGGCATGATGGGGTCATATTATGTGCAAACTACTCCTGATTATTTAGCTTTGCATCAATTGTCTGCAGAGAAGTTAAAGCAGGCAACACATGTGGTTTGGGCAACTGGTGGCGGTATGGTGCCACCGGATGAAATGCAAAAATATTTGACACATAGTCAAAACAAATAACTGAAGTTAAAAAAAGCCCAATTCGAAAATTGGGCTTTTAATTTCATTATTTTTTAGAGAATTTCTTAAAAGGAAGTTTCTCTGCTGCAAAACCGTAAATAGCAGCAAAAGGGAGAGCTGTACGGGCTAAATAAGCCACACGCCATAGACCACCGTGATTGGCACCTTCCATCATTAATTCTAGAGGATGATCAAGTACAGTTTCTGGGTTTGCTACAGAGGACTCACTTCTTAAGTCATGAATCCATAGCGCTGCCATAATCGCATTGGTCGTTTCAGGGCTGAATGCTTCGACATCAAAAAGTTCAGCACCATTAAATGCTGCTTTAAGTAGTGGGTTTTTGGTCACCGAGTGAGTTGTGGTAGACGGAGCAATATTAATACTTACACGTTGGCCTTGATGACGAGCAAGTGTTGCACGCCATTGTTGAATGCGTTTTGCCAAAGCATAGTTTGGTCCTTGTTCAACTACTAAGCAGTCTGCAATGCCATAAGTTTTACCATTCTCACTGGTAATTAAATCTTGATAAGGCGCTTGGAAAAAACGTTTAAGTGAAAGAGCAGAAACCCCTTTCGCAGCCATTTTCTGTAGTTGTGAACGCGATTTAAATTTCTCTTGAGCTGCTTCTGCAACTTCTTGAGGTACTGCGTAAACATCGGTTGGAGTACACATAAACATTAAGCTGGTATCTGATTTATGTTCACTCACATATTGCATAATGCTGTCCATTGCCATTGAAACACGGACATGTTTTTCACCGTCTAAATACGCAATAGCAGCTAAATCTAACTTTTGTGGAAATTGAACTAACCACTGTGCAATTTCTGGAAGTTGAGTCAGTAAATTGGCACCTAATTTATCTCTTAACTCGGAGGCTTTTGCTGACGAGTCAACTGATTCAATCGTTGGTGCAATAAGCGTTGCATTTCCATTTTTAATCGTATTTAAGATTTTGCCCCACACTCGTGAATTTGGTAAGTCTATTGCAATAATATTAGCTTTCCATTTTGCCAGCCAAGGTAAGGGACCCGCTTCTGATGCTGCACCAAACAACACCATAGTACGATCTGATAAATCAAACCATTCAGGATGTGCCATAGCTTCACGTAATGCGTTTGCATGGCTTGGTTCAATAATCCCTGCATTTTCCCATTTTTGAATTTGGTCAAGAAGACTTTGTCCACTGAGTTTCTGACCTTTATATGGAACATACCATTCCGGTGCCGATTCACTTTCGCCTTTGAACTTTACTGTATTTAAAGGTGCAGACGCAGGAATGCGAAGAGCATCTTTTAAAAGGTAATGTTTGCCATCTCTAAAAAAATCAAAAAGATGATGTGCCTTATGTAACCCTTGTTTTGCAATGGTGATTGGATTGTTGCTATTAGAAAGTCCATGCTGAACAAGCGATTTAAAGTATGTTGGATAATTTTTCCGCCAGTTTTTTTCAGTCAAAATCTGTTGAGCAGTTTTATTATCTACAATAGATAAAGCTTCTGACAAAATCTCTTGGCCTGTGCGAGAAGTACTTTGCTTTTTTGTTGAAGCGTGTATTGGAAATTGTAGACCTTCTACTTGACTCTGACTGGACATAAAATATCTCACTTGTACGGTATCATTAATATACAGGTGTATACATTATCTATGCCAACGTAAAGAAACGAGTGGCAATAACTGACAAAATGAAAATTAAATTATTTATGTGATAGAGGTGGTTTGAGTGAATTTTTATGATAATTCTATCTCATTTTTACCTCATTTTTTTTCACATTTTTAGAACATTTTTATAGACTTACGTTACATAAATGATTATTTTGTACAGAGCAAAGTCATCAGGTCTAAACTGAAGATAAAATGTTCAAAATGTATCAATAAAAAAGATACGATGATGATGAAAAACTAGACTTTTTTATTAAACGATAAGACTAGTGAAACGGAATAAGAAAGAATTGGGGTGAAACTAGATGGAAGACAACGTAAGATTGTCTTTTAAAAATCTTGGGGATATGGTGATTTTTTTGCACCATAATTTTCTAGTTTCGCCCCATCTAATTTTGGGTGAAACCCTTCACGTGAGCTGTAAATCATCTTGCTAAAGGGCAAGATCAATTCGTTACAGTCTACCTAAATCTTTAGCAACGGCCTTTCTTAGCTTGTCCTGGTGGACAGAAGTCTCCTGGATGTCCGTAATGTGGTGAATCTGGATCGACCACAACACTGCCAGCTGGGGTGTAAACTGCACAAGCCGATAGTGATAGTGTGAAAATTGCAGCTGCACAAACTAGAAATGTTTTCATATTGTTCTCACTTTTTATCATTCTCCCTTTTACTATCTACTATAGAAATTATTAGATCGTTTTTCGATCTATTTTTGGTTAAGAAATATCAATACTACAAAATAGTTTTAACTTGTTAAGGTGTACGTAAAATTGTTCGAAAACCGACGTGGGTAGCTGCTAAATCAAAATCTTGAGGGTAACGGCTACTGTTGCGATAACGTGAACAATAATTTTCAGCACACAAAAATGAGCCTCCTTTAATGACATATTGGGTACTGCTCATTTCTTTTTGTCTTAAATCAGAATAATTACCCATATGCTGATCATGTGCGCCTTGGTAGGGAGAGGATGTCCATTCCCAAACATTTCCAATCATATCGAATAGTTTAAAGCCATTAGGTTTAAAACAGCCAACAGGAGCAATACCAGTAAAATGGTCTTGATTCAAATTTTCAAAAGGAAATACACCTTGCCAGTAATTTGCTTGGGGATGCTGATGTTCATCAGTAGGTGCTTGGTGTAAAGGTGTGTTAGTTTTTGAGTTTGCTTTAGCTGCGTATTCCCATTCAAGTTCTGTGGGTAAATCGCGTCCTAGCCAAACTGCATAATGCTCAGCATCATTTTTTGTCACGTAGCGTACAGGTTCATGAGGGTTGGGAAGTGCGCCATTTTTGCCGTTTGGGGTCTTCCATGTATATCCAGACTTTAGTTGCCACCATTGCTGTGGGTGATGAGGGTCTGGTGAAAAAACAGCAGCCTGTTTTTGTTTTTCAGCATCGGTAATATAACCCGTGGCTTTTACAAAAATTAAGAACTGAGCAACAGTGACCTCTGTTTGATCAATCCAGAAACCTTTAACTTCGCGCTGTTTTTTCCCGAAATTAAGCTCATCAGGATAAGCTTTTTCAGAGCCAAAATTAAAATGTCCATCTGGTATGAATACCATTCCGGCAGTTGTATTTTTAAGCCAACCTGCAGGAAGGCCTGTATAGCTTTTACACTGTTCAATAGAACCCAAAGCAGCCGATGGGGTGGTTTGCTTTGGTAAAACTGTTTTCGTGTCAGAGCTATGTTCAGACTTACTACAGCCTGTGATGAATAGCAGGCTGATTGTAGTGCTTAGAACCAGTTTCAATTTCATTTGGCGTTATATTCCTGTACGCCATTTTGCTCAGTGTATTTTTGATAAACCGAGAGCAACTCTTGTACTTTTGCTGGGTAAAGCTGCGCAACATTGTGATTTTCACCGCGGTCAGTGGCAATGTTATAGAGCTCCCAAGTACTCGTACCTAATTCAGGACGACCTTGAAGCGCAATTTTCCATTCGCCTTGTTTCGCATATTTACTGCCATGGAGTTCATCGGCAAAACTGAAATTGGCAGGGCGTATCGTTTGTGATTTATTTTCAAGTACAGATTTCCAAGAATAACCGCTCGGTGTATTAATGGTTCGGCCTTTATATTGCCCTTGAGGTACTGGAATATGAGCATAATCTAATAATGTTGGAAAAACATCGAGTACCGATGCAAAACTATGATTGGTTTCTTCAGCTTTCTTTTGGTTTGGTAATTTCACAATGGCAGGTGCTGTGGTTG
>NZ_ALOW01000024.1:0-89663 GCF_000292385.1 Acinetobacter sp. GG2
TCGAAAGAAACCGGGGTGTTGCTTTTGCACGGAAATAAAAAAATTCTAGGAAACTCAGCTCCTAAAAATCAGATCAGATTTGCACAGTTGTTCTGTTTCAGAGATATAGTGTCTTAATTCAATTAAATTGCCTTGTAATAAAAAAACATTTCATAATATTCCAATATTTGCTTAATCTATAAATAGTTAAACTTGAGTTTTCATCTATGCAGTTCAAAATTATCGCAGCCCAAGATCTAGATCAAAATCAACGTCATCAGATTGCTGAGTTATGTTTTTCTGCTTTTGATGAAGACCCATGGAGCCAATATGTTTTCATGCAAAAAGCGATTCATGTCGTTGGTATATTGGACAATCAAATTGTCTCACATGCCTTATGGACGGACAGAGCTTTTACTATAAATGGTAGTTCCGATGTAAAAACAGCTTATGTAGAGTATGTGACCACTGATTACACGATGAGAGGTCAGGGGCTTGCATCACAATTATTAAAATATTTAGTTGAAGCATTAACGGACTTGGAATATGGACTTACTGCATTACAACCAGAAGATGAAGCGTTTTATAAAAAATTAGGTTGGACTACTTGGTGGGGTGATTTGTACATCAAACAAGATACATCTACTTATCTAACCGATGACTATGAAATTATGCTATATCCTTTGAGTATCCATATGAAAGATCTACTCTCACACAGTTCAGAGGACGATAGTATTTGCGCAGAATGGCGAGAGGGTGAAGTTTGGTAGTTCTAATGATCTAATAAATTCATTTTTTTATTCTGTCTAAAATAGATGTAGCTGTCATTTTTTCATATTACTTAACTTTTTCTACTTTCCTGTTTATTAGACAAGCCTATAATGATTCAGAATCATTCCAAATCTAATAAGGATATAACATGTCTACCGATCAGCAATTTCCAATTCCCAACAATTTAGGTATCGCGGTATATTCAAATAATGCCGAAGCCATTGGTAATACACCTTTAGTACGTATTAACCGATTGATTAAAACAGGTGCAACCGTATTAGCAAAAGTGGAAAGCCGTAACCCTGCATTTTCTGTGAAATGCCGCATCGGAGCGGCACTTATTGCAGATGCGGAAAAGCGTGGTGTATTAAAAGAAGGTATGCATATTGTTGAGCCAACTAGTGGTAATACTGGTATTGCATTGGCATTTGTAGCTGCGGCAAAAGGTTATTCAATTACTCTAACTATGCCTGCCAGTATGAGCCTTGAGCGTAGAAAAGTATTAAAAGCTTTAGGTGCTAATTTGGTATTAACTGAACCCGCAAAAGGAATGAAAGGTGCAGTTGATGAGGCTGTACGATTAGCAACTGAACAGCCAGATCTTTATTTCTTGCCACAACAATTTGAAAACCCAGCAAATCCACAAATTCATGTAGACACAACTGGTCCTGAAATTTGGCAAGCTACAGGTGGGCAAGTCGATATTTTAGTTGCGGGCGTCGGTACTGGCGGCACGATTACAGGTATTTCTCGTTATTTTGAACAGGTTCAAAATAAACCTTTGTATTCAGTAGCAGTTGAACCTGCTGAGTCTCCAATTATTACTCAAACCAAAAATGGTGAAAACATTACACCTGCACCGCATAAAATCCAGGGAATTGGTGCGAACTTTATTCCAAAGAATCTTGATTTGAACCTTGTAGATGAAGTCTTACCCGTGACTAGCGAAGAAGCAATTCAATGGGCGAGAAACTGTGCAACTCAAGAAGGTATTTTAGTGGGTATTTCAAGTGGAGCTGCATTAGCAGCCGCTGCAAAAATTGCAGAGCGTCCTGAAAATGCTGGTAAAACCATCGTTGTTATTCTGCCAGATAGTGGGGAACGTTATCTGTCTTCTGTGTTATTTGAAGGTTTATTTGACGAATAAAATTAACCGCATAAAAAAGCCCATCGATTGATGGGCTTTTGTTTAAGCTTATTTATAAAGCACTTTTTAAATTTTTTTGATGGTGCTTAATAGATCGAGCATATTTTTTCGCTTTGTGACGGGTCCAGAAGCTTCGCTCATATCCTGTAGGCCCAACATTATAATAGGCCGTGGCTTTAAACCAGCTATCTGCGGTTTGATAGTAATGATTTAAAATATAAGCACCACATTGGATATTTGTAGATTCATCATACAAATTACCAGCACAAGTTTGTTGCCAATAGCTTGGAATAATTTGAGTTAAACCAACAGCCCCAGTCGGAGAGCGGGCATTACTATTATAGTTCGACTCTTGTCTGATAACTGCCGCGAGTAAAAGGGGAGGAACATTATATTTGTCAGCACTTTGAATAATCAAAGGAGACAATCGATTCGCTGTACTCGGTGGAACGGAATAAGCTTTTTGTAAACCAGATGATAGCTTATTTGAACGCCAAGTAAATGAGCCACTATTAGGGCCTAAGCTTGTACATCCTGTCATTATGATCATCAAGAAAATTATGAAAAATTTGAGACTAAGGATGTGTAATTGTGATGGTTCAAAACGATTTTGGGTTAAAGATGAGGTAAGCAAAATACAAAACCAATAATGAAGTTTCAAATGAAATAATCGTATTTAGCCGTACTTATCGGATCAATGTTAGTTCTGTTGCTCAACACATCTAAAAAGTAAGAATTTTGTATAATTGAAATGAAAAAACCCCGACATCCTGTCGAGGCTCCTTCGTATTCAGCTTTATGTAGCTAACTCCTGTCAACTACCGCTTCCTGCGTTCTTATTCTTCTTCAATGAGACATCCTGTCTCTCTATGATTCATATATTATGAAATAATACTAAAGCTGAATATCCGCAAATCACCGCAATTTTTGTACGTTTTAACTTACAGATCAACTTACTTAAATACGATGTCGACTAGTTTCTGGGCGATATGAGCACAAATCAATACACTTGGAAAAGCTAATATCCATGCAATAATCCAAGCCGATACCACAATGAAAGGAAATGATGATTTAGTCCCACTAATTTAAAAGTTGAAATACCTGAAACTATAAAAGACATCATTCCAGATAAAATGAAGAGGAATAAAAGCTTCTGTGCTTTCATGGTCTTATCTTCCTTGATAAGCATTTAAGGTCAATGCAAAATTTTCTCCAAATTGTTGAGCAGTTTTAATATCTCCTTCATCAAACCTATCGGCATTACTGCCATGTTCAGCCTGAGCCATTAAGCCTGACCATGAGTCTAGACGATTGGTTGCTTGAGTATACGGAACACCTTGGTGTTGCTCAGGCATAATCGGGTTGCCAACCCATAACATGCCGTGTTGCATACAAAAGGTAAAAAGTGAAATTAGTGTCGATTGTTTATCACCAGCGGGAAGAGAGGAAACGGTAAATCCAGCTGCTAGCTTTCCCTTAAAGTTCTGCTTTTTCCATAATGGACCCGTTGCATCCATGAGTTGTTTTAACTTGGAAGATACACCCCCTAAATACGTAGGAGAGCCCCAAATTAAACCATCATATTGGATAAGAGTCTCTGGGTTCTCGATAAGATCTTCGGCATTGAGTAAATCTACTTCAATATCTTGATGGCTCAAAATACCAGTTTGAATTTGCTGAGCGATAAATTGGGTATGCCCTTGGCGACTATAGTAAATAATGGCAACAGTTTTCATGGATAGTTTCCTTTTTATCTAAATTTGAAATAGTTTTGCAGTGAGATATAAACCACAGCCAAAAACGCTATGGTTCAGCAAACTTTTTAGACAGTTCAGAAAAGGATGCGGGGTTTCTGACGAAGCAAAGCCACTACCCATCGCAGGTTGCATAATAAAAAAAGGAATGAGAACGGTGACTACACCAAACAGAAGTGCTGAGAAAAACTGAGGATGGCTAAGCCAAGTTGAGCCAACAATGAAAAGAAAGCTAAATGCAAAGATCAGCCCAACACTATAATGAGCAATCCAGCCCAATAAATATTCACCCTTAATTTGAGGGCTTTGAGCTATAGATCGATGGATGAGTTTTCCGTGCAATATCCAACCGACCCAGCGACCGAGAAAGGCGAAGTTTAAGGTCGGAATTTTGAATATCTTTAATGTTAACAGCCAGATATCCATAATAATTGTTGCGCCAATGCCGAGACATAAAGCCTGAAAGAACGTTGTGGAGAGATTCATTTTTACACCTTGCTTTTATACGTATGAAACGTGATAAATTTATTGTGCAAGTTCAAGTTCACTTGAAGTCAAGAGGTGATTATGGATATTGGTGAAGTTGCTAAAAAGGCAAAAGTCACAACCGCTACACTACGTTTTTATGAAGAGAAGGGGCTAATTAAGTCGATTGGGCGGCAAGGTTTACGTCGGCAATATGGTAGGCAGGTGCTTGATCAACTGGCACTCATTGCTTTAGGCCGTGCTGCAGGTTTCTCTTTAAATGAGATCGCTACCATGTTTGGGCAAGATGGTAAGCCTGATCTTGATCGGCAAAAACTAAAAGATAAAGCTGAACAACTAGAGCAAATGGCAAAGCGATTACATTTTATTAGTCAAGGATTACAACATGCTGCTGTATGTCCTGCTGAAAATCATATGGAATGCCCAACTTTTCAGAACTTTTTAAAAGCAGCAATTGCTGGAGAATATCAGCCAACGAAACTTTAATTCTTTTGATGAAGTCATTTAGTTTGTGTTTGTATTGAACAGTTGAGTTTGTCATATTTTCGCCATAAAGATTTCATCTTTTTGAAGCAAAAACTTCATATAAGCTTGATTAAATTTGCTTAATTTTTTACCAAATGTATAAAATCATGAGCAAAAAAACTTTAGTCGCATTATTATGCTGCGCCAGTTTAGGATTGTCGGCATGTAACGATGACAACGACCAAGAACAAACCTCACCTACAGAAAACGTTACCGAACCAACTTTAATTTCTTTTGCCAAATTGCCTGTAGAAACCTATGCTGCTGGCCCAGACTCTGGTGCATATGTAAAAGGTGCAAATGGAATTTATCCTCCATTTAAAGGCCAGCCTGTACAAGGTTTTTCGGCTGCATTAAAAAATGAAGATGGTAGCTATATGGCAATGGCCGATAATGGCTTTGGTACACAAGATAATTCAGCAGACTTCTTACTTCGTATTTATAAATTAAAACCTGATTTCAAAACTAAAGCCAAAGGTACAGGGCAAGTTACTGTACAAAGCTTTATCCAACTGCGTGATCCGAATAAATTAATTCCATTTAATATCGTCAATGGTGATACAGCTGAGCGTTTATTAACGGGCGCTGATTTTGATCCAGAGTCAATGCAACGCACTAATGACGGGACTTACTGGATTGGTGATGAGTTTGGGCCTTATTTACTTCATTTTTCAGCAGATGGAGTACTATTGGATGCACCGATTGCTCTGCCAAATCCGTTAAACCCGACTCAAGAGTTACGTTCACCACAAAATCAGTTTAATAAAGCACAAATTAATTTTGTAGAGCCTCTAGTTCAGCAAAGTGGTGGTTTTGAAGGAATGGCGATTTCGCCAGATGGGCAGTATCTTTACCCGCTTATAGAAAAGCCAATTAAATCAATTCGGGAAACGGAAAGACAGTTGCTGATTTCTCAATTCGACATTAAGAAAAAAGCGTATACAGGTAAATATTATTGGTTTCAATTAGACAGCAAGGCAACCAATATTGGTGACTTCCAACTCTTTAATGATAAAGAGGGTATTATTATTGAGCGTGATGCGACTCAGAATAATTTAGGTGGGTATAAAAAATTAATCCGTATTAAATTGAATGAGTCAGGTCAGCTAGTAAGTCGTGAAGATTTAGTCGATTTAATTAAAATTGCTAACCCGAATATGTTGTATGGAACAGCTAGAGCAGGGGATATTGGTACGGGACAAGTTTTTGCCTTCCCGTTTGAAACCATTGAAGATGTGATTATTGAAAATGGCATAACGCTCACGGTACTAAATGACAATAACTTCCCCGGTTCAACAGGACGCAACGCAAAACTGGCTGATGATAACGAGATTATTCAAATTCGTTTGCCAAAAGCTTTGTTCTAATATCTATAAATAAATTATGTTAAGACTACGGCGGATTTTATTCCGTCGTATTTATTCTGAGAATAAAAATTTTGGATAAAGTTTAATCAAATTAATTTCTATATTATTGTTTTCGTATGTTTTATAAACAAGGAAAATGAATGAAATTCATGTTAAAATGATCGGCTTTCATCTTTAGATGTCTCTCCTTCATCTGCTAGCCGAGATTCGCAAGCCATGTCTACCGCTTATACCATGCAAACTGCGCCAAAAGCGCTGTTTGATTACGACAAATATTGGGCGTCGTGTTTTGAACCAGCGCCATTTTTGCCGATGTCACGAGAAGAAATGGACCAACTCGGCTGGGATGCTTGTGACTTTATTTTAGTCTGTGGTGATGCTTATATTGACCACCCATCATTTGTATCGGGTGTGATTGGGCGTGTACTTGAAGCACAAGGTTTCCGTGTCGGAATTATTGCGCAGCCAGATTGGACCAATGTTGAAAGTTTCCGCGTTTTAGGTAAGCCAACGATTGCTTGGGGTGTAACCGCAGGTAATATGGATTCGATGATTAACCGTTATACGGCAGATCGTAAAATCCGTTCTGATGATGCATATTCTCCAAATAATGAGCCAAATAAACGTCCTGACCGTGCTGCAACAGTATATTGCCAGCGCTGTCGTGAAGCTTTCCCAGATGTACCAGTGTTATTAGGTGGTATTGAAGGTAGTTTACGCCGTATTGCACACTACGATTATTGGTCAGATAAAGTCCGTCGATCGATTTTGATGGACTCAAAAGCTGATTTACTCATGTATGGTAATGGTGAGCGTGCCATTATTGATGTGATGCATCGTTTGGCGAAAGGTGAAAAAATCCACGAGATTACAGATGTTCGTGGTACGGCATTTATTATTAATAAACATAACAAAGCATCAAAAGCAAAGTTTGTCGAAGTTGCGAGTAATGATGTAGATACGGTGGGGCGTGTTGACCCAATTATTAATCCATATGTCATGACAGAAGATATTGATGGCTGTGAGGTTGAAAAAGAAAAGGGTAACTCTTTAGCTCAGTACCAAAATTTCCAAAAAGAGATTGTTGCAAATCCGATTGTACGTGAAGGCGACAAACTCGATGACGATACTCAAATCGTTCAATTAAAGCCAGCACCGTCAAAAGCAATTAAACACAAATTACCACCACGAGAGTTAGCAGTAATCCGTTTGCCTTCTTTTGAAGAAGTGGCAAATGATCAAGTGCTTTATGCACATGCAAACCGTATTTTGCACCTTGAAACTAATCCGGGTAATGCTCGTGCGTTGGTTCAACGCCATGGTGAGCGTGATGTGTGGATTAACCCACCTCCAATTCCTCTAACTACTGAGGAAATGGATTATGTGTTTGATTTACCATATGCACGTTTGCCACATCCTACTTATGGTGATGCGCGTTTCCCTGCATTTGATATGATCAAATTCTCAGTCAACATTATGCGTGGCTGTTTTGGTGGTTGTACATTCTGTTCGATTACAGAACATGAAGGTCGTATTATTCAAAACCGTTCGGAAGATTCGATCTTACGTGAGATTGAAAAAATTCGTGATACTGCACCAAACTTCACCGGCATTATTTCAGACTTAGGTGGCCCAACAGCAAACATGTACCGTTTGCACTGTAAAGACCCAGAAATTGAGAAGAACTGTCGTAAACCTTCTTGTGTTTATCCGGGCGTTTGTCAAAACTTACATACCGATCACGCGCCTTTAGTGCAGCTTTACCGTAAAGCACGTGCAATTAAAGGTGTGAAGAAGATTCTGATTGGTTCAGGTTTACGTTATGACCTTGCAGTATTGAACCCTGAATATGTCAAAGAGCTGGTGCAACACCACGTGGGTGGTTATTTAAAAATTGCTCCTGAACATACTGAGCAAGGCCCGTTATCTAAGATGATGAAACCGGGTATTGGTACGTATGATCGCTTCAAACAAATGTTTGATCGTTTCAGTAAAGAAGCAGGAAAAGAGCAGTATCTAATTCCTTACTTTATTGCTGCGCATCCGGGTACTTCAGATTATGACATGATGCACCTTGCTATTTGGTTGAAAAAGAATGGTTTCCGTGCCGATCAGGTACAGACGTTCTATCCATCACCAATGGCAACTGCAACCACCATGTATTATTCAGGCAAAAACCCGCTTGCTAAAGTCGCTCGTTATACTGAAAAAGTTGATATTGTAAAAGGTGAGAAACGCCGTCGTCTGCATAAAGCATTCTTGCGTTACCATGATCCAAACAACTGGCCATTACTTCGTGAAGCCTTAAAAGAAATGGGCCGTGCCGATTTGATTGGTAATTCAAAGCAGCATTTAATTCCGACTTATCAGCCAAAAGGGACTGAAGGGGAATATAAATCTGCCCGTAAGAAAAACTCGTCTACGGCAGGGGATTCGGTTAAACGAAATAACCAGCAAACGAGTAGTCATTCAAATCAGAAGCGTCCACAAAAAGGTCAGGTACTAACGCAACATACAGGTTTGCCTCCTCGTGAAACAGGTGAGAAGAGACCGTTTGGTGGGAAAAGTAAAGCAAAGTCAAAAGCTCACAAATAATGATAAAAAAGGCTCTTAAACAGAGCCTTTTTTGTTTTTCATGAGGTTATTTAAATCGTATAGTGAGATTTTTGCAGATTTAAAGTACAAAAAACGTAACGAATAATGATAAATATCCAAAATCTGACGAGCTGCACTTGATTGTTGTTGACTCTATGATTATAAATAATGTTGAGGGTGGCTAAATTTAAGCCAAGCTTGATAACTACAAGTGAAATTACTAAGTGAACCTTTTAAAAAACGGCTGTGTCGTTATCAATTAAAACAAAGCGTGATCTAGCAAAATCATTATAAAAAACTTAAAGGATTAGACCCATGTACTATTTAATTACGATCTTACTACTCTTTTTGACTGTCATTATGGCGGCGAAGAGCCTCTCAAGAAAACACCAACAAGACAGTGCTTTAAAGCGCCGTGCTGTATTAAGTAGTCATGAGCAAATGACTCTTACTCGTTTACAAACAGTATTTCCTAAATTTACTGTATTAGCTCATGTCTCATTTGATGCTTTATTAACAACTAAATATGCTCACACCCGTCGAAAATATCAAAATATGACGGCTGACTTTGTGGTACTTGATCAAAATTACCAAGTTTTTGTGGTGGTTATGCTTGAAGAAAATGGTTTACGTCGTGCACATCAGCAGTATGAACGCCGTTTATTACAACTTGCTGGTTACCGTGTACTACGCTACAGCAGTGTGCCTGATTATAATGATTTAAGAAGAGATTTATTGACCCCTGAATCAGAGATGGCAACTTTACATGCCACGCCGCAGTTAGAGCGAATCTCAAATGCTTTTGTGAAGTCTTAACAAGTAGACATTATAAAATTTTGATTTTAGGGTTTATTAAAGACGATATGAATAAAATACTGATATTAGAATTTTTTGAACTATAAAAAATGAGCAATATTACTGTAAATATTGCTCATTTTTTTATTGATTAAAACCAATAAGAACTATGGAAGTACCGCAACGACAGTCATTTCTACTAGTACGTCAGGTGCGTAAAGTTTAGACTCCACACAAGTACGAGCAGGTGGATTTTCTTTGCTAATCCATGCATCCCATACAGCATTCATGGCTGCATAGTCTGTTTCAATATCTTTTAGAAAAATCATGACTGAAAGAATATGGCTTTTGTCTGTACCAGCTTCAGCAAGTAAGCGATCAATATTGTCTAAAGTTTGTTGAGTCTGTGCCGTAATGTCTACACTGGTGTCATCAGCGAGTTGGCCTGCTAAATGGACTAAATTACCTGAAATCGCAACTTCGCAGTACCGTGAAGTCACGTGTAAACGCTTTACCGTCATAAAAATGCTCTAAAGTGTATTTATTGAATAGCTTTGATTTTATGAATAGATGCAGGGTTGGTGCAAGCAAGTACAAAGGAATTTAAGTAGATTATTGTGATGAAAAAATCTAAGCCATGTATCAGAAGAGCCCTGTAATATTCGGATTTGGTCGTCACGCCAATCACAGGACGATATGCCTAAAGTAAAGGTTGCTTTGGCATGTTGCAAATACATGGGTAATGAATATGCGCTAATTAGATTACTGTAATTTTTGATCAAAAGGTAACTGTTTTTGTCTAAAACTTGTTCTTTTGAATAAAAAAACATCAATTATAATAATGAAAGTTGGAAGTCGTCAGCTTTGGTCTGTAACTGATAAACACCAATCCCAATAAGACGAAATTGGAAGTTTTCGGGAATATGCATTTCATTTAAAAGTAAGAATAAAACTTGAATCAAATCTTGTTGAGAATGGATTGGAGTTTTAAAACTTTTACTGTGTTGTAAAGTCTGAAAATTTTTAAGTTTGAGTTTAATATTTACACCACGAGCATGGAGTTGTTTTTTCTCTAAACTTTGCCAAACTTTTTCAGCTAAGCCATGCCAATAAGGTTGGCATTGAGTTAGGGTTAAATCACTATCAAATGTGGTTTCTTTCGAAATTTGCTGACGAGCACGTTCAGCTTGAACAGGGCGGTTATCAATACCTTGGGCGTATAAATAAAGCTGTTGCCCATATTTCCCAAAGTGATGAACTAAAACCGCTTCTTCAATTTTTTGCAAGTCACCTAGCGTGTGCAATTCAAGCTGTTGGAGTTTTTCTTGGGTAACTTTGCCCACGCCAGGAATCTTTTTTAGCGGAAGGTCTTGAATAAAAGTAGCGACTTGAGATGGTTTTATTACACATAAACCATTCGGTTTATTCCAGTCAGACGCGACTTTTGCCAAAAATTTATTAGGTGCTACACCAGCCGAGGCGGTCAGTCCTGTTAGTCTAAAAATATCTTCCCGAATATGCATAGCCACTTCGGTTGCACTCGCGATTTGCTTTAAATTCTCAGTGACATCTAAATATGCTTCATCAAGCGATAAAGGTTCAATGAGAAGAGTATATTGCTGAAAGATTGAATGGATTTGAGCCGAGACTGTACGATATTTTTCAAAATTAGGTTCGATAATAACAACTTGAGGGCATAGTTTTCTTGCTTGGCTCATAGACATGGCAGAGCGTAAACCGAACTCACGGGCAGGATAAGAAGCTGCCGCAATTACAGCGCGCGGATGATGAGAAGAGATAACGACAGGAAGATGCTTTAGATCAGGACGCTCTCGCAATTCGACCGATGCATAAAAGGCATCCATATCGATATGAATGATTTTGCGCATATTATTGTGCTTTCACGACGCCTTGTTGCTGTAAAAATTGATGCCACTCTTTGACTGAACCCTCATAAACATTTAAGTCTACTGGCTTTGTCATGCCTTCAATTTTACCTTGATTACTATGCTGCCAAAAGAGCCATTTTCTTTTGTCTTTCAGTTCAGGTTTTCCTTCATAATCTCTAACCCAAAGCGGGGTATTAGGGAAATTTCCTATTAACACAATATGGTAAAAAGTTTTGGAGATATAAAAGATAGGTTGTTTGCCATAATGTTGTTTTAAGCGGTCATGCATAATGCCTATTTCTTTAAGTAATTGTTCTTTGGTGTGTGCATTAATACAGTTGCTGTCATATTCGAGATCGATAACAGGTGGAAGCGCATCGATTTTTTTTGGAACAGTTGCAATAAAATTTTCAGCTTGTGTTTTACCATCACGACATAGACGATAAAAATGATAAGCCCCTACATGAAATCCATGTTCGCGTGCTTTTAACCAGTTTTCTTGAAATTTTGGATCTTTATAATCACCACCTTCAGTCGCTTTTAAATAGACGAACTGGAATTTTTGGGGTGATATTTTTTTCCAGTTAATCTCTTCTTGATGATGAGAAACATCAAAGCCTTGAACTGGATAATCTTGAGCAATTGCTTTTTGTTGATAGAACAGACCGAAGTAAGTGAGAACCCCCATGACACAAGCTAAAACAATACCGATTACGGTGTTGTAGCGTGGTGCAGAAAAGGTTTTTGCCAGCTTGGTCATGCAAAACTCAGTATCAAGATGAAGCTCACATCATAGCGTGATTTACGAAAGAGAAACCATGCTAAAAATGCAACTGCTTACACAGGTGTATTTTTTGGAATTTGCCAAAAGATAAGCGCAGTAATGACGTTAATACAGCCTAAACAGACCAGAGTGACATGAAATGCTGTTGTTACATGGGCTGTACCATAGTAATTGGTAAATACATTAATGAGTGTACCTGCCAATGCAACACCGATACTCATAGACAGCATCATAATCATTGATAGGAAACTATTTCCACTACTTGCATCTTGTTGAGGCAAGTCTTTTAAAGTCAGCGTATTCATTCCAACAAACTGTAATGAGTTTAATGTACCAAACAAGAAAAAGTGTAGGGTCCTAAACCAAGTAGGCGTGTCGACCGTCATAATCGCAAAAGACGCAATACATAGACCGACTAATGTGGTGTTAATTAACAAAAAACGGCGATATCCCATTTTTTGAATAATAGGTCTAACAATTGGTTTAGAAAAAAGTGAACCTAGCACTAGTGGAATCATCATTAAACCCGCAATAAATGGTTCAAATCCAAAAGCCACTTGCAACATGAGTGGTATAACGAAAGGTAAAGCGTTACCACCAAAGCGAGCGAAGAAATTACCTAAAATTCCGATTGCGAAAATTTTATTTTTAAATAATCGACTACGGAATAATGCATTTTGATGAGTATGGGAATGATAGGCATACCAAAGCGTTGCAATTACTCCAACTATTAATAAAGAAATACTGAACCATTTGGAATATTCAGGCGAGGCAAGATGTTCAATACCTAAAGACCAGCCAATCATTGCAACCACCAAGAGCACAAACCCCATAAGATCAAAGGTTTTAACTGTAGGTTCTTTTACATTTGGCATGACCTTTAATGTCATTAATATACCGAGTACACCCATTGGAATATTAATAAGAAAAATCCAGTGCCATGTTGCCACTTCAACTAACCAGCCCCCTAATGTTGGACCTGCGAGAGGGCCAAGTAAACCTGCCAGACTCATGAGGCTCATAGCAGCTAGGAATTGAGTTCGGGGAATAATTTTTAAAAGTGATAAACGACCAACGGGGAGTAATAGTGCTCCTCCCACACCCTGAATGACACGGAAAAATAAAAGTTCATTCAGATTTTGAGACAGCCCACACCCCAAAGACGCTAAAGTAAAAATAATAATTGCTGATAAAAATGTATTTCTAACGCCAAACCGATCGGCTAACCATCCACTTAAAGGAATGCAGGCAGCAACCGACAAAACATAAGCCACCACCACGCTATGCATACGTAATGGGTCTTCATTTAAATGGTGTGCCATTGCAGGAATAGCAGTATTTACAATTGTGGTATCTAATGCCTGCATAAAAAAGCCAATAGACACCAAAAGTACGAGTAAGCGATATTCAGGTTGCAAGGCTTGGTGAGTCGGCGTGGCATTCATAACATTTGAAAGTTAACGTTTTGGTCTAGTTTAAAACAAATTGAAAGTAAAAAAAGTAAGACAATGTTGAGTACCCCTTTACTAAATCTAATTGCTCTTGAAGGCAACGGTGAAAATAGTGAAAACAAAAAAAGCGGAAGAACCGCTTTTTTATTGAGATAGGAGAGTTTACACAACAAATCTCTTTGGCATTTTTAAGTTTCGGATGACGTTGTAAATTTGATCGATTTCTTCACATACAATTAATTTTGCTCGGTGTTGAAGGGGAAGGAAACCTTCTTGCACCGCATGATCTAGCTGGGCAATTAATGGATTATAAAAACCATTTACGTTATATAAAATCATGGGTTTTTGGTGCTGATTGAGTTGGCCCCAAGTCGCAATTTCCAAAATTTCTTCGAATGTTCCTAAACCGCCAGGTAATGCAATAAATGCACTTGCACGCTCTGCCATCATGGCCTTACGCTCATGCATGGTTTCGACCACATGCAATTCGGTTAGTCCTGCATGTGCGACTTCATAATCAAGCATAAATTCAGGAATGACTCCTACAGCTTCTCCACCATGTGCAAGCACACTTTCTGCAACTTGGCCCATTAAACCAATGCTGGCACCGCCGTAGACTAAACCAAAACCTTGTTCAGCTATTCCGCTGGCTAATTCAATTGCCTTTTCTCGATAAATCGGCTTATTTCCTGCTCGTGAGCCACAATATAATGCAATAAGAGGTTGTGTTGTTTTTACAGATGTTATTGGTGAATCGTTTACTGCCATTGTTAATACGCTATTCATTGCTTTATTTTCACCTTATCACGTTCATATTTCTTGTCTACACTAAGCAAAAAATATGACAACTTTATAAGCAGTTTTATAGGAAAGACCCATGTTTTGTATGGGTTTGGTGAATACATATAATGATCAAATAAAAATGATGAATTTATGTTAAATCTTGCCTATACTGAAAATTCGTTTAACAACATATGAACAAATATGGGTAGTGGTTGTAGTCGCTCCGTTTTAATTTCTTGTCCTAAAAAAACATTATTCCCCCTTTGTCTAGGTACGCCTGTTGCGTTGCCCAATAAAGATAAAATCCACCCAGCACAGGAGCAGGATCAATGATCTTTGAATGGATGTCTGATCCGTCTGCTTGGGTAGGCTTAGCTACATTAATTGTTCTTGAAATCGTACTAGGGATCGATAACCTCGTCTTTATTGCTATTTTGGCTGAAAAATTACCGCCAGAACAACGTACTAAGGCACGTATAGTGGGTTTAATACTCGCTTTGGGAATGCGTCTTGTCCTCTTGGCTTCAATTGCTTGGGTTGTGACACTCACCCAACCGCTTTTCCATATTTTTGATCATCCATTCTCTGGTCGTGATTTGATTTTATTATTCGGTGGTGTGTTCTTGTTATTTAAAGGCACCATGGAATTGCATGAGCGAATGGAAGGTAAACAGCTTCATAAAGAAGATAATCCAGTCCATGCCGCGTTCTGGATGGTTATTGTCCAGATTGTTGTGCTTGATGCCGTATTCTCATTAGACAGCGTAATTACTGCGGTGGGTATGGTGAAAGAGCTGTCAATCATGATGGTTGCTGTTGTGATTGCTGTGGGTATCATGTTGTGGGCTTCGAGACCACTCATGGACTTTGTAAATAAGCACCCAACAGTCGTTATTCTGTGTCTTGGCTTCTTAATGATGATTGGTTTCTCTTTGGTGGTGGAAGGTTTTGGTTTCCATATTCCGAAGGGTTACTTATATGCTGCGATTGGTTTCTCGATTTTAGTCGAAATGATCAACCAAACCATGCGCCGTAATCAAGAAAAGCTAGTCACTACTACAGATTTACGTTATCGCACAGCATCTGCAGTTTTACGCATGTTAGGCAGTAAAAATAGCAGTTCTACTTCCGATGCCCAAACGGTTGATAACGAAGATGTATTGGCTACACAAGCTTTTGCCGATGAAGTTTTTGACGAAGAAAATGGTGTTTACCACAGTGTACTTGTACAAGGTGTACTTGGATTATCTGAACGTCCAGTAAAGTCGGTGATGACTCCACGACCTGAACTTGAATGGATTGATTTAGACGACGAACCAGAAGTTTTGAAAGAACGTTTAATGTCGATGACACATTCACGTTTAATTGTTGCTCGTGGTGAACTTGATAATATTGAAGGTATCGCGCTTACGCATAAAGTTCTAAATAACTTTATTGAAACGGGTGTTGTCGATTTCCAAAAGCACTTACGTGAACCAGTTATTGTGCATGAAAATGCTCAAGTGCTTATGGTGATGGAGCAATTACGTCAGGCTCCTTTACAAATGGCCATTGTTCTAAATGAATATGGTTCAATCGAAGGTATTGCGACACCAATTGATATTTTAGAAGCTATTGCAGGTGAGTTCCCTGATGAAGACGAACTAGATGCAGCAGCTGAAAGCTTAGAAGATGGTTCTTTAATACTTGAAGGTTCAACCGATATTCGCCACGTATCTCTTTTACTTGGTCGTGACTTGGTAGATGAAAGTGAACAATATTCTACTTTATCGGGTTATTTGTTATTCCATTTAGGTCGTTTACCTGAAAATGGTGAAACTGTGGAAGCGGATGGTTATCGCTTTGAAGTTGTAACTATGGAAGGCCACAAGATCGAGAAAGTTCATATTGTTTCTATCGAACAAGATGAATCAAAAGATTAATTTTTAATACAATTAAAGAGTTATTTTGCCATACAGCCTCATAAGGTGATTTAGACTCGATTAAGTTTGATTAGGCAAACCTCCTTACTTTTCAAAGATGAAAAGTAACAAAAATCTTTGTTGGTCAGAGGGTACATCCGTGTAACCCCTGACCAACAGGCGACATCCATGTCGCCGTCCATCTAGCCAAAATTTGGTAAATCTTTTTTCTGAGAAACTTAATGACAGAACAAATTTGTCCATGTGGAAAGGGCAGTTATGCAGAATGTTGTGAGCCTTTACATTTAGGCACAGCAAAAGCCCTGACTGCGGAGCAGCTTATGCGTTCCCGTTATAGTGCTTTTGCATTACAACAAATTGATTATATTGTTCAAACCACAGCACTAGGACAGCAATCTGCTCTTGATAAAGAAGCTATTGCAGATTGGAGTAAACAAAATCAATGGTTGAGTTTGGAAGTCATCCAAGCCAAAGAAAAATTGGATAAGACTCATGCACAGGTGGAGTTCAAAGCTCATTATCATGATGGAAAAAGTGCTCAAATCCACCATGAAGTTTCACATTTTGTGTATCACCAGCAGCAATGGTTTTTCCTTGATCCAACGGTCGATATGCAAGTCACTATGAAACAGCCTTGTATCTGCGGTTCAGGAAAAAAATTTAAACAATGCTGTGCACAATTCCTATAAGTTTATCTTAAAATACGCCCACCGTTTGGCCTGAAGGAAAGGGCAATGTTACTCACCGTTATTTATATTATTGCGATTACTGCCGAAGCCATGACTGGAGCATTGTCTGCTGGGCGACGGAGTATGGACTGGTTCGGTGTCGTACTGATTGCCTGTGTAACGGCCTTGGGTGGTGGTTCTGTACGTGATGTATTACTTGGGCACTATCCTTTAACGTGGGTGAAGCATCCTGAATATTTAGTTTTAACGTGTTGTGCTGCCTTTGTTACCATCATTATTGCTAAATGGATGCGCCATTTACATAACATTTTCTTGGTACTTGATGCTTTAGGTTTGATTGGCTTTACCATTATTGGTTGTCAGATTGCCTTACAAATGGGGCATGGCTTTGTCGTTTCAGCCGTAGCAGGTGTTTTGACTGGGGTTTCGGGTGGTATTTTACGTGATATTTTGTGTAACGATGTGCCATTTGTTTTCCGCCGTGAACTCTACGCGAGTATTTCTTTTGTGGCAGTGATCTGTTATTGGGTCTGTCAGGATATAGGATTAAGTCTAGAGTTAACTGTTATTTCGACCCTAATTTTCGGCTTTACTTTACGTTTGATTGCCATTTATTTTGGTTTGGAAATGCCAAAATTTATTTATAAAGATGATGATGCAGAGTCGGCCTCTTCTACCGACGAACATTAATCATTCAGAACTTGATGTGGGCATGATATAACAATTCTATATATGGTCTTGCTCACTTAATCTTTCCAGTAGAGTTAATCCTATGGATCTGGTTTCACGTATACAAAATCTCCCAATCGGCAAATTTCACTACACGCTTTTATGGGTAGTAGGGTTGGGATGGATGTTTGATGCGATGGATACCGGCATTATTGCTTTTATTATGACAACCCTTGTTAAAGACTGGTCATTAACACCAGCTGAAAGCGGTTGGATTGTGAGTATCGGCTTTGTGGGCATGGCTATCGGTGCAGTTTGTTCTGGTGCCTTAGCAGATCGTTTTGGCCGTAAAACGGTATTTGCGATTACGATGGCCATTTATAGTATTGCTACAGCTTTATGTGCTTTTGCTCCTGATCTAAAGTGGCTATTAATTTTTCGGTTTATTGTTGGTCTTGGACTAGGTGGTCAGTTACCTGTAGCAGTCACACTGGTCAGTGAATATGTTCCTGCTCATGTTCGTGGCCGATTTATTGTTCTGCTTGAAAGTTTTTGGGGGCTAGGGTGGCTGGTTGCAGCGCTCATTTCTTATTTTATTATTCCTAAATTTGGCTGGCATATTGCCTTTCTTATGGGCGGCCTACCACTTCTTTATATTTTAGTGATTTGGAAAAAAATCCCTGAGTCGATACCTTACCTGATTAACCGTGGTCGTATTGAGGAAGCGCATGCACTGGTACAAAAACTAGAAGCCGAAGCATGCGTGCAAATAGTTCACCATATTGAAGTCGTACCTGTGGCGATGCGACAAAAAGTTTCATTTAAACAGCTCTGGAGTGGTCAATTTGCTCGTAGAAGTTTAATGCTCTGGCTGATCTGGTTTGGAATTGTGTATTCCTATTATGGGATCTTTACCTGGTTACCAAGTCTATTGGTGAAACAAGGCTACGATGTTGTTAAATCATTTGAATATGTATTGCTTATGATTTTGGCGCAGCTACCGGGCTACTTAGCGGCTGCTTGGTTTGTTGAACGCTTAGGTCGAAAAATTACACTCGCGGCATTTATCGGTTTTTGTGCCTTATCTGCATATTTCTTTGGACAAGCCGACAGCGTAAATAGCATTATGTTTTGGGGTTGTCTGATGTCATTCTTTAATTTGGGTGCATGGGGAGTGTTATATACCTATACACCAGAACAATATCCGGCCAACATTCGTGCCTTTGGTTCGGGTTGGGCATCGGCAATGGGGCGTATTGGTGGCATTGTAGCGCCAATCGTCGTGACTCATATGATGGTCGCTAAAAACGGGTTTAATCACGTTTTTATGATGTTTACTGTTGTTTTACTTGCTGTAGCCTTGGTTATTTTGATATTAGGTGAAGAGACTCAAGGGAAAAGACTAGAGTCGATCGGGCTATAGTTTTGCCTAACTTTATAGCAAGTAACTAAAAATATAGAGAGATAAGACATAATTTGACGCTCAGGTGACAGAGTCCCTCTTGTGTCTGTAACATAGCCCACTTAGCATAATACACACTTAAAATAACGACTGATTTGGAAGATAAGCTGACTATGACCAGCCTTGCGCATCATGCGACAGAAAACCGCTCTGTAGCCGAATTTACTGAACAGGCTTACTTGAATTATGCCATGTACGTCATTATGGACCGTGCATTGCCGCATATCAGTGATGGCTTAAAGCCTGTACAGCGCCGTATTGTCTATGCCATGAGCGAACTAGGCTTAAAAAATAGTGGTAAGCCTAAAAAATCAGCGCGTACAGTGGGTGATGTACTTGGTAAGTATCATCCACATGGTGACTCAGCTTGTTATGAAGCCATGGTATTAATGGCTCAGCCTTTCAGTTATCGTTATCCCTTAATCGAAGGTCAAGGTAACTGGGGAGCACCAGATGATCCTAAGTCATTTGCTGCAATGCGTTATACAGAAGCCAAACTTTCGGCTTATAGTGAGTTGTTGTTAAATGAGTTAGGTCAGGGCACAACTGAATGGCAAGATAACTTTGATGGTTCATTAAAAGAACCGATTACATTGCCAGCGCGTATTCCTAATATTCTACTCAATGGTACAACTGGTATTGCTGTAGGTATGGCAACCGATATTCCACCGCATAATTTACGTGAAGTGATTAAAGGAACGATTGCCTTAATTCGTAACCCACAAACTTCAGATGAAAAATTAGCTGAATATATTCCAGCTCCAGACTTACCAACCAAAGCTGAAATTATTACTCCGCCAGAAGAGTTGCTTAAAATCCAGACAACTGGTCGTGGTAGTTATCGCATGCGTGCGGTTTATACCGTTGAAAAGCATGAAATAGTGATTACAGAGTTACCATATCAAGTATCTGGCTCTAAAGTGATTACTCAAATTGCCGATCAGATGCAGGCTAAAAAGCTACCATTGGTGGTAGATATACGTGATGAGTCTGATCATGAAAACCCAACACGACTGGTGATTGTGCTGCGTTCTAACCGTATTGATGCGGAAGCAGTGATGAGCCATTTATTTGCGACCACCGATTTAGAGTCAAGCTATCGTGTCAATTTGAACATGATTGGTGAAGATGGTCGTCCTCAAGTTAAATCGATTCGCCGTATCTTGCTTGAATGGATCGAAATCCGTAAAAAAACGGTAACTCGCCGTTTGCAATATCATTTAAATCGTATTGAAAAGCGCCTGCATATTTTGGCGGGTTTGTTAATTGCTTATCTTGATATTGATACTGTTATTCGTATTATTCGTGAAGAAGATCAGCCTAAGCCAGTATTGATGGAACATTTCAATATTGATGAAATACAAGCAGAAGCGATTTTAGAGCTGAAATTACGCCATTTGGCAAAGCTTGAAGAGATGGAAATCCGTCACGAACAAGATGAGCTCGCTGCAAAAGCTGCAATTATTCGTGAACAATTGGAAAATCCTGAGTCTTTGAAAAATCTGATTATTGGCGAACTAAAAGAAGACGCGAAAAAGTTTGGTGACGAACGTCGTTCTCCAATTGTTGCACGTGCCGAAGCTGTTCAAATTAAAGAACAAGATTTAATGCCAGCTGAAGCGGTAACAGTCGTTTTATCAGAAGCGGGTTGGGTTCGTGCAGCAAAAGGAGCAGATGTTGATGCTGAAAACCTAAACTATCGTGCAGGGGATCAATATTTAAGCCATGCAGTAGGTAAAACCAATCAACGAGTTTACTTCCTTGATGAAACAGGGCGTAGTTATGCCTTACCAATTAGTAGTTTACCTTCAGCCAGAGGCTTAGGTGATCCATTAAGTTCGAAACTCTCTCCAGCAAGTGGGGTAGCGTTTATTCAGGCTTATTTAGATGATGATGAATCTGAACTAATTGCTGCAAGTTCAGCGGGTTATGGTTTTAAAACTCAAGTTAAACAGTTAGATACAAATGCCAAAGCTGGTAAGACATTCTTAACAGTGCCTGATAAGGCAAAAGCTTTACCGCTTATCTCTGCACAAAACATGACACATTTGGCTGTGCTCAGCTCAGCAGGGCGTTTGTTAATTTTAGATTTGGCAGAATTACCAAATTTAAATAAAGGTAAAGGTAATAAGTTGATACAACTTGAAGCGAAAGAGCAGATTTTATCCATGACAACCTTGAACCTAGATGAAATAATTCAGGTGGTTGCAGGTCAACAACATCTGAAATTAAAAGGTGATGATCTACAAAAATACATGGGTAAACGTGCTTCGAAAGGTCAGCTCTTACCACGTGGATATCAAAAAGCAAATAAACTGTTGATTCAGAGATAAAGCTAGCGTCTGGCAACATAAATACGCTATATATGGCAACAAGTTCAAGCAGTGAACTGAACTTGTTGGTATTGAATAATGATTAAAAGGGCAGCAATTTGGAGTACGTAATTTGTACTCCATGCAAAAAATTTGACAGGGACAAATTGTCAAAACTTCTGTCTCATAATCTTGTTCGAAAGTGTCATGAATGTGCCAATAAGTTTTAAATATGTTCTGGCACCAAGAAGCTAAAGAATAGCTGGGGCATTGAATAACAGTTATTACTAAGGATTACGAATCGGAGATAATGGCATTATGGAAAAGATTTGGTTTGCAGAATACCAAAAGACAGGGATACCAGAAACAGTAGCATTGCCTGCAGAAAATACCTCAATTGTTGATATTTTTGAGCGTAATTTCCAGAAATTTGGTTCTCGTGATGCCTTTATCTTTATGGATAAAGCCATGTCATTTAACGAATTGGAGCTTGCAAGCCGTAAATTCGCGACCTATTTGCAAAATTTGGGGTTAGCAAAAGGAACTCGCGTGGCAGTGATGATGCCAAACGTATTGCAGTATCCTGTAGTGGCTTTGGCGGTTTTCCGTGCTGGTTTAATTTTAGTGAATGTTAACCCACTATATACTGCACGTGAGCTTGAGCATCAGTTAAATGACTCAGGTGCTGAAGTTCTTGTCATTATCGAGAACTTTGCAAGCGTTTACCAAAGTATTTTAGGTAAAACTCCAGTCAAGCATGTTGTGGTTGCTTCTGTTGGAGACATGTTAGGTACACTTAAGGGTACTTTAGTCAATTTTGTTTTGCGTAAAGTGCGTAAACAAATTCCAGCTTGGAACATTCCGGGCCATGTTAAATTTAATAGCGCATTAAATAAAGAAAATCCAAGCAATTACAAACGTCCGAATTTAACTTTAAGCGATACAGCCGTGCTTCAATATACGGGTGGTACAACGGGCGTTTCAAAGGGTGCTGAGCTGACTCACCGTAATTTGGTTGCTAACCTTTTACAGTGTGATGGTATTTTCCAAAGTAAATTTGGTGCAAATGATGGGGCGAAAGGTGACCGTATTGTTTGTGCATTACCGCTTTACCATATTTTTGCATTCATGGTTTGTGCGATGTACGGTATGTACAAAGGACAGGCAAATATCTTAATTCCAAACCCTCGTGATTTACCTGCTGTAATTAATGAATTGCGCAAATATCAACCATCATTTTTCCCAGCAGTAAATACATTATTTAATGCTTTAGTAAATAATGAAGAGTTTAAGCAACTTGACCATAGCAATTTAAAAATGGCGATGGGCGGTGGTATGGCAGTTTTACCTTCTACAGCAGAAGCTTGGAAGAAAATTACGGGTACAACCATTATCGAAGGTTATGGTTTATCAGAAACTTCGCCAGTTGCAACTGCGAATCCACCGACATCGACTGAATTTAGCGGTACGATTGGTATTCCATTACCATTAACCGATGTTGCAATTTTGGATGATGATGGAAAAGAAGTACCTTTAGGTGAACAAGGTGAAATCTCAATCCGTGGTCCTCAGGTCATGAAAGGATATTGGAACCGTCCGGATGAGACCGCTAAAGTGATGACAGCTGATGGTTTCTTCCGTACTGGTGATATCGGTATTATGGACAGCCGCGGATATACAAAAATTGTAGACCGTAAAAAAGATATGATTTTGGTTTCTGGCTTTAACGTTTATCCGAGTGAAATTGAAGAAGTTATTGCCAAACATCCAAAAGTATTGGAAGTTGCCGCAATTGGTGTTCCAGATGAAAAATCAGGTGAAGTGCCAAAACTCTTTATTGTGAAAAAAGATCCAAGTTTAACAACTGAAGAAATTTTGAACTTTGCTAAAGAAAACTTAACAGGCTACAAACGCCCTCGTTATGTTGAGTTTATGGATGAATTACCAAAATCAAATGTAGGTAAAATTTTACGTAAAGATTTACGTAAGCCTGCATAATTCTTGAATAATAAAAAAGCGCCATAGGGCGCTTTTTTATGATTAACGGTTTTTCATAAACCATCGGTCTACATAAGGGCGGCCGATTCCAACCATACCTACAAAAACAAGCATAGTGCCAAGTTGTAAACGTAGGTGAGTTAAATCAAGCTGACCATAACTCAGGTAATTATCTGCGAGGCAATATAAGCTAATTACAATCAGCCAATGCCATAAGGGAAGCCTTTTAATACCTACAGCAATAAAGGCAATCGTTAAAATCACAAAGGTACCCAGTGTCGATTGCCAATTTAAATTTGCACAAATTACACTCAGTAAAAAAGCGACGATAGGTAATACAATTTTAAATATGAGGTCTACCTGAAGCTGATTCTTCTTTTGCTTTTCTAAGACATCAAACAATTCTTTTTGATCAGGTTGTTGCATACATAGCCCTATAAATTAGTGATGACATGCGATTGCATAAAATTTCAGGTAAAAACGATCAGTTATGATAGCATGATCAACAGTATTTTCAGTGATGGATGGCACTATGCACGGCATCAGCAGCATTATCTATATTATTTTAGTGGCATGTTTGCTGCCATACGCATTTACCGTAATTGCAAAATTTAAAGGCGGTTTTCAACCCGTTGATAATCAAAACCCAAGAGATTTTCTTGCTAACACAAAGGGTATCGCTGCTCGGGCAAATGCAGTACAACAAAATAGTTTTGAAAGTTTACCTTTATTTTTAACAGCTATTTTGATGGCTGAATATATGGTCGTTCCTGAATACTTTATTTTGAGATTGGGTTGGGCATATATTATTTTACGTGTCATTTATGGCATCTGTTATTTATGTAATTGGGCAACTTTACGTTCGATTGTCTGGTTTTTATCATTGTTATGTCCAATATTTTTGTTGATCGTGACAATTAAGCTGACTTGAGTGTCATTCTGTCACCATTCATATCAACTTTCGCGTGTGCGCATTGTATAATCGGCATCATTTTGATGATATCCACGTTATAATCGAGTGGATTTTACATCTGACTTCATAACGAAAGAGTATTGATATGAGTTACAGCAATATCCCAGCAGGTAAAGATGCACCAAATGACATCTATGTCATCATTGAAATTCCTGCAAATGCAGCGCCAATTAAATATGAAATTGACAAAGATTCTGATGCATTGTTTGTAGACCGTTTCATGGGCACAGCAATGTTCTATCCAGCAAACTATGGTTATGTACCAAATACTTTGTCTGAAGATGGCGACCCATTAGACGTACTTGTTGTAACTCCACATCCTGTTGCTGCTGGTTCTGTAATTCGTTGCCGTCCAGTTGGTAAATTAAACATGGAAGATGACGGTGGTATCGACGCGAAATTAATCGCAGTTCCACACGAGAAATTATCTCCACTTTATAAAGACGTGAAGGAATATACAGACCTTCCTCCATTGTTGATTAGCCAAGTTGAGCATTTCTTCAGCCACTATAAAGATTTAGAACCAGGAAAATGGGTAAAAATCAGCGGTTGGGAAGGTGCTGACGTTGCTAAAGCTGAAGTATTGAAAGCAATCGAAGCTGCTAAATAAGCTCTGATTTTATGAGCCTAGAGTACCTCAATTGATATTCTAGGCTCAATAAAAAACCTACCTGTGTTACCAGAGGTAGGTTTTTTTATGCTTGATAAATTTGTGAATTAGAATAATTTCACAGGAATATCAAGGAAGATACGCCATTCGTTTGTATCACCGATATAGTTACCATTTTGATAGGCATCACTAGCGCGGTAGTACGAGTTACGAATACGAAGACTTGCATCTTTAGCAAAACCACTTTGAACGGTGTATTTTACTTGGTTAAAGAATTCGCGTTCTTGAGCACTGTCAGTTACATTTTTAACTTTGATGTCCCAACCGTATACAAATGCAGTTGTCCAATTTAAACCAGGTAATACACCTAATTTACCAAAGTCTAGGTTATATTGGATCTGTGCAGATTTTTCATCGTTACCGATGAAGTCAGACAGGTAAGAGTTTGGCAAATAAATACTTTGGCCGCCGTCAGCATTTTCCCCATAGTCATAACCAACGTTACCACTGTTTTGTTGGTAAGCAACCATTACATTATGTGGGCCAGTGTTGTACGCTGTAGAGATTGCCCAAATATTATTCTTACGATTAGATAGGTCATCAGTAGTTTGTGAGTAAGTAAAAGCACCTTCATCAAACTTAGTATGATAACCACTGAAATCATAAGTTAATGAACTATCATTTGCCAATGGTTGTTTATAGTTTACATTTACATAATGACGTTCAAGCTTATCTTTACTATCTAAGCCATAATAAGATGCATTTAAATTGTCATCAAATTTGTACTTAGCTCCCCAAACAATTGCACGATCAAGATGACGTCCATCTGTGTTCACCTGATCAGAATACTGATCTTTAGTGAATTTACCCGCAATCACTTCTAAATTTTTAATTTCATGGCTAGTTAACAAAGTACCAGTAAAATATTCAGGTACTAAACGGGCTGTGTTACTTGCCAAAACAGGTAAGTCGAGTACTTGAGTACCATAGCGTACTGTTGTATTCGAGAAACGTGCTTTAACATTAGCGCCACCACGAGCCCAGTGATCATATGAATCACCAGCACCTTTTGTTGGTACGCCATCATCATTGAGGCCAGTTTCACGTGGAATCATGTTATTGCCAGCGTTTTTGTTTGCGCCGATTTTAAATGAACCATCACCAACAACGCCAACACCGAAACCAACAATACCTTGGGTAAAGCCTGAGTCGATATTTACAATTGCGGTTTGAGCAAATGAACTAGTGTCTTTAACTTGTACAGGTTTGCCTGTCAGGTTTTCAACATAGTTGGTTTTATCACGGCTGATATAACCGGTACGGAAGAGAATAGAACCGTTCGCATCTTCAACAAATCCTTTTGCCTCGCTTTGCTCGCTTGCCTGAGCTGAGGAAATTATTGCCGCAGAAATGAGAACTGCTAATGTAAGTTTTTGTGCATTTAGCATATTTAAAGAACCTCATAAAAACGATAAATCCTGTGCCTTGTTATAATTCAGGGCCTAGGATTTCCATCAATTGTATAAGTAATCTATAAAAAAGATATATTTTTGTTGATTTTATTTTATATATGCTATGCAGAAATTGATTAATGTGGTACTGGATGTTTAGTAAATTTACTCATAATGTTTTATACTTAATGTATTGTTTAAAATAAAAAAAGTAATTTATTTTTTAGTTGATTTTTACCATTTATTTTATATTCAAACTTTAAAAAATAGTTGATTCTTGTGTTCGTTTTTTGCTCTTTTTTGCTGGATATGTTTACTTTTTAACCTTGCTTTAAGTTGATTTTTTCGACGATTCATTTTAAACACTATTTGAAGTGTTACAATGTAACGTTATTTTAAAAGTGCAATATATTAAGAATAGGTGTTATAAAAAGCCAATAATGATTTAGTTGAGCTGATCAAAATTAGTGCAATATTTTGCGTAAATTTTGTGCAGCATCCTTTTTGTTTATATTGTCGCTTAAAAAAGACCCAAAATAGTTCATTGACTTTAACTCACAAATAAATAAAGAAATGAATTAACCAAATATGCTCACTCACAGAACATTACTAGGATCGCCTTCAATAATTTACATACTTTTTATATCTGGTCTTTAAATCTAAATAGAAAATTTACGCACATCAAATGAATACTTCCAACCTCGGTAATAATTTCCGATAAGGGGTTTTTCTATGTTGAACATTTTTAGCTTTGTAATAATTTTATTTTATTGCTTTGTTTTTTATAAATATATTTTTATGAGCGTTAGGCGGTATTTTTATTTTAAAAAGAATTTGATTTCAAAACTGATGCAGCGCAGCGATATCAAATATGGACTTGGCACAGCAATTGCTAAAGCTTAAGTAACAAAATTTGTTTAATTCAATTAAATCGTGCGTTCATTGTGGGGGAGATCAAAATGATGAAATTTGCACTTAAAGCAGTAGCATTCGGCGTACTCACGGCAGGTTCAACCATGGTTATGGCTGAAAATGCTCCATCATCTTTTTACGGCATCACGACAACGGGCAGTGTAGCAGCGACCACAGACTATCGCTTCCGTGGTGTTACCCAATCTTCAAATAACCCTGCCATTCAAGGCGGTTTCACTTTTTCTCATAAATCAGGGGCTTATTTATCGCTTTGGGGCTCAAGTGTTGATTTTGGCGTAACAGGTAACTCAACTGAAACAGATGTGGCTTTGGGTTATACCAATACTTTAAAGTTATCCGATAAGCTTGCACCTACTTATGATGTTGGTGTAATTCATTATGGTTACATTGGTTCGGGTCATAGTTTTGACCGTAATGGTGTCGGTTACGATGGCAAAAATGGATTAGATTTTAATGAAGTTTACGGTAAATTAACGTTTGCTGATTCTTTACTTAAAGGTGATGCACTCAGTGTGGGCGTCAACTATTCAAATGACTATTGGGCGAACTCTAAACAGTTCTGGTATTTTAACGTTGGTTATTCTGCACCAATTGCAAACACTGGATTTACTGGACTTGCATCAGTTGGCTATAACAAATTTAAAAATAAAGAAGCTTTAGCTGTAGTGGCTGGTGGTCCTGGAACAGACGACAGCTATATCGATTACAAAGTTGGTATCAACCGTAATATTTTAGGTGTTTTGGCTGAGTTAGACGTAGTGGGTACAGATGTCAGTACTTCTGGTATGACTGATGCTCAGAAAAAACTTTACGACGCTGGCTTAGTATTTAGTTTAACTAAAACTTTCTAAGTTTATGCTGTAAAAAAGCGGGTTATTTACCCGCTTTTTTTATTAGTTTTCTATTTCAGAAAGTAGTTGTTTTAAATGGTTAAGCTCAGTATTTGTGGCCTTCGATAAAGGTTTACGTGGTGAGCCTGCAGAGACACCTTTTAGTTTTAAGCCTGCTTTAATCGTTTTGGGTAAACCACCATTTACAATAAAACGTAGTAAAGGAAGTTGTTGGTAAAATAACTTTTGTGCCTGACTTAAATCACTATTTTTTACATATTCAATGAGCTGTTGAGGTCGTTGGCCTAATAAGTTCGGTGCTGCTGTACACCAACCGCTTGCTCCTGCACATAAAGCTTCTAAAGCTAGAGGGTTACAGCCGTTATAAAATGGAAGTTCACCTTTTGAGAGTTCCTGAATTTTATGCATGCGCTGAATATCACCGCTACTTTCTTTCACCATCGTAATATTTGCAATGTTATTAAACATACGCACAATTAACTCTGGAGACATATCAACACCACTGGTTGCTGGGTTGTTATAAATCATAATTGGTAGTGTGGTCGCTTGAGCAATTGCTTGATAATATTCAAAAATCTCTTGATCAGTTAGCTTCCAATAAGATATAGGAATGACCATAAGTGCATCTGCACCATAGCTTTGTGCGACTTGTGCTTTTTTGATGGCTTGATCAGTGGTGAGTTCTGAAATTCCAATAATGACAGGTAAGCGTTTATTAATGCTTTCAATAGAAGTTTTCGCGACTAAACACCACTCATCCCATTCAAGATAAGCGCTTTCACCTGTACTACCTAAAGGTGCAATCGCATCGCAGCCATTTTCAATAAGCAAGTCGAGCATTTGTTTTAAAACAGGAATGTTAATGGTGTTGTCATCAGAAAATGGCGTAACAGGGTAGCCAATAATGCCGTGTAGTTTCATGGTCGAAATCTCTTTTTAAATACAATCAGAATGTTTTTTCAAAGCTTTACGTGCGTAGTAAGCAAAGTTCACTTTGTTACGTTTATCGGTCGATACCCAGTTATGTGCTTCTGTGGCTAAATCGTGTGGGATCGGCTGAATTTGCCCAGCAGACATGGCTAGTAGTTGCAGTTGAGCTGCGCGTTCAATTAAAAGAGCCAAGTTGCAGGCTTCTTCAATGGTTTTTCCTGTAATCAGTTGACCGTGGTGAGACAACAAAACAGCGCGGTTTTTACCAAGAGCAGAGGAAATCAAAATACCTTCTTCATTGCCCACAGGAACACCCGGCCAATGGCCTACAAATGAGCAATCTTCGTAAAGTGCACAGACATCCATTTGAGAAATCATGAGCGGAATTTGAAGCATGGAAAGAGCCGCGACATGCGTAGGATGTGTATGGATAATGCAGTTCACCTCTGGGTGTTCTTTATAAATCCATGTGTGAAAACGGTTGGCTGGGTTTGCCATTCCTTCTTGATTGATTGGCTCTAAATCTTGGTTCACTTCAAGTAAGTTTGAAGCAGTAATTTCATCAAAACCTAAACCGAAACGTTGGGTAATAAAGGTTTCTTTATTTTCACTACGGCATGTAATTTGACCTGCCAAACCAGCATCATGGCCATGGTCAAATAAAATACGACAAGTGAGTGCAAGCTTTTGGCGGTCAGTTAAATCTAAATCGCTAATCCACTTTTGCATGTCTTGCTGTGCATGTTGCATCAGGTCTTGTTTATTTACAGAAGCAGTCTTCATCTCTTCTCCAGTCCAAGTTGACCAAATTAAGTAGGTGAAGGCAGAATAGAAAACAACTGGATGAATCAATACATCCAGTTTTCATAAGTTATATGGTCCAGATGGGGCGAATATGCTAAGACCTTGGCAAGTACATTTTCGTATCGATGAAAGAGAAGAAAAAACGGTTTTCCTAAAACTGACTAACTTGATTAGTCAGGAAATTTTAAGTGGCCGTTTAGGGCAGGGGACTATGTTGCCGGGGTCTCGTAGCTTGTCAAAAGAACTAGGAATTAATCGGAAAACCGTGCAGGCAGTTTATGAAGAACTAGAGGCACAAGGATGGTTGGTGACTCGTCCCCGAAAAGGCACATTTGTGGCAGATATTTTGCCTGAAAGTTCAATTGAGATAGAGCTAGCCTTTGAGCAAATAGAACAAGAGAAATCTCTAATTCAAAGCACTGCTGTCTATCCACATAACGATGGTGTGCCAGATCCACGACTTATTCCCTACGAACTATTTTCACGCGCCTATCGCCATGCACTGATTAAAATTACGCAAAACCAGTATATGGGCTATGGTGACCCGCGAGGAATGATTGAGTTAAGACAAGCCTTACGACAAATGCTATCGATGGAACGTTTTATGAATGTTGCCGAAGATGAGATTTGTATTGTACGTGGTAGCCAAATGGGAATTTTTCTTGCATCTCGTGCATTACCTAATCGGCAGGGTGTTATTATCGTTGAAGAGCTTTACTACCCATCTGCTGTTAAAGCATTTCAGTCAAATGGTTTTCAGGTCGTTTCTGTCAAACTAGATGAACAAGGTATTGTTATTGAAGATCTAGAACGAATTTTAAAAGAACACTCGGTTGCTGCCATTTATACAACTCCGCATCATCAATATCCCACCACTGTCACGATGCCAATGAATCGCCGTCTTCAACTCTTAGAGCTTTCAAAAAAATGGGGCTTTTATATTATTGAAGATGACTATGACCATGAATTCCATTATGACAGCCGACCTATGCCGCCCTTAGCAAGTTTGCCTCATTCTGAATTGGTTATTCATGTGGGTTCATTGTCTAAAGTTTTTGCACCCGGTATTCGTTTGGGTTACATCGTGGCATCTTCACCAATCATTCAATCCATTACTGAAGATATTTTATTGATTGATCGGCAAGGCAATAACATTACGGAACTTGCTTTAGCAGATTTAATGCAGCGAGGTGAAATAAAACGGCACATTCGCAAAATGAAAAAAATATATCAGCTACGTCGAGACCATGCCTTAGCTGAGTTTCAGCGAATTTTTGCAGAGAGTGTTCATATACAACGACCCGCGGGGGGAATGGCATTATGGGCGAAATTCCAGAAACCATTTACTCAAGATCAGCTTATAAAGATAAAAGAACTTAACATTGATTCAGAGCATAAGTTTAAACAAATAGGGTCTTCTAATTGTTGTATTCGCTTGGGTTTTGCCGCTTTATCAGAGAAAGAAATCACTGCTTTAATCGAGAAGCTAAATGAGATTCTTAATAAAAGAACAGTGAACTCATAATCTGTTATTTCATTTTAAGAAAGCTCACTCTAATTGGTCTTTATACTTTTGAATTTCTGAGACAAAGCTAAGCAGGAACGGTGTGATTTGTGACTTATATTCTTCAGTATGTAGCATTTCAAAAATTTGTTCGGGAGATTTACTGAGAAGAGAGAAGCGTAAAAATAAATCTTCAAAAAAGTTGCTGCTCACTGTCGAGAGTACTCTTCTTAAAGAAACTAGCATGTCGTCACCGCGACTAGATGCATGAACTAGAACAATGGGCTTGTCTATAATTTCGGTACGGGAAACCATCCAATCAATTGCATTTTTAAGACCGCCCGGAATACAACGAATATATTCAGGACTTGAAATGATAATGCCATCTGCGTCAGAAACAGACCTGATGAATTCTTCCACTATGACAGGTGTTTTTTCTCCCTCATCATCTGGAGAAAAGATAGGCAGATTATTAATTTGATCGAAAACTGAAAACTCAATACTGGACGGTGCGATATCTTTCATTGCTTTTAATAGCGCGGTATTTGTAGATGCTTTTCTTGTACTACCTGAGATAGCCAAAATTTTCATAGAGTCCTCTTTGCCTTCTTATATAGGCAGTAATAACTTCTTTAATTAAGACATTGTATAGACAGCGGACTCATCATCCGCTGTTTTATTTTTAAGAGTGATTCCCTCGATAGGAGAGTGCTTCTGTGAGATGAGGACTTTGGATCATCTCACTTTGAGCCAAATCGGCAATGGTCCGCGCTACTCGTAAAACACGATGATAAGCACGAGCCGATAAATTTAAACGTTGCTGAGCCATTTCAATCATTCGCTGTGATGTTTCATCTAAGACAGCGAATTGTTCTAATTGTTTCGGTGAAAGCGCTTGATTTAAACAATTTTGTCTTTGTATTTGTTGTTCATAAGCAGAAATCACACGTTGTCGCACAGTTGTAGAATCTTCTGCAGGTGTTAGGTCTTGCAGTTCCTGAGCTTTTAAAGGTGGCACATCAATATGTAAATCGATGCGGTCTAATAATGGCCCCGATATACGGTTCTGATAACGTTTAATACTCTCGGGTGAGCATTGACAACGGCTGTCTTGATTAAATGCATAACCACATGGGCAGGGGTTCATGGCTGCAATCAGTTGGAAGTTGGCAGGATAGGTAATTTGCCGCGCTGCTCGTGAAATAATAATTTCTTTTGACTCAAGTGGCTGGCGTAAAACTTCTAATACTTTACGATCAAACTCGGGCAATTCATCTAAGAATAGAACACCTAAATGCGATAAGGTAATTTCACCCGGTTTAGGATGTGAGCCGCCCCCAACTAGTGCAATTGCGGATGCAGTATGATGTGGTGCACGAAAAGGACGCTGTCCAAAAGTATGTGGCGTATTTGAAATAGAATAAATACTTGCAACTTCAAGTGTTTCTTGAGTAGATAGTGGCGGTAAAATTGAAGGAAGGCGTGAGGCGAGTAAAGTCTTACCTGTACCAGGTGGTCCTTTAAAGAGCAAGGAGTGCCCTCCCGCAGCAGCAATTTCTAGTGCACGGCGCGGGCGTAGCTGACCTTTTACATCTGCAAGATCAAATTTATACGGCAAGTTATTTGAACGGGATGATGATTGCACCTGAGATAGCTTGGTATTACCTAAAAAGTGTTCACAAACTTCTTTTAAATGACTAATGGGATAACACTCAAGATTTGGTAAATGACTAATATCCTGACTATTATCTTGGGGTAAAACAATTTTATGCTGGGCTTGCTGGCATGCCATTGCCAAAGTTAAAGCGCCTGAAACTGGTCTTACATGACCATCTAGGGCTAACTCTCCAATAAATTCAAAGTCTTCAGTGCAGTTCTCTGGAAGCTGACCTGAGGCAATTAATATCCCTAATGCAATCGGTAAATCTAAACGTGAACCATCTTTGGGCAAATCTGCGGGAGCAAGATTAATAGTCAGCCGTTTAGTCGGAAACTGAAATCCACTATTAATAATGGCTGAGCGGACCCTGTCCTTACTCTCCCTGACTGCTGCTTCAGCAAGCCCTACAATCGTTAGAGAAGGTAAGCCTTGACTCACGTGCACCTCTACTTCAATGAGAGGCGCATGCAAGCCTAAAAGTCCCCGAGTATAAATTTTAGAAAAAGACATCTTATTGTTCCATTATGGTGCTTCATTTTTAATCGTTGTAAAGTATAAGTGCGCTACGTTGGTGCTTATTTTTTATTCTTTAAAGTTTCTTCTAACAGACTTACTTGTTTTTGTAGCTCTTCTAAACGTTGGTTGGCTAAATGAAGGGCGGTTTTCTGTCTTTCGATTTCTTGTTTCGATACGAGGTCTAATTTCTCGACAGTTTCATTTAATAATGCACGTAAATTTTTTTCTAAATCTTTTTTAGGCTCGTCAATTTGTTCCAAAATGGCCTGTAATAGAGTTTCTAACATGGGATATCCAAACTGTTGTATTCACTTTACTTGTCAGTTTAACACTGCTTGAAGCTCGGATATAGGCTTCTTGGCTTTCCGATATTGCATAACAATAAATTGAAATAAAAACAGGACTGCAAATTCATTTTATTTTTAGTAGCTCATCTACATCTTGATAACTAAATAGGTTATAAAGAAAGCTCATGCAAAAGATTCATCTCCTCCAACCTTTGAAATATTGGCATGAAAATTGAACATAAAACCTTACTGGTGAAAAGAAGCCGAAGGAAACAAACATGAAGCTTGTAACTGCAATTGTAAAACCGTTTAAATTGGATGATGTGCGAGAAGCACTCTCTGACATTGGTGTACAAGGGATTACCGTAACTGAAGTTAAAGGTTTTGGTCGTCAAAAAGGGCATACAGAACTTTACCGCGGCGCGGAGTATGTGGTTGATTTCTTACCTAAAGTAAAAATCGAAATTGCGATTAGCGATGAAATGGTCGACGCAGTAATTGAGTCAATTACTCGTGTGGCAAGTACTGGGAAAATCGGCGACGGTAAGATTTTTGTGACTAATCTGGAACAAGTCATCCGTATCCGTACGGGTGAAACAGGACCAGATGCTGTCTAAATTGGCACAAAGCTTGCTGAGCAATAAATAGCTCGCAAATGAGGTTGGGGGACACGAATGAAAAAAATGCTTATGGCGCTGAGTCTAACAGGCGCACTTTTGGGTGGTACTGCCGCTTGGGCAGAAGAGACTGTAACAACACCGACATCTGAGGTTACAGCAACATCAACATCTGCAGCTCCTGCAACAACTGCAGCAGCACCAGCCGCCGCAGCAACTCCGGCAGCTCCAGCACCTACACCAAAACTCGATACAGGCGATACATCTTGGATTTTAGTTTCAACAGCTTTGGTTCTGTTGATGACGATTCCTGGCTTGGCATTGTTCTACGGCGGTATGGTCCGTAAGAAAAACGTCTTAAGTACCATGATGTTCAGCCTTTCTGCTGCAATTTTGGTAAGTTTAATTTGGGTGATTGCTGGTTATTCACTCGCGTTCTCTGGCACAGGTGCATACTTTGGTGACTTGTCTAAAGCGATGCTCAACGGCGTAGGCTTTAATGCACTAAGTGGAACAATTCCTGAAAGCTTGTTTGTTATTTTCCAAATGACTTTTGCCATCATTACTGTCGCAATTTTGAGTGGTTCGATTGCTGACCGTATGAAATATTCAGCTTTCATGGCCTTTATTACTATTTGGGTACTTGTAGTTTATGCGCCAATTACTCACTGGGTGTGGGCAACAGATGGTTGGTTATTTAAAGCAGGCGCCTTAGATTTTGCTGGTGGTACAGTTGTACATATCAACTCTGGTGTTGCAGGTTTAGTCGCAGCTTACATGCTTGGTAAACGTATTGGCCTTGGCCGTGAATCTATGGCACCGCATAACCTAACTTTAACTGTAATCGGTGCAAGCTTACTTTGGGTGGGTTGGTTCGGTTTCAACGGTGGTAGTGCTTTAGGCGCTGGTGCTCGTGCAAGTATGGCAATTTTAGTGACTCAAGTTGCTGCCGCTGCTGCTGCGTTCTCTTGGTTAGTTGTAGAACGTATGATTCGTGGTAAAGCTTCTGTATTAGGTGGTGCATCTGGTGCTGTGGCTGGTTTGGTTGTGATTACACCAGCAGCAGGTTTCGTCGGTGTAGGCGGAGCTCTAGTGATGGGCTTAATCGGTGGTGTTGTTTGCTTCTGGGGTATTACAGCACTTAAACGCTTACTTAAAGCAGATGATGCATTGGATGCCTTTGGTTTACATGCAGTAGGTGGTATTGTCGGCGCGATTTTAACTGGCGTGTTCTACAGTGATGAAATCATCAAAGCAGCTAGTGTAACTTTAGCTCCAACATTTGCTGGTCAATTGTGGGTACAAGTTGAAGGTGTACTTGCAACTATGGTTTATAGCGGTATTGTTACCTTCATTATTCTTAAAGTGATTGACGTGGTGATTGGTCTGCGTGTTAATGCCGATGATGAACGTATGGGTCTGGATTTAAGCCAACATGGCGAACGCATTGAATAATACATAATATATATGCTGTATTAAAAACAGTCTTGAGCTGTGATCAAAGCGATGCTTTGATCTGGCTCAAGGCTGTTTTTTTGTCTCATAGAATGCTGGTTCAGTAAGCGTAGAAATTTTGCTACACTAGGTCAAAGTAATTGACCCTATTAAGTCCGCTATGCATTGTCCATTTTGCAACGCCGCAGATAGTAAAGTCATCGATTCTCGGCTAGCCGCAGAAGGCTGTCAGATTCGTCGACGTCGTGAGTGTGTAGTTTGCGGTGAACGGTTTACCACTTTTGAAAGCTATGAAGTGGTGATGCCCCGTGTGATCAAATCGAATGGAAAAAATGAACCGTTCGATGAAGCGAAGCTACGTCGTTCGCTTATGCATGCTTTACAAAAGCGTCCAGTGACACAAGAGCAGATCGAAACGGTTCTAAGCGATATTCAATTGCAGATTCGCCGTTTAGGTGAGCGTGATGTTAAGTCTAGAACAATTGGTGAAATTGTCATGCAATCTTTATTTGCACTTGACCACGTTGCCTATGTTCGTTTTGCTTCGGTTTATCAGGACTTTCAGGATGTTGAAGCATTTCGTCGTCAAATTGAGCAAATGCAACAACGTGAGCAATAATCATTTGAGATGTATATGTCTGAGTTGAAACAAGATCAGTACTGGATGCAGCAAGCGATTGAACTTGCTAAACGAGGACTTTATTCGACAAAACCAAATCCAAATGTTGGGTGCGTGATTGTCAAAGATAATCAGGTCATTGGTGAAGGCTTTCATCCAAAAGCTGGTCAACCCCATGCTGAAGTTTTTGCATTACGTGAAGCTGGTGAGCAAGCACAAGGTGCAACCGCTTATGTAACACTTGAACCATGTGCTCATTATGGACGAACACCTCCGTGTGCTGAGGCACTCGTGAAGGCGCAGGTTAAAAAAGTGGTTGTGGCATGTCCCGATCCAAACCCGCTTGTTGCGGGTAAAGGGGTTCAGATTTTAAAAAATGCTGGTATTGAAGTAGAAATCGGTATTTGTGAAGATTCAGCAGCCAAACTTAATCAAGGCTTTTTAAAAGCGATGTCTACGGGCATGCCATATGTACGTTTAAAAGTTGCCTCTAGCTTAGATGGGCGTACTGCAATGGCATCTGGTGAGTCAAAGTGGATTACGGGTTCTGCTGCTCGGCAAGATGTGCAGCATTGGCGCGCGATTTCAGGTGCCGTGATTACAGGTATTGATACTGTGATTGCTGATGACTGTCAGCTTAATGTACGCTCGCTCAATAATATTGATATCGAGACAGTTGCTCAACCAAAACGGGTAATTCTAGATCGGAGAGGGCGCTTACCGCTCACCGCTAAAATTTTAGAAAATCCTGAAACTGTCATGGTGATGGGGCCATATCGTCAGGAACTCGCTGACTTAGGCGTGATACAATTAGAAATTCAGCCTTTAAAAACACTACTACAGACCTTATCTAAGCAATACCAAATTTATGATGTGTTGGTTGAAGCTGGCGCAACTTTATCTACCGCCTTTTTACAAGAAGGTTTGGTGGATGAAATGATCAGTTATGTTGCCCCGACTTTATTGGGGCAAAGTGCCAGAGCCATGTTCAATGCAGAATTTGAATATATGGTGCAGCAACTTCGTTTTAAACTTCTTGATGTAGTACAACTTGATCAAGATATACGCTTAAGGTTAATCCCTACGCAAGAGAAAGTATGAATTCAGAGCCTTCGGTTTACCACAAACGTCGCCATGCAGCCCGCACGACCGACGAATATCTTTTTCATCAGCTTGTACCCTACTTGGGCAACAAGCGCCGATTGCTCCACTTGATTTTAGAAGCCCTAGAAATTACAGGGACGCTGAACAGCAAGAAAAAGAATCCTCCGATTTTTGCCGACTTTTTTGCGGGTAGTGGTGTGGTATCTCGTTTGGCACGTCAAAATGGTTACCGTGTCATTGCGAATGACTGGGAACCTTATAGCCATGCCCTAAATCATGCGATTTTAGCCTGTGTCGATGCGCCTGCTTTTAAAGAGCTTGGCGGATATCAAAAAGCCATCGATTATTTAAATAGATTGCCTGAGGTTAAGGGTTGGGTTACACATAACCTTTGTCCTCGTAACGATGATGTATACGATCCAACCCGTGACCGTTTGTTCTTTAAACGCCGTAATGGTATGCGTATCGATGCGATTCGCCAGCAAATCGCAACCTGGCAGGCACAAGGTGCAATTAATGATGTAGAGATGAGTGCTTTACTTGCACCATTGCTCTATTCAGCTAGCTTTGTGAGCAATACAAGCGGCGTATTTAAAAGCTTTCACCAAGGGTGGGGCGGACGTACACAAACGGCTTTAGAGCGTATTGAATCATTACTTTGGTTAACACCGAGCCGTTTCTGTGAGATTGGTGATCGTAAACGTCCAGCCGCTGAAATGTGGTGTGTAGATTCACAACATTTAGCAAATCAGATGAGTGGTTTTGAAGTAGATGTTGCTTATCTTGACCCACCATATAACCAGCATGCTTATAGTAGTAATTACCACGTTTTAAATGCATTAACTTTATGGGATCAGGTTGATTTACCTTCACCAGATACCAAAGGTTATAAAAGCGGTATTGATCGTGCGTGGCGTAAAGAGCGTCCAAGTCCATATAACTCTTCTAAACATGCAAAAGATGCGTATGAAAAATTACTTTCAACCATCAATGCACGTTATATTCTGACCAGCTATTCGACTGATGGTAACATTGAGCCAAAAGATTTACTTATGGCCAATCTGGAGCGCGGAAAAGTCACTTTACTGACTCAAGATGTTCCACGTTATCGCGTAAGTAAACAACGTCAGTCAGAACGTGCACGCGTGCTCGAGTTTATTGTGATTACAGATACACATGCCAAACCAGGACCACCGTTACGTCAATTGTTAGGCCAGCTTTACCACTTTGCCGAGCTAGGTGGTGTAGATACTTCAGGTAATAGTACGCAACTTGCACTTTGGTAAGCGCTGCAACTTAAGCAGTGTGAAAGATTTGGAGATTGAGCCATGTTTACAGGCATTATTGAAAGTTTAGGTAAAGTAGAAAGCCTGCAAAGTGTAGGTGGCGATGTGCGTTTACGTATTCAAACCGATTTGGATATGTCGGATGTACATTTGGGTGACTCAATTGCAACCAATGGAATCTGTCTCACCGTCATTGAGTGGGGTGATAACTGGTATGCGGCTGATGTGTCTCGCGAAAGTTTAAACCGTACCACTTTGGGTAACTGGAAAGTTGGTCAACGTGTCAATGTTGAAAAAGCGATGCTACCAACAACTCGTTTTGGTGGTCATATTGTAAGTGGTCACGTTGATGGTGTAGGTGAAATTACCGTAGTGCGTGAAGATGCTCGTTCCGTCTATTATGAAGTGACAGCACCTGTAGAACTTGCTAAATATTTAGCAGAGAAAGGCTCTGTAACTGTAGATGGTATTAGTTTAACCATTAACCATTTGCGCGGTAATATTTTAAGTTTGAACTTAATTCCCCATACAGCAGAACGTACTAATATTGGGACATGGCAAGTAGGTAGCAAAGTTAACCTTGAGGTCGATGTATTAGCGCGTTATATCGAGCGTTTATTGCTAGGTGATAAAGCTGCTGAACAGAAAACTGAGTCAAATATTAGTATGGCTTTTTTAGCTGAAAATGGTTTTTTAAAATAAATTTTAAATCGCCAAAATAAAAAACCGGACATATGTTCCGGTTTTTTTTATTTTAAAAAATTAATGCTTGGTGAGAGTAACCGAATGTGTGCCAACCCAGGGTTTATTATGCTGGGTGCGTGTAATTGAAAATTGACCTTTTTCTGACGCTCGTGTCAGCAAAATAGAAAGTGAATTAAAGTCGTTATGACTCATATAAAGTTCTTGTGCTGAAAATGTCCATTGCTCACCCTGATTAAGCTGCTCAAGTTGCGTTGAAATCTGATGTGGAATGTCCATTTTTACTCTCTTTAATTTTGATGAATAACCATGCATTATTCTAATAATTATTTGAACTAAAAGAATATTATGCATGACTATTTTGTGACAATTAAATGTCATTTTGATGACAAAGAGCGTTTTTAAAATTTTACTTTTCTATTTTTTCATCAGAAAACTTAGAATTATTTAATATGTATTCAATTTCTTCTTGAGCTGCCGCCTCTAGTTTGGCACGGAAAGCCGTTACAGAATGTTCAATTAAATTTTCAGCTTCAAGTTCTAAACGAATTCGTAAACTTTCAAGCTCCGATAAGATTTGATCATCGGTAATGCTAAGTTTTACACCAGAAGAATAGTCTACAGCAGGTGTTTCAGGGTTTTTTTGATAACGTGCAGTTTGTTCAGCAACTTCCTGTTCTAAATGACTGCAGAAAGCTTGTAGAGCTTGGGTCTGCTCATCAAACTTACGAACTTCATCGGCTTGCAATTCAGCAGCATAAGCCGCTTCAACTGCACGCTTATCTGCAAGAGATTTTTCTAAAGCAAGCTGACGGCGAATGCGTGCTTGTTCGATTAACTCTGCTTTGAGGTCTGCATAAGCTTGTTCAATGTTTTTCTGCGACTCTAGCTGTGCTTTCTCGTCATTGAGTACCCAAAGTTGAATAGGCGTCTGAGGCTCTAATAAATCGCAAATACGTGCCAAATCCTGTTGATAGGCATGACGGACAGCTTCAGGCGCATTTAACCATCTTTTTTTAAAATCTTGCCCGACATTTAATGCCACCACAGTTCTCCTTTACTCAACAGTCTCAACATTTTAGCGCGTTATAATTTAAAGGTTCGAGGTTCTATACCCAAACGACGATACATTTTAAATTTTTCTCGGCCAATTTGCTTGGCTGCTTCATTATTTTCAACAATTTCTATAATGTGGCTAAAATGATTCACTTGTTCAAGTGCATGATTGTTAAAATTAAATGCTAACCAGCCTTGTTCAGTAGGTTGTTTAGCCGAAATACATACTGCTGCGCCTGCCTGATCAATACCATGGGCAATGAAGCTGGCCGGATCAAAGCTCCAGAGTTTTTCATCAAGTGTTTGTTGTAACTGCACATCTGTGCAGTACCACCAGATTTGTGAGTGCTTCAGTAGAATCTTTCGGCACAAACGGCAAGCACTATCGACTTGCCGTTCTTCACTCGTTTCAAACAAATAAAAGCTAACTTTAGCCATTCGTATTTACACGGTTGGCTAAGAATTGCATAAGTAACGGTACTGGACGACCAGTTGCACCTTTTGCTGCACCTGATAACCAAGCTGTACCGGCTACATCTAAGTGAGCCCAGCGATAATCACGTGTGAAACGTTCAAGGAAGCAGGCCGCTGTAATCGCACCGCCATGTGGACCACCAATGTTAGCGATATCTGCAAAAGGTGAGTCTAGTAGTTCTTGATAGTCATCAATCACTGGCATACGCCATACTCGGTCGAATGACTGCTCACCCGCTTGTTGAAGCTCAATTGCTAAAGCATCGTCAGGAGAGAATAAGCCGCTTAACACTTTACCTAGTGCAACTACACAAGCACCAGTTAAAGTTGCGATATCAATGACTACTGCCGGATTGAAACGTTTGATATACGTTAACGTATCGCAAAGAACCAGACGACCTTCTGCGTCGGTGTTTAAAATTTCAACCGTTTGACCACTCATGGTCGTTACGATATCGCCCGGACGAGTTGCTTTACCTGAAGGCATATTTTCTGCTGCAGCAATCGCGCCCACCACATGGATTGGAAGGCGTGCTTCACATAATGCGCGGATTGTACCAAGCACAGAAGCTGCACCACACATATCGAATTTCATTTCATCCATGCCAAGGCCTGGTTTTAAAGAAATACCACCTGTATCAAAAGTAACGCCTTTACCTACAAGTACAACAGGGGCTTGTTCAAGGTTTGCTTGGTATTCAAGAGTGACAATACGACCCGGACGTTCAGATCCTTTACTTACAGCTAGGAATGCATACATGCCTAAATCAGCCATTTGCTGCTCATTTAAGACAGTCACTTTAAGTAAGTCTGGGAATTCTGCAGCTAAAGCTAATGCCTGTTCAGCTAAATATTCAGGGAAACAGATATTACCTGGACGGTTTCCTAAGTCACGAGCATAAGACTGACCAGATTGTACGGCATGCACCAAGGCAAGTTGGCTTTCATCAAGATTGGTTTGTGAACTAATTAAATCAACTTGTTGTAACACAAATTCATTTTTTTTCGATTTAAACTCATCATAACCATAAGCTGCTTGAGTTAAGCTTAATGCAAATAAATAATGATATTCGACAGGTAACGCAGCAATATCAATTGCGATATGCTTAAATTTATTTTGTGTCGATTTGATAATGGTTTGTGCCAATTTTGCTAACTTAACTGCTTGAAGTTCAGCTGCTTTTCCTAAACCAAGTAATTGGGTATGAGCTTGATGAGTAAGCTGACCAAACAATGGCAATGTTTCGTTGAAGTTAGCTTTAAATTGAGTCGCTGTAAGAATATTTTCTATGTTATTGATTTGATATGTGTTGAGGTTGGTTTGTAGCTGTTCTGAATCAACTAAAACCCACAAAGATTCATTAGATGTTTGTTCAGGGAAAGTTGTATAAGTTGTAAATTTCATGGCTGCCGTGATTGCCTATAGAAAGTTATGTTGGATTAAAACATTGAAACACTTTCAAGCATAGCGTTGCAATGTGCGGTTTTATATTTTTAACATTCGGGTAAACTAGCGTTCGTCCCGTTTAGCCTTTTGGAAGTATTAATTTGATTATTCGGCGTTATCTCGTCAAGCAAGTTGTCTCTACCTCATTGGTGGTCATTGCATTATTGACCTTAATCATGATGGGTGGTCGTCTGATCAAATACTTTGGTGTGGCGGCGCAGGGGCGTTTAGATGCTAGTATTTTATTTAGCATCGTAGGATATCGTTTACCCGAATTCCTTACCCTTATTTTACCACTAGGTTTTTTTATTGGCTTAATGCTGGTGTTCGGTCGCTTATATGTTGACCATGAAATGGCCGTACTCAATGGTAGTGGAGTAAGTCGTCATCAGTTAGCACGCTTACTCATTCCAATGACACTGGTTTACATGGTTTGTCAGTCTGTGCTCATGTTATGGATGACGCCGTGGGGACTACGTGAATTTGAAAAACTAACGACAACCCAAGCTGTACGGACGGGTTTTGATTTGGTTCGGCCAAGAGAGTTTATTTCTTCAGGGCCTTATACGATTTATGCAGGCTCACTGTCGGAAGACCGTAAAAACCTCAAGGATATTTTCTTTTATCAACGCGCTACTAAAGAAGATAAGCCAGATGTCATGATTTTGGCAAAAGAGGCAACACGTGTTGAGATGGCTAATGATACAGCCAATGTTGTCGATCTGGTTCAAGGTCGCCGTTATGAAATATATCCGGGACAACCGAAATATACGCAAGCAGAGTTCCAGTCTTATCGTCTGCGTTTAGAAAATGATAAGGATGTTAAGTTTGAGAGTAGTGATGTAGGAGCGCTTCCAACCTCTAAACTATTGGATAAAAGTAATGATCCTGTCATTAGAAGTGAGTTGGGTTGGCGTTTATTTGGTCCGTTTACCATCATTGTTGCTCTCATGATGTCAGTTGCATTGTCTGAGGTAAATCCACGACAGGGGCGTTATTATCGTCTTATTCCATCTATTTTTATTTTCGCGAGTCTGATTGTACTTATGATTGCGATTAAGACTCGTATCAGTAGAGGAGAGCTGGACATTTGGGCTTATCCAGCAGCTTTATTGGTTTATGCAATTGCAGCTGCCTTATTTTCACGTAAACAGAAATTAGGGCCGAAAATCAAGAAACAGATCAAGCGGGTGAAATTATAATGTTAGCACGTCGAATAGTCGCCAAATATGTGACGAAAACCACTGCGCTTGCAATGTTTGGTACCACCATTGTTTTATCTGTTTTGCAGGTCTTGTTTACTTATTTGGGTGAGTTAGGTGAGTTAAAGCCTGACTATAATGCATGGCAAGCTTTCATCTATGTGTTATGGGGTGCCCCTCGCTATCTATATGAGATTTTACCTATTTCGGCCTTAATTGGGGCTGTGATTGGATTAGGAGCTTTAGCATCCAATAGCGAGCTGATTGTGATGCGCTCAGTTGGTATTAGCTTGTGGCGTATTGTAGGTTGGGTGATGCGCTCAGCTTTGTTGCTTATTATTTTATCTTTTGCACTCAGTGAGTGGGTTGTTCCCTATACAAATGAGCAAGCGCAAAGTGTCAAAAGTCACCGTTCAGCAGCTGCTTTAGGTGAAGTGAAAGGTTATTGGTCAAGAGAAGGGCAGCGTTTTATCTATATTGACTATGCAAACTCGCAAGGAAATTTAAGAGACATTCAAGTTGTAGACTTTGACAAAGATTACCGTTTGCAATCTCTAATTAATGCAGAGCAAGGTAAGTTTATCAAAGATGGTCAATGGTCTTTACAGAAAGCTAGCCAGACAGACATTCTTACAGATGGTAATTCAATACAAAACAATCATGAACAGCAGTCTTTAGGATTGGCTTTACAACCTAAATACGTACACATGGTGACTTTAGATCCTGAAGACTTATCTCCAAGTCAGTTGGTTAGCTTCATGCGTTATATGGATGAATATAGCCAAGTCCCTAAAACTTACCAATTAGCTTTTTGGCAAAAAGTTGCCTCTCCATTTTCTCTCATTACCTTAGTGTTAGTCGCTTGTTCTTTTATTTTTGGGCCACTACGTCAACAGTCAATGGGTTTCAGATTGGTGATCGCACTCTTTATTGGTTTGGGTTTTTATTACTTACAAGATTTCTTGGGTTACGCAAGTTTGGTATACGCACCTTCACCTGCTTGGTTTGTACTTATACCTATTGCTTTGTTATTCGGTGCAGGTAGTTATTTACTTTACCGCGCCCGTTAATTCAAAAGAATATGAATGGCTTTCTCAATGATAGGCATTGGTGAAAGCTATAGGAAAAATTAGAGTCTTCGCCGAAAATTCGGTAAGATATTGCGATGAAATTGTAGACAAAAGAGAAATTGATTATGACGGATGCAACTGCTGGCAAGATCCCTCACGTTCTGGTCATTATGGATGGTGTTGGACACCGTGAAGCGATTGAAGATAATGCTTTTCTTGCAGCAAAAACCCCGAATTTAACTGCAATGAAAGCAAAGCATCCAAATAGTCTCATTTCTGGTTCTGGTGAAGATGTAGGTTTGCCTGATGGACAAATGGGTAACTCTGAAGTTGGCCATATGAACCTTGGTGCTGGCCGTGTGTTGTATCAAGATTTTACCCGTATTACTAAAGATATTCGTACTGGCGATTTTTTCAAACATGAAGTATTGATTGACGCTGTTGAAAAAGCTAAAGCTGCTGGTGGTGCAGTTCATATTATGGGCTTGCTCTCAGAAGGTGGTGTTCATTCACACGAAGATCATATTGTGGCGATGTGTGAGCTTGCATTAAAACGTGGTGCAAAAGTTTATCTTCATGCATTCCTTGATGGTCGTGATACTCCTCCACGTAGTGCTCAACCTTCATTAGAAAAATTAGATGCTCTATTTGCTCAATATCCGGGTCAAGGTCGTATAGCAACTATGATTGGCCGTTACTTTGCAATGGATCGTGACAACCGTTGGGACCGTGTAGAACAGGCTTACCGTTTATTGACTGAAGGTGAAGCACTTCGTACTGCACAAACGGCAGTAGAAGGTTTAGAGCTTGCATATGCTGCAAATGAAAATGACGAGTTTGTAAAAGCAACTCGTATTGGTGATGTAGCTAAAGTTCAAGATGGCGATAGCGTTGTTTTCATGAACTTCCGTGCTGACCGTGCTCGTGAAATTACTCGTGCGTTTGTTGAAAAAGACTTCGCTGGTTTTGAGCGTAAAGTTGTGCCGAACCTTTCTAAATTTGTCATGTTGACGCGTTATCAGGCCAGCATTGATGCGCCTGTGGCATATATGCCTGAAGAGTTGAAAAACTCACTTGGTGAATATTTATCTTCTCTTGGCAAAACGCAATTACGTATTGCTGAAACTGAAAAATATGCTCATGTAACGTTCTTCTTTAGTGGTGGCCGTGAAGATGAATATCCAGGTGAGAAGCGTATTCTCATTCCATCACCAAACGTTGCAACATATGACCTAAAGCCGGAAATGAGTGCTTATGAAGTAACTGATGAGCTCGTTAAGGCAATTAACTCAGGTGAGTATGATTTATTGGTTGTGAACTTTGCCAATGGTGATATGGTAGGTCATACAGGCGTATTTGATGCTGCGGTTAAAGCTGTTGAAGCAGTTGATACATGTTTAGGTCGTGTATACGAAGCTGTGATGGCGAAAAAAGGCCACATGCTGATTACTGCTGACCATGGTAATGTCGAGCAAATGCAGGACTATGAAAGTGGTCAGGTTCATACTCAACATACAACAGAGCTTGTACCATTTATTTATGTTGGTCCAACTCAAGCGACAATTGCAGAAGGTGGTGTACTTGCAGATGTTGCACCGACCATCCTTAATCTAATGCAGATTCCAGTTCCTGCTGAAATGCAAGGTCGTAATCTGATTACATTATCTGCATAAGCGATAGGTGACTAAATGCTGCAACACAAAATATATAAAGCTTTTTTTGGTAGTGTATTGATGTGTTGCAGCTACCTCGCTCTTGCTGCTCCTGTTGTAAAAGAAAAATTATCGCCGCAGCATGCTGATCCGGCAGAATCAGAAGAAAGTTATGCAGAAGTCCCTATTGAGTCGATTCAGCAGTTTGTACAAATTTATGGAATTGTTCGGGATAACTATGTCGATGAAAAGTCGGACGATGCTTTATTTTTACAAGCAATTAAAGGATTAGTCAGCGGTTTAGATCGTTATTCACGCTATTTGTCTCCTGAAGAATACCGTCAACTCATTCAATATACCGAAGGTGATCTAGCCTCGGTTGATTTTGCATTAAGTCCAGAAGCACATATTCATAAATGGATGATTCGCGACCTTAAGACAGGTTCAGATTCATATAAACTTGGCTTAAGAAATGGCCAGACAATTCTAAAAATTGATAATCAAGAACTTAAGAACCTGACGCAAGATCAAATATCTGGTTTGCTGTATGGTTCAATAGGATCAACACTTCAAGTACAGACCGAGGAGTCAAATACTCCAATCAGTTTAGTTCGTAATAAAAAGATTGAAACTGACATCGAACCTGTCATGTTACACAATCAGGTATTGGTACTAAAAATTAGAGTGTTCCAGCAAGATACTGCTAATGAAATTAAGCGTTTGATTGAAGAAAATAGTTCTTCGCGTTTAAAAGCAGTATTAATTGATTTACGAAATAACCCAGGCGGGTTGCTATCTGCTGCTGTTGAGTCAGCCGATTTATTTTTAAATCATGGCATTATTGTTTCTACAAAAAGTCGTTCAGAAGGTAATCAGCAATTTCAGGCTTTACCGGGCAATGATTTTCAAAATATAAAGGTCGGTATTTTAATTAATCATCGATCCGCATCAGCAGCAGAAGTTTTTACTGCAGCAATGAAAGAGCATCAGCGGGCTTGGGTCATTGGCGAAAAAAGTTATGGAAAAGGCGTTGTACAAAAGCTTTTCCCTCTGCCTAGTGGGGCAGCTTTGCAAATGACGGTCTCACACTACTACACACCAAATGGTAATATGATTGAAGGGCAAGGTATTCAACCTAATCAGACCTATCCCTTACCGCCAGAAATGAAAGAAGATGTTTATTTGGAGCGTGTTGCTGATTTACTTCTAAAAAGGAAGTAAGCTTTATACTTCCTGTTCAGTCTCTGTGTCTAAGCCAAATTTTTTCAAACGATAACGTAAAGAACGAAACGTCATTCCTAGTTTTTTCGCTGCTAAAGTTCTGTTCCAATGGGTCATATTGAGTGCATTGAGCAGAATGTCTTTTTCAATATTCTCTAAATAACTCTCCAATCCTTCAGTTGGCAATTTTTTTACAACTTGAGGCGTTGTCACGTTATTTTGTATAGTCTGAGACACCAATGGTACTGAGCTAGAGATATTTGCTCTTAATGGTGCTGGATGTAAGTGTGGTACATCAATTTGAGTATCGTCACTTAGAGTGATTGCTCGCTCAATCATGTTTCTTAATTCACGAACATTGCCAGGAAAGTGTTGCTGTAAGAGATAAGTCTCGGCTGCATCGCTTAATTGTTTGGGTGGTGTTTCCCACTCCATACAAATTTTCTGAATAAAGTGATTTGCAAGTAAAAGGACATCTTCGCCACGTTCTCGTAGCGGTGGTAACATCAAATCCATAACATGGATACGGAAGAATAAATCCTGACGGAATTTGCCTTGTCTAACCAATAAATCCAAGTCTTGATGACTCGCACTAATGACACGGAAATCAACATCAATTTCCTGATCGGAACCGAGAGGACGAATCTTTTTTTCCTGTACTGCACGCAGTAATTTGACTTGCATACTGAGTGGTAATTCGGCAATTTCATCTAAAAATAAACTACCGCCGTGAGCCGATAAAATCAGACCCTGTTTATCTTGAGTTGCCCCAGTAAAACTGCCTTTTTTATGTCCAAACAGCTCACTTTCCATGAGTTCAGTTGGAATGGCACCGCAGTTAATTGCAATAAAAGGACCTTCACTACGGTTACTCAACCGATGAACTAGGTTGGCAACTACTTCTTTACCTGTTCCTGACTCACCCGTAACAAATACAGGTGCTTGAGAGCGAGCAATTTTTTTAATTGCAATGCGTAATTGTTGAATAGGTAGAGAACGGCCGATTAATAATTTATTTTCTAGCGCTGTTTCTGCAAAGTCTTGATCTGTTTGTTGCCGATTGAGCGCCTTTTGCAATAACTGATCTAGATGGACTTGGTTAATAGGTTTATTCACAAAATCAAAAGCACCTGCTTTTAATGCAGCAATTGCAATATCCATATTGCCGTATGCAGTTAAAACTGCAATTGGGGTGTTGGGGTAGTTTTGAGAGACATGTTTGACTAAGTCTAACCCGCTACCATCAGGTAGATTTAAATCGGTTAAGCATGCGTCGTAATGAAACTGAGTGAAGAGTTGTTTGGCCTGTTCAACCCGATAAGCAAGATGTGTTTTAATCCCCATTCGTGCAAGTGTCATTTGCATTAAAAGGCACAAATCTTCTTCATCGTCTACAAGCAAAACCAGTGGTTGCTGTTCTGCCATTTCCCCAAAAACCTAATAAAAAAATCAATATATTATTGGGCACTCTATTCTGAAGCATGCCCCTTGTTTTTGCTCTACATAAGTGAGCTTTGCATGGTTTGCCTCACAGAAACTATGAGACAAGTATAATCCTAAACCAGTTCCATTAATTTCGGTACTAAAAAATGGTTTAAATAGTTGAGATATATCACGTTTTGAGACACCTTCACCGTAATCGATCACATCAATATAAATTTTATTTGCTTGTGAATGAATATTGATCGTGACATTAGGTGAATCAGGTGCATTATGCCGTAAAGCATTTCGCACCAAATTAATCATAACTTGTCGTAATTGTTTTTCGTCAAATAAAAATTTTAGATAATTATCAGATATTTCGAGTCTGATAGAGTGCTTAACGTCTGATAAATCTTCTTCGAATAAACTTGTTATAAAATGACTTAAGTCAATCTGAATAGGATGAGTTCTTTCACTACGTGCAAGCCCCAAAGTATCTTGAACAATACTGTCAATACGTTTGGCTTGTTTACCAATCATATGTCGCAAAGTATTTTGTTGTTCTGGGTCGCTATCTTTAAGTAGCTCATTTGCTTGTACAATTGCAGCCAAAGGATTGCGGATTTCATGTGCAATACTTGCTGAAAGTTGTCCTAAAGCAGCAAGTTTGAGCTGTTGTGCTTGCTGATTAATTTGCTGGGCATCTTGTAAAATGAGCAGTGTCAGTGCTTGTTGTGGGACCAAAAGGTGCTGCACTTTAATATTAATGGAATAAGTCGATAGGCGAGACTCAAAAATAAATCGGTCACCTTCTTGTAAGTCACCAAACTTAAGAATCTCATATAAGTCGGTATGCCACTTGGCTAAAGGATATTTTTCGTTGGCAAATTGGGGTGGAATACCGAGTAGTGAGCAAGCAGCTGGATTGCTGAGCACAATGTTGTAGTCTTCATCTAAGACTAAATAGCCTTCTTCAATTTGTTCTAAAATATAACGGTTAATATTTTGAAGTTGATAAAGTTCAACTGACTGGTGAAAGGTCAAAGCTTCAAGTAATTTAAAGCGCTGAACCGCAATTTGACCAATCCCATGAACGACAAAAAATAAGAAAGCGAGTAAGGCACTATTCCCGATCGTGTTTAGATTGTTGTAGTCGAACAAACTACCCACGAAGCGTTGGTAAATAACTGCAATGATCGCAAGCAAGGTAATGATTAAAGACATTCTTGCGCTGAGCAAAATTGCCGAGGTAAAGATTGCAATTACATAAAGTAGACTAAGTTGTAAATTTGGTTCACCAACAGAAAAAGTCAGTAGACTCAAACAAATAACATCGACAATAAAAAATAAAGCAAGCTGGCGTGTTGCCTGAGCTGCGATAAATTTAAAGCCTAACAATTGAACAAGGCTGACAATTGAGTAGCCTAGTAGGGTGTAAAAATATAAAGATGGTTGCTGCAAACTATTGTCAGTTTGAGCATTGGTTGAAACCAAAATAATAGTCAGGCTAACCGCAATAATAAGACGGTATAAACCATACCAAGTGCCCAAACGAAAAATCGTATGGGACAGGGATGAATTTAAAGGAGAGTGCATGTAAGTCTGATTATGGTTTAATCAGACCGTAGCGAATCGCAAGATGTGTAAGTTTTACATCGCTATCAATTGCTAACTTTTCAAAAATACGATAACGGTAAGTATTTACAGTTTTCACGCTCACAAAAAGTTTATCGGCAATTTCTTGTGCGCTAATACAGTTGACAACCATCATGGCAACTTGCATTTCACGTTCTGATAACGAATCAAAAGGGGATTGTTGGGTGTCGGATAAATATGAGCTTGCTAGTTGTTCGGCAATATCAGCACTAAAATATTTACCACCTTGCATCACTTTATTAATTGCACGAACCATCTCGGCAATTGGTGCACCCTTAGTGATATAACCTTTTGCACCGGCTTTTAGCAATAAAGACGGGTAGGGTTCTTCGGCAAGGCCGCTCACAGCAATGACTTTCGTCTCTGGAGCTGTTTGTAATAAACGACGAGTTGTTTCTACGCCACCGATGCCCGGCATGTTGACATCAAGTAGTACGACTTGCGGATGTTGTTGGCGAACGATAGCAATTGCTTCTTCCCCAGATTCGGCTTGTCCAATTACCTCAACATCTGCATGATCTTCTAACATACGGCAAATACCCGTACGTACCAGTTCATGGTCATCGACAACTAAAACTGTAATCAAGAAGACCTCCTTTCTTTCAAAAAACAAGTTTTTTGTTACATAAAGCAAAATAAGCTTGCAATGGAATGACAAAATTAGCAATCCTATTCTTCTATAGTGAGCGAATAGTTGTGCACAATTGTGTCGGTAAACCTTTATACCTTATATCTCAAATGTAAGGCATAATGATAGTAAGCGCAAATGTGTGTCACCCTGAGTCGAGTATTGTGCCGTGAAAAATTCTAAAAAGTCTTTAATGCATGTGCTAAGCATGTCTATTTTGCTTAGTTTGAGTTCAACAAGCTTTGCAGAACTCGTCAATAACCCGTCCTCAGGGAGTACTGGTACTGCAAGTTTAAATTGGTCGGCAGCGGATGCTAGTCAACTTTTAAATGATGAAGATGATGAACCAACTCCGCAAGGTTCAACATCTGTAACTACAACTTTGCGTGGCAGTAATGCACCGAAAGTTATTAGCTCTACACCTAGAGTTGCTCCAATTCGCGATACTGGGGGTTTTAATGCCCAGCCGAGCGTAAGTGCACGTGCTGCACTTGTCATGGATGCGCAAACAGGTGAGGTTCTTTATAGTAAAAATACCAATGCATCGGTACCGATTGCGTCTATTACCAAATTAATGACAGCAGTTGTAACGGCAGATGCGCGTTTAAACATGTCAGAAGAAATTACACTTGAGCAAATTGATTTTGCTGGTGCAAATGGTAAAAACTCAAGCTCAACCTTACGTGTTGGCGACAAGATGAACCGTGCAGAAGTTCTTCTGTTTGCTCTAATGAAATCTGAAAACCCAGCGGCAGCAGCTTTAGCGCGTACTTATCCGGGTGGTCGTCCTGCATTCGTAGCAGCGATGAATGCTAAAGCACGTTCTTTGGGTATGAGTGCAACTCATTATTATGAATCAACTGGTTTAGACCCACGCAATGTTTCTTCTGCGCGTGACTTGGGGATTTTGGCGAGTACAGCATCTCAGTATGGTTTAATCCGTCAATTCTCAACTACACCGACTTATGATTTTAACTTGGGTTATCGCGTGTTGAAATCTAACAATACTAATGCGCTAGTGCGTAATGGTGGTTGGAATATCAACTTGTCTAAAACTGGTTATATCAATGAAGCCGGTCGCTGTGTCGTGATGCATACCACTGTAAACTCACGTCCGGCAGTAATTGTATTGCTTGGTGAGCCAAGTACACAGGCACGTAATAACGATGCAACTAACTTATTGGGTTGGTTGAGTAATTTGCCAAAACGTATTTAATTTAAATATTTAAAAAACGCTTCTTTTAAGAAGCGTTTTTTTATGGCTTTTAAAAAAGCATAAAAAAACGGCTGTATTAAACAGCCGTTTCTTATAAAAACTCAGATCTTACATATTAGATAAAATCGAATCTTTTACTTGGTCCATTGTTGCATCAATTGACAACATTACTGCATCAGCACATTGTTTGATTGCAGTGTCAGGATCTTTCAAGCCATTACCAGTTACTGTACATACGATGACAGAACCTTCAGCAATTTTACCCGCTTTAATGTCACGGATTGCACCGCCGATAGAAGCAGCAGACGCTGGCTCAACAAATACACCTTCATACATAGAAAGTAAGCGTTGAGCTTCTAAAATCTCGCTGTCTTGAAGTTCATCAAACCAGCCTTTAGAGTCACGTACTACAGCTTTTGCATGGTTCCAGCTTTGCGGGTTACCAATACGAATTGCAGTTGCAACTGTTTCAGGACTTTCAACTGGAGCACCACGTAAGAATGGAGCTGCACCAGAAGCTTGGTAACCTACCATTGTCGGTAAGCCTTCTGGTTTAGGGCCAGTGAATTGATCGGTCGCAGCATCATAAACAACTTGTTCGAACTGATCAGCAGGTTGGTTTGCTACAGCTTCTGTATAACCCATCCAGTGAGCGGTAATGTTACCTGCATTACCTACTGGCAAGCAGTGATAGTCAGGTGCACGGCCTAAAGCTTCAACGATTTCATAAGCAATGGTTTTTTGACCTTGCAAACGGTAAGGGTTGATTGAGTTTACAATCGTTACAGGAGCTTGATCAGCCACTTCTTTTACTAGACGCATACCATCATCGAAGTTACCACGAATTTGCATAGTGATCGCACCATACATCATCGCTTGCGCCATTTTACCCATCGCAATTTTGCCTTCCGGAATCAAAACAAATGCTTTGATACCAGCGCGAGCAGCGTATGCAGCAGCAGCAGCAGAAGTGTTACCAGTAGATGCACAGATAATCGCTTTAGAGCCTTCTTCAACCGCTTTGGTTACAGCCATGGTCATACCACGGTCTTTAAATGAACCAGTTGGGTTTAAGCCCTCATATTTCACATAAATTTCAACATCTTTGCCAATAATACGTGGAATATTCTCAAGTTTAATGAGTGGGGTGTTGCCCTCACCCAAAGAGATAGCACGAGTAGTTGCCGAAACTGGCAAACGGTCACGATAACGATCTACAAGACCAGTATAACGATTGGCATTAGACATGATGGTGTTCCAATTAGAGGTGAAGCGGGAGAGGGAATCTTTCCCTCAACCTGATTAACTATCGAGCGATTCTAAACGAATTCTTACGATTTCGCCACGAATAGCAGGTAATGCTTGAATTTGCGCAAGAGCGTCATCCATTTTTGATTCAACGATTGGATCGGTCAAAATCACGATTGGAATAAGGTCTTTTAAGCGGGATTGTTGCATGATGGCATCAATGCTGATTCCAGCACGGCTTAAGATGGTCGTTACATCTGCAAGTACACCAGTTTGATCTTCAGCATTTAAGCGGATGTAATAACCTGTAGTCATTTCTTCGCGGCTTAAAATTGGCACATTTGTTAATGCTTCAAAAGCCAGCTGAGGAATTGTTCCTGCACCGTCTTCGGTATAAGAGATGTCACGCACAATATCAATTACGTCGGCAACAACCGCAGAAGCTGTTGGGCCAGCACCAGCACCAGCGCCGTAATAAAGCGTTGGACCTACTGCATTTGCTTGAACTAACACAGCATTTTTAACGCCGTTTACGTTTGCAATAAGCTGCTCATCTGGAATAAGTGTTGGGTGAACACGTAGCTCAATCCCTTTTTCAGCACGGCGTGCAATTCCTAGGTGTTTAATGCGGAAACCAAGCTCTTCGGCATATTTCACATCTTGCGCAGTGATTTTGCTGATACCTTCGGTATAGACCTTATCAAACTGAAGAGGAATACCAAACGCACAAGACGCTAAAATTGTAAGCTTGTGCGCAGCATCAATACCTTCAACGTCAAAAGTTGGGTCTGCTTCTGCATAACCGAGTTCTTGAGCTTCTTTTAATACATCATCAAATGCACGACCTTTCTCGCGCATTTCAGTCAGAATAAAGTTGCCTGTACCATTAATAATGCCTGCTAGCCATTCAATATGGTTTGCAGCAAGGCCTTCACGAATCACTTTAATAATTGGAATACCGCCAGCTACTGCTGCTTCATAAGCAATTTGTACAGCATTGTCTTCAGCTGCTTTAAATAGTTCATTGCCATGTTCAGCGAGTAAGGCTTTATTTGCAGTCACGACTTGTTTGCCGTGTTTGATCGCTTCCATAATGACTTCGTAAGCGGGGTGGATCCCACCCATCACTTCTACAACCACATCAACGTCTGGTTGACGAACGATGTCAAGTAAGTCTGCGCTTTGTTTAATCCCTTCTAATTCAAGATCTGGACGAGGGCGGCGTGTTCCAACGTGGGTAATTTGAATTTCTCGACCGGTGCGACGTTTAATTTCAGCGGCATTTTCTTGTAGTAGTTTAAGGGCTCCTCCACCTACGGTTCCTAAACCGAGTATTGCCAGGCGAACTGGTTTCACGTCACACTCCATATCATCATTTAATCATTTAGTTGAAGCTAGATCATAGCTAAAAAAAACGCCAGACTCTAGCGCTTTTCATGCTTGTTCAATCAATTAGAGTGAGATGTTCGGAAAAGCTGATTAGATCAGTCTTTAAACATTGGTGGAAAAAGTATTAATTATTGAAAAAACAAAGCGCTGCAATATGAGCAGCGCTTTGTTGAAGGGATGGCTGATTAATCATTCATCAGCTTGGCGAATATTATTTATTCAATTTTTTAATCAATTCATCTGGTGTTAAGTAGCCACCCAAGTACTCGCCATCAACATTGTAGATTGCAGGAGTACCATTCACGCCCATGTTTAAACCAAGTTGATATTGTTCGCGGACAGGGTTTTTACATTGAGCTGGCGGAATGCTAACGCCCTGTACAGCTTGGTTAAATGCAGCTTTACGGTCTGCACTACACCAAACGGCTTCCATAGTTGGCATAAATTGTTCACCACGTGGCCAAGCAATGTAACGAACCTCAATGCCTTTTTCATTAATCTCGGCTAAATGCTCATGTAATTTGTGGCAATAAGGACAGCTTGCATCGGTAAACACATAAATCACATGTTTAGCCTTACCACCTTTCGCTGGGTAAACAATCAAATCTTCATTTTTTAAAGCAGCAAGATGCTTTTTATTTTCTGAAGCTTGCAGGTTATCACCAATATTATGCAGCTCTTTGCCACCTAAACGGATGACATCACCCTGAATCAGGTATTTGCCATCACTGGTTGTATAAATTGATGTCATGCCTTCGAGATTTACCCAATATAAATTAGGAACTTCTGTCGGCTTGATATCTAAAATTTTGGCGTTGATATTTGCGTTCTTAAATTGTTTTTGCAAAGTTTCAATTAAACGCTGTTTAGCATTGCGTTCAATGATGGTTGACGCTTCCCCAGTAGCAGGTGCGGTCGCTGTGAGCGCATCTTCTTTTTGTGGTTTGTTTTCTTTAGAACAAGCACTGAACAGCAAGCTAGAAGCCAAAGCACAGGCAAGAAAAAGTTGAGATCGGGTAAAAGACATAGATAACCCTTATTTCATCAGTATTTATAGTCAGAAGCTGCTAAGCATAACAAAAAATCTAGTGTGTATTGTTAAAACTTTCTTAACCTTTGTGAACGAAATCAAACGATTGTTTGATGAATTTCAAATCATTCGCTTAAAAAATTTTAACCTCTAGGATGATGTTTTTCATGTAATTGTTGCATTCTCACTTGTGCCACATGGGTATAGATTTGGGTGGTAGATAAGTCGCTATGACCCAATAACATTTGTACTACGCGTAAGTCAGCACCGTGATTAAGTAGGTGTGTTGCAAAGGCGTGGCGTAAGGTATGAGGCGATAGTTCAGCTTGAATATTGGCTTGCAAAGCGTAACGTTTAATCGCATACCAAAAATTCTGACGGCTCATGATTCCGCCATGTTGAGTTAAAAATAAATAGTCAGTCGAGCTTTTGTAAAGTTGAGGGCGTGCATCGCTTAAGTAGCGCTCTACCCAATCACAAGCATATTGGCCTAAAGGTACCAAACGTTCTTTATTGCCTTTACCCGTAATACGTAAATAGCCTTGTTTTAAATTGATTAGCTCCAAGCGTAGGTTGATTAGCTCAGAAACGCGTAAACCACATGCATAAAGTACTTCAAACATCGCTCGGTCACGTAACCCCAAAGCTGTTGTAATGTCTGGCGCTTGAATAAGTGCCTCTACATCTTCTTCTGATAAATCTTTGGGTAAAGCTCGGCCAATTTTGGGTGAGTGATGTGTCGCTACCGGGTTATCGCTTCGTAATTTTTGTTCACGTAAAAATTTGTAAAACTGGCGTAGGGCAGATAAGCAGCGTGCGATTGAGCGTGGGCTTTTTCCTATTTTGGTAAGTTCAATTAAGACATCAGAAATGTCATCACTCGACCATTTCGGCAAGCTATTTTTTTTATGAAGTTCAGCACATTGAATCAGGTCAGATAAATAAGCATTACGAGTATGTTGACTCACTGTTTGTGCAACCAAATAGTCACGAAAACCTTGTAAAAAGCTCAAATGTTCAGGAATTTGAACAGGGCTTGGAATACGCGGTTTTTTACTTATCATAAACAATATCCTCTAAACCACTGTACTTTAAAAGAAACTTTAAGATTTGTCGATTAAAGTGGGTGAGAATTGAAATTTAACCTTATTTGGTAATTATTCTCATTTATATGTATACTAGAAAAAAAGGTTTTAGGATCGGATGCGGTGCGTTTATCAGCGTTGAAAGTGAAGCAAGCGGCTACCATCACCAAAGTAGATCGGATGACACAAATGTCCGAGCAAGAAGATTTGGTCGCAATTCGTTTGGAAAGTCTGGGCTTTGTGCCAGGTACTCGAATAGAAGTGATTACCAAGGGTATTTTTGGTGGTGATCCGATCTTAATCCAAATTGGCTTTACTCGTTTCGCTTTACGTAAGGCGGAAGCGGAAAAAATCGAGATCCAGTTAGAAGGAGTACCCGCATGAGTGATGCGCTACGTATTGCCCTTGTTGGGAATCCAAACTGTGGTAAAACTTCGCTGTTTAACCACCTAACTGGAACACGACAAAAAGTTGCTAACTATGCGGGTGTAACCGTAGAGCGTAAAGTCGGTAACTTTCAGTTACCTTCTGGCCGTGCCGTTCGTGTACTAGATTTGCCGGGTACCTATAGTCTGCAGGCAACTAGTCCCGATGAAGAAATTACTCGTGATGTCTGCCAAGGTAAAATTGCCGAAGAAGGGCAGCAAGATGCTTTTTTATGTATTGTCGATGCGACAAACTTAAAACTGCACTTGGGTTTGGTGCTTGAAATTATTGAATTAGGGCGCCCAATTCTGGTTGTATTGAATATGATGGATGAAGCGCGTCGTCGCGGTATTCAAATCAATACACAGAAGTTGTCTGAGCGTTTAGGTGTTCCAGTTGTTGAAACGGTTGCCGTACGTAACTCAGGCATTGAAAACTTATTGCATGCGCTTGACCAAGAAAAATATACCGTACCGCATACAGAGCTAAGTGGTTTAAGTGGTGGACATCATCAAAAAATCGAAATGATTTTTAAAGATGTGGTTCATTTTGTTGATCATGATGATAAACGTACTGATTTTCTAGATCGAATTTTCTTACATCCTGTGTTGGGTTTACTCAGCCTAGCAGTGATGATGTTTATTGTCTTTCAGGCAGTATTTGCTTGGGCTGAACCGTTTAAAGCTTTAATCGAAGATGGTGTCATTCCATGGTTAGGTGAATGGTTAAATGGAGCTATTCATCAACCTGTGCTACGCAGTTTGGTCGTAGATGGTGTTCTGGCGGGAGCGGGCACTGTATTGGCATTCTTGCCACAAATTTTGATTCTCTTCTTCTTTATTCTGGTACTCGAAGAATCAGGTTATTTACCGCGTGCAGCATTCTTGCTCGATAAATTAATGTTTAAAGCTGGCTTGAGTGGCCGTTCTTTTATTCCATTATTGTCGAGTTTTGCCTGTGCGATTCCTGGCATTATGGCAACTCGAAGTATCAGTGATTCGCGTGATCGTTTTACCACGATCATGGTTGCACCTCTCATGACATGTTCGGCACGTTTGCCTGTCTATGCTTTGTTAATTGGTGCATTTATTCCAAGTCAAACTGTTTTAGGGATCTTTAACTTACAAGGTCTGGTGCTGTTTGGTTTATACATGGCGGGTATTTTAAGTGCGCTTTGTGTTGCCTTTGTGATGAAGTTCTTGCGTAAAGACAAATCACAACATGCCCTTTTAATGGAGTTACCAAGTTATCGTTTTCCTGACCCAAAAAGTATTGCTATTGGGCTGATGGAACGCGCAAAGATTTTCTTACGTCGTGTTGGTGGGATTATTGTTGCATTAACCATTATTCTTTGGTTCTTGTGTACTTTCCCTCAAGCGCCAGAAGGCGCAACGCTACCAGCAATTGATTATAGTTTTGCGGGTATGGCGGGGCACTTTATTCAGCCTTTATTTGCACCACTTGGCTTTAACTGGCAAATCGTGGTGGCATTAATTCCTGCAATGGCTGCTCGTGAAGTTGTGGTTGCAGCATTAGGTACGGTATATGCGTTATCTGGTGCTGATGATAATGCGGTTGCACAAGGGCTTGCTCATTTGATTAGTGCAAACGGCACAGGTTGGTCATTGGCTACAGGCTTGTCTTTATTGGTGTGGTTTGTTTATGCACCACATTGTTTAGCGACCTTGGCAACGGTACGCCGTGAGACAGGTTCATGGAAACATGTGGCAGTCATGACGGCTTATCTCTTTGGTTTGGCTTATCTCATGTCATTTTTAACCTACCAAATTGCATCACGCATTTGGGGTTAATAGGAGGCGCTTATGTTTGATTACCTTATTGTTGCTGTATTGGTGTTGTGGAGTGCCATTGTTGTCTTTAAAAAGGTATTTCCTCAAACGTCCGCTTCAGTATTTCGTGTGCTATCAACCCAGTGTCAAAAGTTGGGCTGGCAGCGTTTGGCGGCATGGCTGAAGCCTAAACAGGCTGCTGGTTGTGGCGGCAATTGTGGCTGTTCTACAGATGATGCCCCTGCACAAAAGTCTGCTCCTGTGCAAACGGTGAAGTGGCGCTAATTTTTCTGTATAAAAAGCCATCGAATGATGGCTTTTTTACGCACTGACACAAAAAAAGTAGAATAAAAGTCAAACTGAAAAAGTATTCAAAACAGCAAAGTGCTAACATTTTTGCCATTCTGTCGATTGATAAATTGTGGGGCAAAAATGTTAATACAACGTGGTGGGTTAAAAGTTGTAGCAGGCTTGGGTATATCAGGTGTTTCTGCTGTAAATTTCCTGCATGAACAAGGCTACCAAGTTGCAGTAACAGACTCTCGTCCCACACCTCCCGGTCATGATCAAATTCCTGCAGAAGTAAAGACCAGTTTTGGTCAGCTTGATCAAGAATTACTATTACAAGCAGAAGAAATTATTTTAAGCCCGGGCCTCGCACCACAATTACCAGAGATTCAGGCAGCCATTGCTCAAGGTATTTCTGTAGTAGGTGATATTCAGCTACTTCGCCGTGCAACAGATGTGCCGATTGTCGCGATTACAGGCTCTAATGCGAAGAGTACTGTTACTACTCTAATGGGCTTAATGGCCAAAGATGCAGGTAAGAAAGTTGCTGTTGGTGGCAATCTTGGTCGTCCAGCTCTAGATTTATTAAAAGATCAACCAGAGTTATTGGTACTTGAGTTATCAAGCTTCCAGTTAGAAACCACATCTCACTTAAATGCTGAGGTTGCTGTAGTCCTTAACATGAGTGAAGATCACTTGGATCGTCACGGAAACATGTTGGGTTATCACAAGGCAAAACACCGTATTTTCCAAGGTACCAAGAAAGTTGTATTTAACCGTGATGATGCGTTAAGCCGTCCTCTTGTACCTGATACAACCCCTATGCAAAGCTTTGGACTAAATGCACCTGACTTAAACCAGTACGGCGTTTTAAGAGATGCTGATGGGACACTTTGGCTTGCTCGTGGCTTGCAGCGTTTAATTAAAAGCTCAGACTTATATATTCAAGGTATGCATAACTTAGCCAATGCTTTAGCGTGTTTAGCATTGGGTGAAGCAATTGGCTTACCTATGGATTCTATGCTTGAAACTTTAAAACATTTTAAAGGCTTAGAGCATCGCTGTGAGTATGTAAAAACCGTGCATGATGTACGTTATTACAATGACTCAAAAGGAACTAATGTTGGCGCTACACTTGCAGCAATTGATGGTTTAGGTGCTGCGATTGAAGTGAAGAAAGGTAAGGTAGCCCTAATTTTGGGTGGGCAAGGTAAAGGCCAAGACTTTGCTCCGTTACGTTCTTCTATCGAAAAGTATGCCAAAGTTGTGGTATTGATTGGTGAAGATGCTCCAGTCATTGAGCAGTCTATTCAAGGTGCAACTAAAATTTTACATGCAGCAACGCTTAAAGAAGCTGTAGAGCTGTGTCAACGTGAAACGCATGCTGAAGACGTGGTGTTGCTATCACCAGCGTGTGCAAGTTTTGATATGTTTAAAAGTTATAATGACCGTGGTCAGCAGTTTGTTGCCTGCGTCAATTCGTTGGTTTAAAGAAGTATTATGATTAGGAATGTAGTATGGCAGGCTTAGCTCAGACCACAATCCAGAAAATCAATCAGTGGTATGAACGGATATTGCCTAAATGGCCAGCGGAAGTGACACCACGTAATGTTCTGATTTTCTGTGTCGTTGCATTGTTATGTATCGGATCGGTGATGGTCGCGTCTGCTTCCATGCCTTATGCCGAATATATGCATGAGAACCCGTTTCACTATGTCATCCGCCATGCAATTTCTATTGCAGTTGCTGGGGTGGTGGCATATTTGACCTACCGAATCTCGCTCAATACATGGTTTAAAAACACTTTCCCGCTGTGGTTATTAACCATGGTGCTGTTACTTGCTGCTCTGGCGGTAGGTTCGGAAGTCAATGGTTCTACTCGTTGGATTAAAATCGGTGGTTTTACCTTGCAGCCTACAGAAGTTGCTAAGGTTATGATGGCAATCTTTACAGCAGACTATGTGGTACGCCGTGCTAAAGAGGTTCGTACGCATTGGAAAGGCTTGCTACGTCTAAGTGGTGTGATGGCAATTACGGTTGGTTTGATTATTGCCGAGCCTGACTTGGGGGCAACGATCGTTATTGTCATGATGATGGTTGGGGTATTCTTTTTAGCTGGTGCACCACCAACACAGTTCCTAATCATGCTAGGTGCGATTGTCACCGGTATTGTGTTCTTAATCTTATTTGAGCCTTACCGTTTTCAACGTTTGATTTCATTTACTGACCCATGGGCAGACCCATTAGGTGTGGGTTATCAGTTATCAAACGCACTCATGGCATTTGGTCGTGGTGAATGGTTTGGAACAGGTTTGGGACATAGTGTTCAAAAACTATCTTATTTACCTGAAGCACATACTGACTTTATGTTGGCCGTGTTAGGTGAAGAGTTTGGTTTCTTTGGTATTTCGATTGTCATTGGCTTGTCTTTCTTGATGTTGGCCTGTTGTATCAAAATTGGTCATCGTGCCTTGAAACACCATTATCTTCGCGCGGGCTATTTAGCTTATGGCATTAGTATTATTTTCTTACTCCAGATTTTGGTAAATGCGGGTATGAACATGGGTTTAATGCCAACTAAAGGTTTAACTCTGCCATTTATTAGTTATGGTGGTACGTCTTTAATGATGTGTGCAGCCATGATTAGTTTGATCTTAAAGATTGATGCATCAACTCAAGAAGTGAACCCCGAAAGAGAAGAATCAAACTTCTAAATCATTTCAGTTGTTATAAAAAAAGCCCGATATTAAATCGGGCTTTTTTTATAAATATGTTCCGCTGAGCTCTTGTTTATGAGGAATTAAATCTACATTCCACTGCGATACAGCTTGCTTGAGCATGAGTTCGGGGCGGTCTAAATCGACGTTTGGTTGGCCTAGTGCTTGTATAGCTTGTTGTAGTAATTGAGATGCCTTGGTTAAATCAAGCGCATGAGCAAGGTTTTGTTTAGAAAGTTTTTGCCCTTGGTCATTCATAGCTAAGGGAAGATGCGTATAGCTGAGTTTAGGATAACCGAGCAGTTGACCTAGCCAGATTTGACGTTCGGTGTTATCTAAGAGGTCTGCGCCACGAACAACGTGAGTAATACCTTGTAGATAATCATCTACAACTACAGCAAGTTGATAGTTAATAATGCCGTCGCGGCGTTTAAGAACAAAGTCTCCAAGGTCATATTGCAGATTAGAGCAATGGTATCCTTGTAGGCGGTCATCGAAACAAATTTGCTGATCTTGAACTTTTACCCGAATTGCTTGATCTTGAAAGTCGAGATGTAAATCACGGCAAGTGCCTGCATAGATTGCATTTGAACCGAGCATTTTACGGGTACACTGACAAGCATAAACCAGACCTTCTTTTTTTAGCTGGTCTAATACGCTTTCATAAATATCTAGCCGGTCTTTTTGGAAAATGATCTCGGCATCGGGATCGAACTGAAAAGCTTCAAGTGATGCGAGTATATGGTCTTCACTACCGGGATAGATACGTGGGATGTCGGTGTCTTCAACACGAACTACCCATCGCCCTTGATGAGCTCTGGCATCACAATAACTGGCAACAGCAGTAATCAGTGATCCGAAATGTAAAGGGCCGGTTGGCGAGGGCGCAAACCGACCTGAGTACGAAAAGCTGGGCTTTTCTTGAGTAGCTACAGCGGTCATATTAACCGTTATTTTGCTTCTCTTTAATTTCTGCCAAAGTTTTGCAGTCAATACATAATGTTGCAGTTGGACGTGCTTCTAAACGACGTAAACCGATTTCGATACCACAAGTTTCACAGAAACCGTAGTCTTCGTTTTTAATCGCTTCCATAGATTGTTCAATTTTACGAATTAATTTACGTTCACGGTCGCGTGTACGTAATTCAATTGCAAATTCTTCTTCTTGGGTAGCACGGTCGTTTACATCTGGCAGTGCAGTTGATTCGTCTTGCATCGTATTTAAAGTACGATCAACTTCAGACATTAATTCAGCTTTCCATGCTTGCAGAATTTGTCGGAAATGCTCGAGCTGTCCTTCAGACATGTACTCTTCATTTTTCTTAGGTTGATAAGGTGCAATACCAAATAAACTTGCAGTTGTGCCTATGTCAGAAGTTTTAGGTTTCACTTTACGTGCACGTTTTGCAGAAGCTTTATCACCTTCTACTACAACTTCTGTATGTTCATCCAAAACTTGGTTGTGGTTGTCATTCGCCATAATAGGGCATTCCTCATCATACACGTATTATCTATACGCAAAAAATATGGTGATATGCAAGTGTTTTTATAGAAAACCATCGATGGGATTTTCCCATCGGGTCGTCATCATATAGATTTTTCCTGCAAGATGATAGTCATTCTGACCCGTAAATATTTTCAAAACGTGTTTACCCCAGTCATAATTCTATATAAGCATATAAAAAATAGGTTTAATAGCCTGAAATATCAGTATTTATAAGGGTTTTAAAATTTTCAAGTCGAAATACTTTTGTTTCAAAAGTGCCATCATTATTCAGACGAATGTAACGATAACCCGGTGCATTTTGGTCGAGCGCAAAATCTTTACTAAACGGTTTAAATTGCACACTTGTTGAAGGTGTGGAGAAAAACTCGATACCTTGCCAAATATTAAGAGAGTCTTGATGGACATGTCCGCAGACCAATGCCTTTACATTTTTAAACGGGCTTAACGTATCTAGAAGGGCATTTGAGTTTTGAAGCTTATGATGATCAATCCATTTTGATTTCATGGCAAATGGATGATGATGACAAGCCAGCAAAACTGGGTGATCTGCGAATTGTTCAAGCAAGTTCGCTAGATTTTTTAATTGTTCTGAAGACAAATGACCATCTATTTTTCCTTTTACGGCACTGTTGAGCATAATGATGCGCCAGTTGCCTAAACCTACAACCACAGGTTCCTGATGATTTTCGTTATGCAATGGAAAGTGGTCCACATTGTCATGGTTACCTAGCGTATGAAAAAAAGGTAAACCCAAGGTTTGCATAAAGTTTATATAACGCTTGTAGGTAAGCGGTGTCGGTGCTTGTGCGAGGTCTCCAGTATGAATAATCGCGTCTGCTTCAGGATGTTGCTTTAATATCTGTTTGATAATGGCATGGAAACTTTCTTCAGGATTCATCCCGACAAATTCTAGCTGTGGATACTCCAATAAATGTGTATCGGTAATTTGTATGATGACATGATTTTTTTGTGAAAGTGTTGAGACTTGAAAAGTCACCGTCCTACCTCTTCGGATTTATTATCGTTTTGCTGTGTTGAGCCAGCCATTGCAATGCCATAATAACAGGGGCATTTCTTAAACGTCCGCTGTCGAGTAGTGTTTGAATTTCACTATAACTAAACAAATGTAGCTGAATATTTTCACCCTCATCATCTACCCCAAAAATACCGCCTTCATCGGGTAAATTGGTTTCGGCAACATACAGGTGAAATAGCTCGGAACATGCGCCTGCTGATGGGTAAAAACTAAATAGATGTTCTAAATCCTGAACTTCACAACCTGATTCTTCAAGGCTTTCACGTCGAATACAGTTTTCTGGTGATTCATTGCCATCTAATACCCCAGCAATAACTTCAAGCTGCCATGGTGATTGGGAATCACCTAAAGCACCCACACGAAACTGTTCAATCAGTGCAAACTGTTGTTTTTGGTCATTGTAGAGAAGAACACCAGCCGCTTCAGGCCGATGTACAAGTTCGCGCTGCAATACAGGAGTATATTCAGACTGATTAAATAGACGATGTCGAAGGCTAACTTTTTCAACTTGAATAAAACCACGGAACAGAGATTCACGTGATGTTACTTCGACATCTTTAGATGTATAACTTGGACGCTCGACAATACTCATGATTCGATCAGGACGAAATCTATTTATTTCATCCTAACCGAGAATCATGTCTAGGCAAGTGTTTTTTTTGAATATTTACACTTTATGATACAGTTTTTGTCCTTGCTCTTGATAAACCTCTTTCATCGCTTTGAGGCCTTCTTCAACCTCTGAATCGTTATTGGTGAGATTGTTGGCATAGTCACGTACATTCTGGGTGATTTTCATTGAACAGAATTTCGGACCACACATTGAACAGAAGTGAGCAGATTTATGCGCCTCTTTTGGTAAGGTTTCATCATGCATGCTACGTGCTGTGTCAGGGTCTAAACTTAAGTTGAACTGATCATCCCAACGGAATTCAAAACGAGCTTTTGACAAGGCATTATCACGAACTTGAGCACCCGGATGTCCTTTTGCAAGGTCAGCAGCATGTGCTGCAAGCTTATAGGTAATAATTCCGTCTTTAACATCTTTTTTGTTTGGTAAGCCCAAATGCTCTTTTGGCGTCACATAACAAAGCATTGCTGTGCCGTACCAACCAATCATAGCTGCGCCAATTGCAGAAGTAATGTGGTCATAACCCGGTGCGATGTCAGTTGTTAATGGCCCAAGCGTATAGAATGGCGCTTCTTTACATACTTCTAACTGCAAGTCCATGTTCTCTTTAATCATGTGCATTGGTACGTGACCAGGGCCTTCAATCATGACTTGAACATCATGTTCCCATGCACGGTGAGTCAGTTCACCTAATGTTTTAAGTTCGCTGAACTGCGCTTCGTCATTGGCATCTTGAATACAACCCGGACGTAAGCCATCACCTAAACTAAATGACACGTCATAAGCTTTCATAATTTCACAGATTTCATCGAAATGTGTGTATAAGAAGTTTTCTTCATGGTGTGCTAGACACCACTGAGCCATGATTGAACCACCACGAGACACAATACCCGTTAAACGGTTTGCTGTGAGTGGTACATAGCGAAGCAATACACCTGCGTGAATCGTGAAATAGTCAACACCTTGTTCTGCTTGTTCAATCAATGTGTCTTTGAAGATTTCCCAAGTTAGGTCTTCTGCAACACCATCCACTTTTTCAAGGGCTTGATAGATTGGTACAGTACCGATTGGAACAGGTGAGTTACGAATAATCCATTCACGTGTTTCATGGATGTTCTTGCCTGTCGACAAATCCATAATCGTGTCGGCACCCCAACGGGTTGCCCAAGTCATTTTCGCAACTTCTTCATCAATTGAAGAGCCAAGAGCCGAGTTACCAATATTGGCATTAATTTTAACCAAGAAGTTACGACCAATAATCATTGGTTCAAGTTCTGGATGGTTAATGTTGGCAGGAATAATTGCGCGACCTTCAGCAACTTCTTGGCGAACAAACTCAGGTGTAATTTCTTTTAAGTTTTTTGCACCAAAATTCTGTCCAGCATGTTGGCGCATATCAACACCTTCACGCTGGCGTTGATTTTCACGAATTGCAATATATTCCATTTCAGGTGTGATAATACCTTGCTTGGCATAGTGCATTTGAGTGACATTTTTACCTGCTTTAGCGCGGCGTGGGTTTTGAATATGAGCAAAACGAATGTCAGCGGTACGAATGTCTTTTAAACGTTCCTGACCAAACTTTGAAGTTAAGCCATCAAGTACATCGGTATCATTACGTTCTTCAATCCAGTTTTGGCGAACTGAAGGTAAACCTTTGTCTAAATCAATTTGAACATTCGGATCTGTATAAACACCTGACGTGTCATAGACCATAACAGGTGGATTATGTTCACCGCCAAGTCCAGTAGGGGTATCTGTTAAAGAAATTTCCCGCATAGGAACCTGAATATCAGGGCGAGAGCCTTCAATATAAACTTTTTTTGAAGCGGGCAAGATGCGGGTTAAATCTTTTGCATCTTGTTCATGTTGAGCTGAAATTTCAGCAGAAGAGAGATTCGTTAACTGGTTCATCACATGATCCTTATGAATAACATCAACGAATCAAGCACGACCAAAAACGATGGCGGATTTATCTTTAGTAGATAAATTTAAGGCTGTAAGTTTTTAGATGGCTTGATTCCTACGCAGGTCTTAACCTGATCAGGTTCAACGGTACTTGTGATCAAACTTGTGTTGCGATAACACGAAATTTACACAATCTCAGCGAGCTATTACTCGCGCTCCGTCAAGCGATTTAAAGACTAACATGTTTTAGGTTGGCTGGCATTGTCAATTTGTATCTATACAAACCGCATCCATGTGGCAGTCACGGTAGCTTTGAGTATTCCATGGTGACTCTAGTTTTAATAACTGCTCAAGCTGTTCATGGACAAGCTGATAGTTTGATTTTTCCTGTCCATTTTCATCCATTAAATCTAGGTTAAATTGCTTATTTCGCTCTTCAACTGGAGTGGCAATAAATTTAAGAAACTCTTGCGCAGGTTTCGCTAAACTCGACTGTTTTTGTGTAGATAAAAATTGAATTTGTTGTAAAGCATCTTTATCAATCCATGTGTTTGGAGCAAACTCATCGGACACAGGCGTATTATCTAAGCCAAAGAAAATAAAGTATCGGTACTCATTAAATAATAATTTTACATCGCTAATAAAATAACTCTTTGGATATTTTTGAATAAATTTCTCCCAAAATAATGCACGCTCAGTAAGCTCTTTCCATGAGATAGCCAAAGCGCCGTCGTCATAGAAAATCTCTTTATTGTCTTTTGCCATACGCGTTAAGAACTCTTTTTGGTCCGCGGGTAGGGCTTTAGCAAAAACATCAACTAAATAGTTTGGCTGACGTCGATACGTAAACATGCCTTCACCTTGATAGAGAAGTTCGATATAGGCTTGGCCCTCATGTTGAATCAGATATTGATCACGAGCACTAAGCTGATCGAATAACTTTTTCTTGGTTTTCATTGTTTTTTTAGCATCTAATGGTTCTTTTTCTAAAATGGCATAGCCAAATGCCTCAAAAGCTTTCGCTGTTTTTTCATTATCGTCTTGTTTAAGGAAACGTTGATACATGGCGGTTGAAGCATTCATTAGCTTAATTTGTTCCTCATTTTTTAATGATGAAACACAGGTTTTGAGTTTTTCATTAATTTGGTTTAAGTCCTCTATTTTGCTGTTTTGATTAATTTTTTGCATTGCAGTCATGATTTGTGTGCAGCTACTTTCTTGTTTTTGGGTAGCTTCTTGTTCAGTAGGTTTTTGTTCTTTAGATACAACTTGATCTTGCTGTGAGGTTTTATTGCAACCAGCTAAAAGTAGTGCACTGCACATACTCATCATTAAAACTTTTTTCATGATTGTATTTTTATCAAAGTGAATATTACTCAAATTATAACTCGGAAAAAGATTGCATCATTGTTAGAAATCTTTATTATTAGGTAGGTCGGTCTACTTAAATTAAAGCTATGAATGATAAAACAGCAAGACAGAAAATTCTCGATGCCGCTTCAACTTTGTTTTATAACGACGGCATTACTGCAACTGGTATTAACTCAGTTACGACTAAAGCAGATGTAGCCAAGATGTCGCTTTATAATAATTTTTCTTCAAAAGGTGAGTTGGTCGATGCCTATATTGCTGCACGGCATCAAGAGTGGTTAGACCTTTATCAAAACCGTTTAGCAATAACAAAAACACCTAAAGACGCTATTTTAGCCGTATTTGATGCCTATCAAGACCATGCGGAATTTGCCTATGAAAAAGGCTTTCGAGGATGTGGGCTTTTAAATGCTGCCGCAGAGTTCCCTGCGAATAGTTCAGGTCGAAGTTCGGTAAGACAACATAAAGAAGAAGTTGAGGCTATTGTTGCCGAGCATTTAAAAAAATTAATACCAGACTCACAGCGTGTTAACTATGTGGCTACACAGCTTTCATTTCTTTTAGAAGGCTCTATGGCACGAGCAGGGTTGGAAGGCAACAGTCGTCAACTTCTATTAGCAAAGCAAATGGCAGAAGACATTTTAAATAGAGAATGTCCACATGATTAGCCTCATTAAAAATAGTAGCTATGGAGGCACAATTGCGATTTTAGTTGCCTCTGTTTTGTGGGGAACAACAGGTACTGCGGCGGCATTTGCACCGACACTTGGCCCACTTGCTATTGGTGCCGCAGCGATGGGCGGTGGAGGTCTTTTACAAGCTTTAGTTGCATCCCGAGCGATCCGTGAAAACCGACAATTTATAAGGGAGAATCTTTTAATACTACTTTTGGGTGTAGCGGCGGTGGGTATTTACCCCTTGGCTTTTTATTCCTCAATGCATTATGCCGGCATTACGATTGGTACTGTGGTTTCAATTGGCTCGGCTCCACTGATTGCAGCAATTTTAGAGCGGTTTTTTGATCGCAAAGCTTTATCTGCCATCTGGTTTCTAAGTTTTATTTGCGGTGTACTTGGCGTAACGATGCTGTCGATGGGTGAAAGTCATGCGGTTCTAGATAGTACAAGTCAATCGAATAAATACTTCGGTATTTTTCTTGGACTTGTCGCAGCTACAACTTATTCGCTTTATTCATGGGCTGCAAAAAAATTAATAGATCGAGGTGTTGCCTCTAAAGCTGCAATGGGCATGATTATGGGCGGCGGGGCAGTTATTTTGCTTCCTACTTTGTTGGTTACAGGTGAAGGATTATTACAAAGCTCAACCAATTTACTTGTGGCTGGCTATATGATGCTGATTCCTATGTTTTTGGGTTATTTACTTTTCGGTTTTGGATTAAAAACGGTCAATGCGAGCAAAGCGACTACCTTAACTTTATTTGAACCTTTAGTTGCTGCGATTTTTGCGATTGTGTTAGTGGGTGAGCATGTTTCATGGTTGGGTTGGATCGGCATGTTTTTGATTTTTATTTGTATTTTAATATTGTCAAAAACTCGGAACACTTAAAAAAACTAAAACTTTTAATGGCTTGAGTTTGATTCGAATTTTTCTTAGTCTTAAAGCCAAGTTTTATCGTTGATTTAAACAATGAAAATAAAATTAATGCTTGTGGCGGGTTTGTGGAGTTTTACCTCGTCGAGTTTTGCTCTGGATTTAGTTGAAACTTATGAGCGCGCGAAACAAAATGATCCGACATGGCAAGCGAATCAACAACAATTTGAAGCAGATCAGCTCAATTTGGGCTTAGCAACGGGTGCTTTATTACCGACAGTTACCTTGTCTGGAAAAATTAATCGTAATAGCCAAACAGTAAAACGATCGAATTTTCCGGGTGTTGATCAAGAAGGGCTGTCAGATGCGTTAGTGAGTAATACATCGACCACTAAACAAGCAACTTTGTCTGCTCGTCAGCCTCTTTTTCGTATGGATGCATGGGAAGGTTATAAACAAGTTAAAACCTCAGTTGCACTCAGTGAAATCACTTTAAGACTGCAAAAACAAGATCATGTTTTAAACGTGGCCGAAGCTTATTTTAATGTACTTCGTCAGCAAGCACTTACTGCTGCATATTTACAAGAAGAAAAAGCATTACTTGAACAGCTCAACATGATGAATGCTAAGCTTAAAGAAGGTTTGGTGGCTCGTAGTGATGTGAGTGAGGCAAATGCTCAATATCAAAGTGCCAGAGCCAATCGTATTGCGACCAATGTACAGATTCTATTAGCTCAAGAGCAACTATCGGAATATATTGGCCCCTATCAAGATAAGCTTGCAGTTTTACGAAGTGATTTTACTTTTCAAAAACCTTATCCAGCCCAGCTTGATGATTGGTTGAATTTAGCCCAGCAACAAAATTTAAAAATTCAGCAAGCACGTTTACAACGACAATATGCTGAAGATCAACGCCGTGTGGAAAAAGCTGCACTTTATCCACAGATAGACGCAATTGCCAGCTATGGCTATACCAAACAAACACCAGAAACACTCATTTCAACTGACGGCAAGTTTGACCAAATTGGTGTGGAGATGAACTGGAATTTATTTAATGGAGGACAGACCCGAACCTCTATTAAAAAAGCCAGTGTAGAGTTAAATAAAGCACAAGCCCAACTCGATGCGGCCATTCGCCGTGCCAATGTTGATGTAAAAAGTGCTTTTATGCAGGTAGATACCGACCGTGCAAAACTTGAAGCAAGAAAAGCAGCAATGGATTCTTCGGCACTTGTGTCGCAAGCTTCAAAAGCCAGTTATAACGAAGGCTTAAAAAGTATGGTTGATGTTTTATTGGCGCAGCGTAATGCTTTTTCTGCAAAACAGGATTATCTTAATGCTCAATATGACTATTTATTAAATGTACTGCGTTTAAAAGCTGCTGTAGGCCAGTTAGGTGAAAAAGATCTGGTCGAATTAAACAGCTGGTTAACGTATCAGTAATAAAAAATGCTTTTATCTGAATTTTAATTTTGTCATAAAAATTTAATGATTGATGTGTTTTAATGCTCAATCATTTTATCCCTGCGCCATCATGTTGGAGGCTTCCTTGAGTCCAAGTAATCCGGTGTTAAGCCATCATATTTCTTCTCAATTTAATGAAGATTTGCAAGATGTGAACACAAAGTTTATGACCATGGGTGGCTTGGTCGAACAACAGGTTGCCAATGCAATTCATTCTTTGCTTGATACAGATGCGAATTTAGCAATTGATGTTCAATTTAAAGATAATGCAGTCAATCAATATGAGCGTGATATTGATGAGGGTTTGACACTCATCTTGGCGCGTCGTCATCCAGCAGCAATCGATTTGCGTATGGTTATTGCCATGAGCAAAGCCAATACTGACCTTGAGCGTATTGGGGATGAAGCTGCAAAAATTGCCCGTATTGCACAAAACCTCTGTGAAGAGGGTGGATCACCTCGTGGTTACATGGAAACTCGTCATATTGGTAACCAAGTACGTGTCATGATTCACGATGCACTTGATGCTTTTGCACGTTTAGATGCAGATCAGGCTTTACGTGTACTTTTAGCAGACGCTGACATTGACCGCGAATATCAATCAGCAACGCGTACTTTAATGACGTATATGATTGAAGACCCGCGTCATATTGCTCGCGTAATTAACGTGATGTGGGTTTTGCGTTCTTTAGAGCGTATTGGTGACCATGCGCGTAACATTGCTGAACAAGTGATTTATATGGCGAAAGGCTTTGATGCTCGTCATACCAAAATTGAAGAAATTGAAGCAAAAGTCCACGAAAAATAATGCTTTAATTGAGAAAATAAAAGCCTTGTTTCAAACAAGGCTTTTTTATAATTAAAAATAATACATAAAAAAATGTCCCGAACTTTGGGGGGAAGTTCAGGACAGAAAATCAAGTGCATTAAGAGAAAACACGACAGGGATCGTGTCTCACTTGCTATGGATTCATAATAAGGTTTCATTGAATTTATGTCATGTAGAGTCCTGTGCGCTCTATGTAAGGCTTTATATGTTTGTGTAAGTTTCACGTAAAAAAAGGCAGATCTATGTATATAGATCTGCCTTCTCAATGACAATGAGGTTAGAGCAAGCTAATTATTCAGGTTTCCAACCTTCTGCTTTTTCAACACTTTCATCATTATTGAAGAACTTTTCACGTTGTTCTTCAAGGAATTTTTTTGCATCTGGTTCAAACACATTTAAACGCTTTTCATTAATCAGCGTAGTTTGGTGCTGTAACCATTCTTGCCATGCTTGCTTAGAAACATTTTCAAAGAAATCTTGGCCTTTAGCACCTGGAAAAGGAGCGAAGTCTAGACCTTCCATTTCTTTTTGATATTTACGACAAAATACTTGGCGACTCATGATTTATCCTTAAGCGTATAACTGTTCTAAACGTGTATGGGCACGAGTAATTGCAGCTTCAACCTGTTTTGGTGAAGTTCCGCCAATATGATCACGTGCATTTACAGAAGCTTCTAGTGTTAAAGCTTTATCAAATACGTCTGCTGTGATTAAGTCAGAAAATTGTTGTAATTGCTCAAGTGTTAACTCAGATAAATCTTTTTCTTCAGCTACACCTAGTGCAACAGCTTTACCTACAATTTCATGCGCATCACGGAACGCAACGCCTTTTTTCACTAAGTAGTCAGCAAGGTCAGTTGCAGTCGAGAATCCTCGAAGCGCAGCTTCACGCATGATTTCAATATTTGGAACCAATGCAGGAATCATGTCTGCAAATGCCATAAGTGAACCACGAACCGTATCGATAGCATCAAACAAAGGTTCTTTATCTTCTTGGTTGTCTTTGTTGTACGCTAAAGGTTGACCTTTCATGAGCGTAAGTAAGCTAATTAAGTCACCAAATACACGGCCAGATTTACCACGAATCAGTTCTGGAACATCCGGATTTTTCTTCTGCGGCATAATTGATGAGCCAGTACAGAAGCGGTCAGGAATATTCACAAATTTGAACTGTGCAGAAGTCCAAAGAATCAGTTCTTCTGACATACGTGATAAATGCATCATGATAAGCGCAGCTGCTGCATTAAATTCAATGGCAAAGTCACGGTCAGATACAGCATCAAGAGAGTTTTCAGATACAGCTTCAAAACCTAAAAGTTCTGCTGTATAAGCACGATCGATCGGGTAAGTAGTACCTGCAAGAGCAGCGGAACCAAGAGGCATACGGTTAACACGCTTACGGCAGTCTTGAAGACGTTCTGTATCGCGAACTAACATTTCAAACCATGCCAATAAGTGATGGCCGAAAGTTACTGGTTGAGCTGTTTGTAAATGAGTGAAGCCAGGCATAATGGTATTTACATTTTTAGCAGCCAAGCCTAATAAGCCTTTTTGTAAACGCTCTAATAAACCTAAAATGTCATCAATTTCGTCACGTAGATAAAGACGAATATCAGTTGCAACTTGGTCATTACGGCTACGACCAGTGTGGAGTTTTTTACCTGTAATGCCAATACGCTGAGTCAAACGTGATTCAATGTTCATGTGAACATCTTCAAGATCGATACGCCATTCAAAGTTTCCAGCTTCAATTTCTGCACGAATGGTGCTTAAACCTTCAATAATGTCGTCTCGTTCTGCTTCTGTCAGTACGCCAACTTTTGCAAGCATGGTAGCATGCGCAATTGAACCTGCGATGTCTTGCTTATAAAAACGTTGGTCAAACTGAACAGAGGCAGTAAATTCTGCTACAAAAGCGTCTGTCGCTTCAGAAAAACGACCACCCCACATACCTGAGGTTTGGTCTGGGGCTGCTGAATTAGGGGGATTTGAAGATGTGGTCATGGTGGCTCAGTAAAATAAAAAAGAGTATATCACTTGCCGAAGCTCAACAAACAAAGTTGTTTTCTACAGCATATCGAAATCAAAATTCCTCCTATTTTTTTACGAAAATTGATCGTTGGCAACATTTATTCGAATTAATTATCGCAAGTAATGTTTTGGCGCTGGTTTTAGCTTTGGCTGAAGCGCAATCGTGGCATGCCTTAAGCGGGTCGCGCCTTTTACAATATATGATTTTTATTAACTGGGTGATTTTGTCTTTTTTTGCCTTAGTTGAATATTTTCAAAATTTTTTTAGTCAACTACAGCAAAAATATGCTTTGGCAATTGGCTTTGTTATGCTGCAAGCGATTGTGGTAGTGACCACCCTAATAAGTAATTTTTTTCAATTCGGAATCTTGAAAAGAACGAGTGATATAGCGCATGACTGGAGCATTTATTTTACCAATGTCCCTTTATATTTAAGCTATGGAATACTACTCGGCGCATTTTGTTTGCGCTATTTATATGTCAGAGAACAGTGGTTACATCAACAATATGCAGAATTAAATGCGCGTATTCAGGCCATGCAAGCGCGTATTCATCCTCACTTTTTATTTAATAGTTTAAATAATGTGGTGAGTTTAATTACGATAGACCCAGATAAAGCCGAAAGTATGCTGATTAGTCTGTCGCGTTTATTTAGAGCGAGTTTCCAAGAATTAAAATTGGTAAGCTTGTATGAAGAAATTGAACTCAGTAAACAATACTTAATGATTGAACAAATACGTTTAGGTGAGCGTTTACAAGTCGAATGGAAAGTGGAGCTTGAACCTTTGCAATTAAAGCAGGTCACGATTCCTTTATTGACATTACAACCTTTGTTAGAGAATAGTATTTTTCATGGGGTGGAACCAATGATGGGTAAGGCAACCATAGGGGTATTGGTTGAAATATTGCAAAATCAGGTCAGTATAGTCATTACCAACCCTTATACAGACGATACAATAAAATCACGGAAAGGGCATGGAATCGCTCTTGAAAACGTTAAACAACGCTTGAAAGCGTATTATGGGAACTCAGTTAGGTTCCAGGTATATAAGGGTGAAACTTTATATACCACTATTATGAGCTATCAATACCAATCAAAATAATAAGCCAGTCAGAGTTAACCATAAAAAAATGGACCAAGTTAACGGTGACAAGGAGGATGAATGAAGGTGCTAATTTGTGATGACGAGCCATTAGCAGTGGAGCGATTGTCACGTTTAGTTTCAAAGATGGGACATGAGGTTGTTGCAACAGCTCATCATGGCCAAGATGCCTTGGAACAGGCACGGCTTCATCAACCAGATGTGATTTTACTTGATATCCAAATGCCGGGTATGAATGGTCTCGTCTGTGCGGAACAATTAAGCCAGCTTAACCCTCGACCTGCTATTGTCTTTTGTACAGCTTATGATCAGCATGCTTTAGAGGCGTTTAAGTCACAAGCACAAGCTTATCTTCTTAAACCGATTGATCCTGCAGAACTTGAACAAGCTTTAAAGCAGTTAACGCAACTTACCCAAGCACAGCTCAATGCCTTGCCAAACCCTGAACTTTTACAGGATTTAAAAACACAAAGACATCAAATTGCTGCCAAAACCTACCGTGGGGTTGAACTGATTCCTGTTGAAAATATCTATTATTTTTTGGCAGATCAAAAATATGTCACGATACGTCATAAAAATGGCAGTGTATTAATTGATGAAACACTGAAAGAGCTTGAAACTGAATTTGCAGATCAATTTATTCGTATTCATCGAAATGCCTTGGTCTCAATTGCTTATTTAGATGGTTTGGAGCTTGTAAGTTCAGGCCAGTATCAGGTTCGTTTACGAGGTCTTGATGAAAGACTTTCCGTTAGCCGTCGTCATTTGTCTACGCTCAGAGAGCGGATACATCAGCTTTAACTTGCGCCTATCTTATTTTTGCTGATGAGATTTTACTTGCAATTTTAAGGGATCAAGTTAAGTTTAGGGTGTATTGTTTGACCAGCCCATGCTTGAATTTATGAAAACCTTGAAAATTGCTACACGACAAAGCCCACTTGCTCTTTGGCAGGCAGAACATATTCGTGCCCGTTTGCAGGAGCTTCACCCAGATTTAACGGTAGAGTTGGTCAAGTTTGTCACGCAGGGCGATAAAATTTTAGATACGCCTTTAGCAAAAATTGGTGGCAAAGGTTTGTTTGTTAAAGAATTAGAAGCTGCTCTTTTAGATGGTCGCGCGGACCTTGCTGTACATTCAATGAAAGATGTACCAATGGCATTACCAGAAGGTCTAACCTTGGCAGTCATTTGCGAACGTGAAGATCCATTAGATGCTTTTGTTTCAAATCAGTTTGAAAAATTTGCTGACTTACCACAAGGAGCGAGAGTTGGTACATCAAGCTTACGTCGTAAATCGCAGATTTTAAAACAACGCCCAGACCTACAAATTATTGATTTACGCGGCAATGTTGGAACTCGTCTAGGTAAATTAGATGATGGTCAATATGATGCGATTATTTTGGCAAGCGCTGGTTTAAAACGTTTAGGATTAGAAAATCGCATTCGTCATACTATCGAGCCAAATGTAAGTCTGCCTGCTGTTGGACAGGGTGCTCTTGGTTTGGAATGTCGTGCAGATGATCAAGACGTATTGGCTTTAATACAAGCTCTTTTACACATAGAGACTGACGTATGTGTACGTGCTGAGCGTGCGTTTAATGCCTATCTTGAAGGTGGTTGTCAGGTACCGATTGCGGGCTATGCAACCTTACAAGATGGCAAAATTCATATTGAAGGTCGCGTCGGTAGTCCTGATGGGCAAACATTATTACGTGCTGAAATGACAGATGAAGCTCACAATGCTCAGCAGTTAGGTGAGAACCTTGCTCGAAACTTACTTGAACAAGGTGCGGGCGATTTATTAAAGGCTCTTTACTAAAACTATGCTGTTCATTAATACTCGACCTGACTCACGTGCAGCTGAATTAACAGAAGCTTTGCAAAATAAGGGGTATCAGGTCGAGTCTTTACCTCTTTTAGAACTGGTTGCTCAGCCTTTTTCAGATTCACTCTTTCAACTTTATCAGCAGTTAGTCGAGGCGCAAGCTATAGTGGCTGTAAGTCCCACTGCGGTTGATGTGGGTATGCAGTACTTAACGCAAAGTGGCTTAAAGCTAGATAACTTAAAACATATTCAGTGGATTGCGGTTGGGCAAGCCACGGCGAATCGTCTCCATGAATATGGAATTGAAGCACATGTTCCAGATGTTGAAACTTCTGAAGGCATGCTCAGACTACCTATTCTCTATAATATGCAACAGAAGGGTAGTGTGGCATTTTGGAGAGGGGAAGGCGGCCGCCAATTTATGATGGACACTTTGCAGCAGCAAGGTATCCAGATTTTAAATTTTGTCTTATATCATCGGCAGTGTCCACAAGACTCATATTCAACATTTAAGCATCTGATACAGAATTCAAATTATAATTTAGAAAAATGGCTTGTCTTAATTACCAGTGAGGCAAGCTGGAAATATTGGTTAGAGCTTTGTTTAAATAATAATGTACAACCTGATTGTGTATATTTGGTTTTAGGACCACGTCTTTTTCAACTTGTAAAAAAATATCGCGATCAGCAACAGGCTCATTTTCACATTATTCAACTTGAAAATTTATCGCCTTCGGGGATGATTCATCACATTCAGGCATTATAAGGATTCGTATGAGAAAACTTGTTTCTATTATCATTTTGCTGGGCATCGCTTGGTTGGCTAAGCTTAGCTACGATATGTGGCAAATTTCTCGTACGGTTCCTGAGCTTCAGCAAAGCTTAATGCAATCGGAACAGCAATATGCCAATCTGAATGATCAGTTGGTTGCACTAAAGAGACAAGTTCAAACCCAGCCGGGTAGTGATGTTCAGTCGGCACCATCGACAAATAGTGAAATCATTCATGCAGGCATTGAGCCAACGGTATTAATTAAACAAAAATTAGACTTAATTCAGTTTGCGATTGATCAACAACAGTTTATTTATGCAGTAGATCATTTAACTCAGTTACAACAAGCATTGCCTCAATATGAAATTGCTCCAGCATTAAAACACAGTCTAAATCAGGCGCTTGAACAAGATAAACAAGCAATACAACAATACGTAATTGCTCAAAATCAGCGTCATCAAATGATTGACGATCTACTGCAAACTATCGACAAAAATATTCAGCAAGCATTGGCTCGACCTAAACTTGAGATGGATCAATCTGAGTCAGTGTCTTGGTGGAAGAAATGGTTCCGTATTGAAAAAGTAGAAACACCGTCTATTAATTTAATGAATCGAAGTGTTGTGCTGAAAGAAGTGCAACTAAGGTTATTAATTGCCGAGCAGGCATTAAACCAAGGAAAAATGGCTGAATATCAAAATGAGCTGCAATCAGTAATACAGAAATTAAATGAAATGCCAGATGCGACCAGTCAGCAATTGAAAAATCGTATTGCTAAAGTATCTCACTTATCTATCGTACCTGTACCTAAATTATCGACTCTTGGCCTACTAGGCTCATAAGGAGGGCATATGAAACATCTCCTATGGGTTTATCTTCTTATTAGTTTAGTACTTTTTGCAGCTTTGGCTTTGCTTAGCTATGGCTACGGCATGGGATATGTTTATATCTACTGGCGACAGCTGCAATTGCAAACAAACGTGTGGGGATTAGTCCTTACTTTTGTACTAATGAGTTTTATTGCTCAGTTAATATGGCTTTGGATTAAACGTTATTCTTCTCGTGAACAACGTAAAAGAGAGAATATTTTTCAGTTTAAAAACCTTCATCCCTATGAGCAATTGGGTATTGTCTGGCTATTAGAAGCTGCCGAAGATCAACGTGTCTTTATCGAACGGGTTTTTACCCAGTCGGGGCTTTTAAAAAATATTATTGATGCCAAGTTCTTAGTATTAAATGAAGATTACCCAAAGGCTTTAGATGCTTTAGATCAATCTCCACCGATGGCTTTTGAATTGGCAGAGTTACAGCGGATTGAAATATTTTTAGCTCAAAATGAAGCTGAACGTGCATTAACACATCTTGAGTTCCTATATCAGCATCAATTATCGCCATGGCTTGAAGAAATCGAGACAGCCTATCAACAGCGATTAACTGCGTTATGGGGGCAGCTTGCTTTACAGCAACCATGGTTATATTTACGTTCAATGAAATATGGATTATTGGACGCTGAGCATCGTGATTTATGGTTGCAGCAGCTTCTCCAACAATTTGATCAAGCTTCAATTGATGACTTGCATGCATTGCAACAGCGTTATCTAGATTTAGAGTCTGAGATTCAAACCAGACCCTATAGTAGTAAATTGCTGTGGCTAAAACTTTTGGCACGTATGCCAGAAATGAGTATTCAGCATGAAACATTAACTTTGCATCTGCTCAAAGAGCAATTTGATCCAGAAGTATTTTATTTGTGGTTTCAGCAGCAACTGCTTAAGCAGGTTCCTGACTATGCCGACGTTGAAGAAAAGATAAATCAACTTGAAACTCAATATATGAATTTGCCAGTTTTAACATTTGCAAAATGGCATGTTTACATGGCAACGAATCGTCAAGCTGAAGCTGAAATATTATTAAGTTTATACCCTGATAATATTTTAATGAACTATTTACGTATTAAATCCACCTTAAAAGAAGATGATGAGTTAATCAAACAGTTAAACCTAATCTTTGAAAATGATGCAAATTTTTTAAAATTTAAAATCTGAGGTAAAAATGAAAGAACTGTCTGTCTACCCTGTAATATACGACCAGAAAGTTGCATGGGGAGATATGGATGCTTTTGGTCATGTCAATAATGTACAATATTATAGATATATTGAAAGCTCACGTATTTTATATATGGAAAATGTAAATATATTGATCCCCAATATATATACTGTTGTTGCTTCAAGTCAGTGCAGATATTTAAAACCCGTTTTTTATCCTGATGTATTGAAAGTAGGGGTTCGTGTAGAAGAAATACGCAATAGCGCATTCCGTATGGCTTATATATTATGGAGTGAAGCACAGCAGCAAATCGTTGCGACAGGTGAAGCCATAATGGTCTGTCTAGATAAAACGACAGGGTTAAAATGTGAAATACCAAATGAAGTAAAAAGTAAAATAATTGAATTAGAAAAATCAGTAGGACATGACTTAATACATTTAGCTTAAATAAATATTAAGAAAATATATTGCAATTATAATTATTAATGTAATTAAAAAGTAAATTTATAGCATTATTCTGATGAACTTGTCTTTTGAACTATTGCTTATTTAATAGATTATAAATACTATTGGTTATGATTTAATGTTTTAAATTTTGTCTGTATTATTTGAATTGTCAGTAAGACTGGAGTATTTATTAATGAAACCGGATATTAGTGAATTATCTGTTGAAGAGTTAAAACGCTTACAAGAAGAAGCAGAAGCTTTAATTGCAAGCAAAAAAGATCAAGCAATCGAAGATGCTTATAATCAAATTATCGAGATTGCTGAAAATGTAGGTTTCAGTGTTGAACAACTTCTTGAGTTTGGTGCTCAAAAACGTAAGAAAACTACACGTAAATCTGTAGAACCACGTTACCGTAACAAAAACAATTCTGAAGAGACTTGGACTGGTCGCGGTAAACAACCACGTTGGTTAGTTGCTGAAATTGAAAAAGGTGCAAAACTTGAAGATTTCTTAATCTAATTGTTTTTGCTTCTTAAAAAGCCAAGCGATTTTGCTTGGCTTTTTTATTTTAAAAAAATAAAAATTCTTATTTTAAATATCAAGTCATCAATAAAGTGTTTAAATTCCTAATTAAATGTATTGTTGAGACTAAATTTACATTTAGAAAGATCATCTTAAATTTTAATGATTCTGTCATACGTTCAACTTATAGTCTTTAAGAAGATGCCAAGCTTGATTGCTTGGTTTTTTTATATGAAGTCAATTGGCGATGTTGAAAAAGTATGCATAATGTCAGACTAGAGAGGAACTCTCATATAAGGACGATAATTTGCATGTTGGTAAGGCTGAATGAAGAAAAAGTCTAAGCAATGGAAGTGGTGGTTTTTTGCCCTCATTGCATTTTTAATTTTTATTATTTTACAGATTCCAGCGACTTGGCTTATCTCTAAATTTTCAAAGAATAATCAAACTGTCCATAATGTGAGTGGGAATATCTGGCAGGGGCAGGCAGACTGGCATCGTGGTGCTTTACGTGGAACCATTCACTGGAAAACAAGACCTCTAGATTTACTTTTATTACGCTTCGCCGCAGATGTTGATATTCATAGTGGTAATACGCAGTTAACGGGGATTATGGCGTATGGTTTTGGCAAAAAAGTTATTGTAAGGAATATGACTGGGCAAGTTGCGCCAGAAACGCTGAAGCAGATTGTGAATTGGCAATGGCCTGTAAATAGTATTCAACTTAAAGATATCCAATTTAATTATAAAAAAGAGCAAGGTTTTGCTGCGGTTGATGGTCAATTGCATTGGGGTGGTGGAGCACTCGTTTACACGATTGGTGATCGTCAAGATCGTATGAATATGCCTTCTTTAAGTGGACAGTTGACTGACCATAATGGGCAGCTACAAATTGATATTCGAGATCAACGCAATCAAAAAATGGCGAATCTTTTACTGGATGCCAATATGATGCTTGATGTTCAACTTACACAGCGTTTATTGCTTAATGTTCCATCTTATGACGGAAAAGCTGGTTTAGATACTTTTGTCATTAGTTCTCGTCAACCATTATTACAAGGTGGTAACTGATGAAAACATGGATTGATAAATTACAGCAGTTACAGTGGCAAAAGTTAGATCGACTCAGTGTAGTTGTCCTTATTATTTTAATTTTGTGGTTATGTTGGAAGCTGGCTTCATTTTTTTGGTTGGTGGTAGCACCCCCTCAAATAATGCAGTTTGATCGTGTAGAGCTCGGTTCTCAACAGCCTCAAATACCAAACATTAGTACTTTTTCAATTTTTAATGAACCTTCTGCCAATGCGGCTCAAGAAAATGTGAATCTAGAATTACAAGGCGTAATGCTTGGGTATCCAAACCAGTTTTCTTCTGCTGTTATTAAGGTTGATAATACTGCTGAACGTTATCGAGTTGGTGAAACTATAGGCTCTACCTCTTATCAACTGTCAGAGGTTTATTGGGATCACGTGGTACTGCGTCAAGGAAATGGTAGTACTCGCGAACTTCAGTTCAAAGGTCTGCCCAATGGTTTATATCAGCCTATGACTCCTAATGCATCACCGCAAGCTGTCACGCCATCTCAGCCTACGGCACCTGTGAATACGACCCAAGAAGCTTTGGGGCAAGCGATTCAGCAGATGCAAGGAAATCGAGATCAGTACCTCAAAGATATGGGGGTTAGTGGAGGCTCTGGTGAAGGATATGAAGTTACAGAACGTACACCAACCGCGCTTAGAAATAAGCTAGGTTTAAGGCCTGGCGATCGAATTGTCTCTTTAAATGGTCAAACGGTTGGGCAAGGGCAAACGGATGTGCAATTACTTGAACAGGCTCGGCGAGCAGGGCAAGTAAAAATAGAAATAAAACGTGGTGATCAAGTGATGACCATACAACAAAGTTTTTAGTGATAACACGTCACCATAAGAGTTAGGAAATATCGCGAGTTATGGCTTTATTGAATCATCAACGTCCACTTTGGGCATTACTTGCAGCAGCCCCATTGATTGCGACAGTAAGTAGCAGTGCCTATGCCCAAACATGGAAGATCAATTTACGTGATGCTGACTTAACTGCCTTTATTAATGAAGTTGCAGACATTACTGGTAAGAACTTTGCTGTTGATCCGAGAGTGCGTGGGAATGTCACTGTTATTTCGAATAAACCTTTAAATAAAGATGAGGTTTATGATTTATTTCTTGGGGTCTTAAATGTAAATGGGGTAGTTGCGATTCCATCTGGTAATACAATTAAACTTGTGCCAGATAGCAACGTTAAAAACTCGGGAATTCCTTATGATTCTCGAAATAAGGTTCGTGGTGATCAAATTGTTACACGAGTGATTTGGCTTGAAAACACCAATCCAAATGACTTAATTCCAGCACTACGCCCTTTAATGCCTCAATTTGCGCATATGGCTGCGATTGCAGGCACCAATGCTCTTATTGTCTCTGATCGAGCTGCGAACATTTATCAGCTTGAAAATATTATCCGTAACTTAGACGGAACTGGGCAAAATGATATTGAAGCGATTAACCTTCAGTCGAGCCAAGCCGAAGAAATTATTACTCAACTTGAAGCGATGAGTGCAACTGGAGCATCAAAAGATTTTAATGGTGCTCGTATTCGTATTATTGCCGATAATCGAACGAATCGTATTTTGGTAAAAGGTGATCCGGGAACGCGTAAGCGCATTCGCCACATGATTGAAATGCTGGATGTACCTTCAGCTGACCGTTTAGGTGGTTTAAAAGTTTTCCGTTTGAAATATGCAAGTGCTAAAAGCTTGTCAGAAATTTTACAAGGTTTGGTCACTGGTCAAGCTGTCTCGTCGTCTGGTAACAATAACAATTCATCAAACTCATCAAATTCGATGAATAATTTGATTGGGAATAACCAGAACTCGAGTTCAAATACATCAGGTTCAAACGGAAGTTCGATTTCGACTCCATCAATCAATCTAAATGGTAATTCAAACAATAGTAATCGGAACAATATTTCCAGCTTTAGCCAAAATGGCGTAAGCATTATTGCAGATAGTGCCCAAAACTCATTAGTTGTTAAAGCCGATCCACAATTAATGCGTGAAATTGAATCAGCGATTCAACAGCTAGATGTTCGCCGCCAACAAGTGCTTATTGAGGCTGCAATTATTGAAGTATCGGGTGATGATGCAGATCAACTTGGAATTCAATGGGCACTCGGTGATTTATCTAGTGGGATTGGTTTACTTAGCTTTAGTAATGTAGGGGCGAGTTTATCTTCTATTGCTGCTGGTTATTTGTCGAGTGGTTCGGCTGGAGCTGCTTCTGCTATCGCTAATGGAGCTAATAAAGGTAATGGTGCAACTTTAGGATTGGGTAATTTTGATAACTCTCGTAAAGCCTATGGTGCATTAATTCAGGCCCTTAAAACCAATACCAAATCAAACTTACTTTCAACGCCATCTATTGTAACAATGGATAATGAAGAAGCTTATATTGTTGTAGGCCAGAATGTTCCATTTGTAACAGGCTCAGTGACTACCAATAGTACTGGTATCAACCCATATACAACTGTAGAACGAAAGGATGTCGGTGTGACGTTAAAAGTCATTCCGCATATTGGTGAAGGTGGTACGGTTCGTCTAGAAGTGGAACAAGAAGTCTCTGCTGTTCAAGAAAGTCGTGGGCAAGCAGCTGACTTGGTGACAAGTAAACGTGCTATTAAAACAGCAGTTTTGGCTGAACATGGGCAGACTGTGGTGCTTGGTGGTTTGGTGTCGGATGACACGTCACTTTCAAGACAAGGTGTACCTGGTTTAAGTAGTATCCCTTATGTTGGGCGATTGTTCCGATCAGATAATAGAAAAAATGTTAAACAAAACCTTCTTGTCTTTATTCATCCAACAATTGTGGGTGATGCAAATGATGTACGTCGTTTGACTCAGCAGCGTTATAATCAGCTGTATAGTTTACAGTTAGCAATGGATAAAAACGGTAACTTTGCAAAACTACCTGAGCAGGTCGATGATGTTTACAATCAAAAAATGACACCTCCAAGTATTGCTCCGCAGTCAAAAAATTATCAGCAAGTTCCTTCGGGTGGTAAGAGTTCGACCATAATCACACCTGTAGCAGTCGAACCAACGGTTCAAAAGCAAACTTTGCAGTTGCCTGAACCAGAAGTGAATCGTACTAAAAATACAGTAACAACTACCACACTGCGACCAAACACAGCGCAGTAGTAGCATGTTATGATTGATAAAAAATGAATAGGACATATGCATGACTTGGAAACTACAAGCAATTACTGGTGAAATTACTGGACAAGAAATTACAGTTGATCGTGATATGTGGGTAGGGCGTCATCAGGACGCTGATTTGTTGTTACAAGCTGCTGAAATTTCACGTCGCCATGCTGCATTGCTTTTAAAAGATCAATTGCTATGGGTTCAAGACCTTAATTCATCGAATGGTACATTTGTAAACGATATTCGTATTGAGCAAGAAAAGCAGCTACATGATGGTGATATTGTTCAATTTGCGAGTTTCAAATTCTCAGTTTTAGCACCTGCTCAAAAAATTACTGATTTACCTGAAGTCGAAGCAGAACCAGTGCAAGCTGCACCAATACAGGATTTAAGCGATCAAGGCATGCCAAGCCTTGCAGAGCGTGCTGCAGAGGTGGAAGTTCGCCACGATGGTATGCCGCAGAATATTTCTATTCCAAAACCTGCGCCTATTCCCGAAGGTGTGGATGTCAATGTAAAACAACCATCACCTGTTACTTTTGATGAGCCTGTTTCTCGTGTTGCCGAAGAAAAAGAGCAACAGAAGAATGCTTCAGTTGGTTTAATCACTATTATTATTTTAGTAATTTTAGCTGTATTAGCATGGTTATTCTTTAAATAATCCGTTGCTGCTTTTACAATCAAGGCATGCCAAACGCATGCCTTTTTAATTTTGAGTAGAAGAAAATGTCTGTTGCACAACTAAGTAAGCGCGATTTAATTTTATTTGATCTGGATGGAACACTTGTTGACTCCGCTGCCGATTTATATCGGTCTATGAATTTAAGTCTGCAATCACTCGGTTGGCCATTGGTGACAGAAGTACAAATACGAGAATGGGTAGGTAAAGGTGCCTCAAAACTCTGTGAAAGTGTTTTACTTCATCTATTTGGTAAATTAGATGCTGAACAACATAAGGTTTTATTACACACATTTGTAGAGACATATGGTGCAGAACTTTGTGTAAATACTCAAATTTATTCTGGTGTACCTGAGTTTTTAAAACATTGCCAAACTCTAAATATAAAAATGGCATGTGTTACTAATAAACCTGTCAAACTTGCTCAAGGACTATTAGATGCATTAGAGCTTTCCTCTTATTTTCAAGTTGTACTTGGGGGAGATAGCTTGCCTGAAAGAAAACCACATCCATTACCATTGCTGCATTGCATGCAAAGTCTAAATACATCTGCTTCACAATCGTTAATGATTGGTGATTCAAGCAATGATGTAGAAGCTGCGCGCCGTGCTGGAATTGATTGTATTGTGGTTAGCTATGGCTATAATCATGGAGAAAGCATCTATGATTGCCAACCTCAGCAAGTTATTGATAGTCTTGCTGAGTTAATTGTTTAATGAAGAAAATGGAGATAAGAATGAATAAGCGTATGGTTTTTCGATGGCGTGTCTAAACCGAATCTAGAAAAACACACTTTTAAATCGAAACCATATTAGAGAAGATTCATGACAACATTAGCGCAATTCGAGCAACTTAAGGCTGCTGGTTATAACACTATTCCTGTTTATCGTCAGCGGTTAGCAGATACAGAAACCCCATTATCGGTTTTTGCTCGTTTTAAAGACCAAACACAAGCTTATTTATTTGAGTCGGTTGAGGGTGGGGAAAACTGGGCGCGCTACTCTATGATTGGATTAGGCGAATCAACCGTTTTTTCATGCAATGCTGGGGTTTTGTCTGTACAGCATGCTGATGGCTCAATCACACAACAAGATTGCCAAGATCCTTTTGAATATATTCGTAACTTCCAAAAACAATTTAAAGTGCCATCGGCAGAGCTCTTGCCAGACTTACCAAGCTTTACAGGCGGATTAGTGGGGTATTTGGGTTATGATGCTGTCCGTTATATTGAACCACGCTTAAAGAATGTACCTACAGCTGACCCAATCACGTTACCTGATTTGTGGTTAATGTTATCAAAAACAGTTATTGTCTTTGATAACCTTAAAGATACACTATTTTTAATTGTTCACGCTGATGCAACACAGGCAAATGCTTATCAAGATGCCCAGCAAAAATTAGATCAATTAGAACAGTTACTCGCTATTCCTGTTAGCTTGCAAGCTAAACCACATACTCCTCCTCATTTTGAATCAATTACGGGTAAAGCAAAGTTCTTAGAAACAGTAGAAAAAGTTAAAGAATATATCCGTGCTGGTGATGTAATGCAGGTTGTTCCAGGGCAGCGCATGGTTTCTGATTTTGATGGTGAGGCTTTACAGGTTTACCGTGCATTACGTCATTTAAATCCTTCGCCTTATTTATTCTTGGTACAAGGGCAAACGATTACTGATAAAAAACCATTTCATATTGTTGGTTCTTCACCAGAAATTCTTTCTCGTTTAGAAAATGGTATTGCGACAGTTCGTCCACTTGCAGGTACGAGGCCGCGCGGAAAAACTAAAGAGGAAGATGTTGCTTTAGAAAAAGACTTACTTTCAGATGAAAAAGAAATTGCTGAGCACTTAATGCTAATTGATCTTGGTCGAAACGATGTTGGACGAGTTTCTAAAATAGGTAAGGTTCAAGTAACTGATCAAATGGTGATTGAGCGCTATTCACATGTCATGCACATTGTTTCAAACGTACAAGGCGAAGTTCGTGACGATATAGATGCTTTAGATGTGTTTAAAGCGACTTTCCCTGCTGGTACCTTATCTGGTGCCCCAAAAATTCGTGCAATGGAAATCATTGATGAAGTAGAACCAGTGAAACGAGGTGTCTTTGGTGGAGCAGTGGGGTATTTGGGATGGCATGGTGAAATGGATATGTCGATTGCAATCCGTACATGCGTTATTCGTGACAAAAAAGTCTATGTACAGGCTGGAGCAGGCTTGGTAGCTGACTCAAATCCTGAATCTGAATGGAATGAAACCCAAATAAAAGCTCGCGCAGTGATCAAAGCGGTTGAATTATCATCAAACGGATTGATTTTATGAGTTTTTAGCGATTTTTTTTAAAAAACCGCTTGCATCGTTTGGAAGTTTTGCTAAACTGCACACCGTTCCGATACGAAACGTACGAAACACTAAGAAGAGCCGGCATAGCTCAGTTGGTAGAGCAACTGACTTGTAATCAGTAGGTCCACAGTTCGAATCCGTGTGCCGGCACCATCTTAAAGGTGTGTAGTTGTGAAGTAAAGAACAACACTGAAATAAGTGTGATATGGTGAGATTCCCGAGCGGTCAAAGGGGGCGGACTGTAACTCCGCTACGAAAGTTTCGAAGGTTCGAATCCTTCTCTCACCACCATTAACTTCGATTGAAGTGGTATATATACCAACACAGTGCGGGAGTAGCTCAGTTGGTAGAGCGGCAGCCTTCCAAGCTGCATGTCGCGAGTTCGATCCTCGTCTCCCGCTCCATCGAAGGACAATCGCTCTTATAGCTCAGTGGTAGAGCACTCCCTTGGTAAGGGAGAGGTCTCGAGTTCAAATCTCGATAAGAGCTCCAGATATACAGTTTAGTAGATTTTCTACAAAGATTTAAAAAGCAGGCTTATTAGTCTGCTTTTCAAGTATTGGGTGTTTGATTTTTTAGGCGACATGTCGATGCTGGGTGTTTGCTCAGAATTGTGTTCGACGTAAACGAGGATTATAAACATGGCTAAGGCTAAGTTTGAACGTAATAAGCC
>NZ_ALOW01000025.1:0-102274 GCF_000292385.1 Acinetobacter sp. GG2
TTAGGGGCGTCGCCAAGTGGTAAGGCACCGGGTTTTGATCTCGGCATCCGTTGGTTCGAATCCAGCCGCCCCTGCCATTCTTCTTATTTTAAAGACAGACTTAATTGCCTTGCTTTTTGTTGATTATCCTTGACATTGCATTGCAAAAATATTAAAGTTCTGCCGCATTAGGGGCGTCGCCAAGTGGTAAGGCACCGGGTTTTGATCTCGGCATCCGTTGGTTCGAATCCAGCCGCCCCTGCCATCTACTTCATTACATACCAACCGCCAAGGGTGCTTCATGCCCAATCTTGTCGTTTTTAGTGGAAATGCTCATCCACAGTTCGCTCAAAAAGTCGTAAGTCACTTACATATCCCTCTAGGTGCTGCATCAGTCGGTCACTTTTCTGATGGAGAAATTTCAGTAGAAATTACTGAAAATGTTCGTGGTAAAGACGTATTTATCGTTCAGCCTACTTGTGCCCCTACCAATGATAACCTTATGGAAATCTTGGTTATGGCAGATGCTTTGCGTCGTGCAAGTGCTGGTCGTATTACCGCTGTTATCCCTTATTTTGGTTATGCTCGCCAAGACCGTCGTCCACGTTCTGCACGTGTGCCGATTACAGCTAAAGTTGTTGCAGACATGCTTACCACTGTTGGTATTGATCGTGTCGTAATGATTGACTTACATGCTGACCAAATTCAGGGCTTCTTCGATATTCCAGTCGACAACATCTATGGTACTCCTGCTTTGCTTGCTGACTTACGTCAACAACAACATGATAACCTTATGGTGGTTTCTCCTGACGTTGGTGGTGTAGTACGTGCTCGTGCTGTTGCCAAACAGATGGGTGATATCGATTTAGCAATCATCGACAAACGTCGTCAAAAAGCCAATGAGTCGCAAGTTATGCACTTAATTGGTGATGTAAAAGATCGTGATTGCGTTATTGTAGATGACATGGTTGATACTGCTGGTACATTGTGTAAAGCAGCTGATGCGCTTAAACAATTCGGTGCACGCCGTGTTGTTGCTTATGCAACACACCCTGTACTTTCAGGTAAAGCAATTGAGAACTTACGTAACTCAGTCATTGATGAGTTAGTTGTAACTGACACAATTCCTCTTTCTGAAGAAGCATTGAACTTAGGTAAAATTCGCCAAGTTTCTGTTGCTAGCATGGTTGCTGAAACGATTCGTCGTATTAATAACGAAGAATCTATCAGCGCGATGTTCGATAGTTTATAATATTGCAGCTTTTCTTAACCCTGGCTTTGGCTGGGGTTTTCTATCACTAAACTGGTCGCAAGTTTAGTTTATTTAATCTTTAATGAGGATTTATCTCATGGCAAACTTCGTATTCAACGCTCAAGCGCGTGCTGAAGACAAACAAGGGAAAGGTGCGAGCCGCCGCCTTCGTCGCGAATCTTTAGTTCCAGCTATCATCTACGGCGGTAACGCTGAGCCTGTAAGTGTAACTTTAGAACTTCGTGAGCTTGTAAAAGCTTTAGAAAGCAATGCTTTCTTTGAAGAAGTTGTAGAAATCAAAGTGGGCGACAAAGTTGAAAACGTTAAAATCCAAGCGTTACAACGTCACCCATCTAAAAACACTCCTATGCACGCTGACTTCAAACGCGCATAAGTGTTTAAAGGCGTAAATTAGTGTCAAATATTTCGCTAATTGTTGGTTTGGGCAATCCTGGTTCAGAATATGCCCAAACCCGCCATAATGCAGGTTTTTGGTTCGTTGAACAGCTTGCAGATAAATATGGCATTACATTAAAAAATGATCCAAAATTTCACGGAATCAGTGGTCGTGGTAATATAGAGGGGCATGATGTTCGCTTACTTCTACCAACGACGTATATGAACCGTTCCGGTCAAAGTGTTGTTCCTTTCTCAAAATTCTATCAAATTGCTCCTGAAGCAATTCTGATTGCTCATGATGAACTTGATATGAACCCTGGTGTAATTCGTCTTAAAACAGGCGGTGGGCACGGTGGTCATAACGGTTTACGTGATATTGTCCCACATATTGGTCCAAACTTTCATCGTTTACGAATTGGTATTGGACATCCAGGTTCAAAAGAAAGAGTTTCTGGGCATGTACTTGGAAAAGCGCCAAGCAGTGAACAAAGCTTAATGGACGGAGCAATTGATCATGCTCTCTCTAAAGTGAAGTTACTTGTTCAAGGACAGGTATCACAAGCTATGAACCAAATTAATGCGTATAAACCAGCTTAAATTGTTGAACAATCAAGCTTGCTATCTTGCTTTTTTAGGAGCAAAATGCGCATCAGCCACCTTGCCAGAACGGCAAAGGCAAAAGATTTCACTATAAGATCTTCTTAGGTCTACTCAGGAGACGCTAGCCATGCTATCTCGTTTATTAAAATGCAAAATTCACCGTGCAGTTGTAACCCATGCTGAACTTCACTATGAAGGTTCTTGTGCAATTGATGGCGTATTGATGGATTTAGCTGGTATTCGTGAATACGAAGAAATCCACGTTTGGAACGTAACTAATGGCAAGCGCTTCACAACTTACGCGATCCGTGGTGAAGACAACTCTGGCATTATTTCAGTAAACGGTGGTGCTGCTCACCAAGCAGATGTTGGTGATTTAGTTATTATTGCTACGTTTGGTGACTTCACAGAAGCTGAAGCAAATGCTCACAAACCACGTTTGGTCTATGCAAATCCAAATAATACAGTCAACCACACAGCGAACTGCATTCCTGTACAAGTTGCCTAATTAAAGATTAAAAAAAACAAGAAAGCCCGTAATACGGGCTTTTTTTACAGTGTCTATAAACTCTTAACCGCACCCTTCCACCAACTTTGCTGCTGCTTACAATTTAAAGATTGTAGCTTTTCTCCTCGTAAATCAAACAGAATCGCCTCACCCTTTATATTTACCTTAAATTCAGCGTATTTTGCTTTTTCATAGCAATGAGCTAGACCTTCGGCAAATAAGAAGCTTCTAGAAGCTGGGTACAAAGCCTGCAAACGATTTTCAGGATTTTTTAAAATTAAGCTTTGCCCAGCAGATGAATTATTAGTGTCTAAAATTGTACGAATTACTCGATTTTGTGAATCTAAAATAACTTTTGCTGGAATATTTGCATGATTAAAAATCACTTGATCTAAAGCATCACCTTCGCTTACTGATGGTGATTTAAGAGATTGTAAATTTAATTCATACGCCAGCGCCATGTAGTCGCCTTGTAAAATAGAGCGAGGGTCAACTGGCTTAAGCTTAATAAAAATACTTTTACTCTGATGCAGGTGCCATTCATTTTTTACAACTAATCCTGCAAAGAATAATATGGTAACGAATGCAAGAATAAGAGAGAAATACTTTTTCATTAATTTTCTCCCTCAACAAAATTGCTCTTAGCTTCTTGTAGGAGCAACCTATATAAAGCCAACAATATAATTCCTGACACCAAGATTGATGCACTTTTAGCTAGAAAACTTAATTGCAAACTGTAATAAAGTTGCCAAAGTACAGTAGCGAACACAAGAAGTGTAATACCGTAAACAATGCGATCTTTATTTTTTAAAGCCCATGTCAAAATTACAAATAGAATGAATACATCAAAATAGCCGAGTGCAATAAGTACTATGCCAAAAATTAAAAAAGCAAAAAAAGTTATACTGTGAAGTTGCCTATAGAGATAAAAAAAACTAAAGCACAATAACCATAGACTTGGTAAGACATAGAGAAACCATAATGACTGATCAGCCAAATCAAGCAATGCTAACCCTATAAAATTATCAAAGAATGAGTTCACCAAAATCACAGCAAGTACGCATAAAAAGATACTCCGCTCATACGATACAATTGCTTTATTCCCTATCAGCAGTACTAAGCTAAAGATGAAATAGTTAAGTAAAGTTAAATTAAAATAAGTTTGAACAGAGTTTACTGACCATATTGAATGGTCTAGTTGCAATAAATAGAAAAATGCTATTCCATAAGTTGCGAGCATTTGAATTAAAATAAAGAACCAATGAGGCTTAAGAAAATAACTAATACATAGAATAAAAATCTGGGCAATCAACACCCATAAAATTTGATTTGTTTCAGATCCAAAATGGAATAAAAAAGCAGTTTGGCCACTAATAAATAAACAATATGCAAATTGCCGAATGAAATAATTTTGAGATTTTGTCAGTAAAGTTATAGCTATAGCAACAAAGATGATGCCAATAATTAAAGAAATAGTCTCCCAAAATACGAGTGTAAATGCTGCAAGTGCTAAACCAGCAAGCCAAGCACCAATTGCTAAAGGAATGACATAAAAACGGCTTTGGCGAAAAATTCTTATTAAGAAATAACTAATAAGTGCAAACCAAGTAAAAATAATGCCCGCAATCAGTAAAAAAATGAACTCATTAGAATCTTTAAATAAATGATTAATCCCATCTACAAGCCATATTGTTGCAGTCACGCCAAGAACAGCAGCCATTAAACTGGCACATAATTGATCATTTTTTTTGAAGAAATAATAAAAAGCGATTATTCCTAAAAAGAAAGCCGAGATCAGATAAGGAATGTTTGTATTCGATAAGTATTGAATCATTCCAATGATTGAAATGACAGTAAACCAAGCGATAAAAACAAAACGTAATGCACGATACTTCTTTATACAGACCCAAAACTCGATAAGGCTTAATAAATTTAGAGTGAATAGATATAAATAAGGAAATTTTTCTGCCCAAAAAGTCTGTCGAAAAAATAAAAAAAGTGTAAGTTGGCTGGTAATGCAAACTAAAGTAAAAATACCAATATTAGGTCGATATAACCAAGGTAATAAAAGCAAAGTCCAAATCAAGAACAATAAATAACTGTCTGCACCTGTTTGATAAACTTGTCCTATTACAGCCAAACTCAAACCGATCATCAAACCACAAATACCATGTAAAGTCTGCCGAACTCCCTCGCTTAAGGTATCTGTTACACTCACCCAAGCGGTGACAAGTAATATAACAGGTGGAATGCTGAGTTGAATGCTATCAGGAAACATCAACCAGTTAGCAGCAATCAAATACAGAATACTTACCGCCATAAATAGATAACTAAAAATATGGAGATGCTGAATAAATAAAGTATTCCTAAAGGGATAATAGTCTCTAATCTGCATGAAAAACCTGTTTTATTTATAATTTTCTATAAAAAACATAGCATTCACTTTAAAAACCAACAAGTAAGCTCTTGTTAAAAAACCTATTTCGATTTCTAAAAATACTTATTCATAATGAGACTTAGCATTCTACAAAAGCATCTAGCCAATTTTGCCAAGCGCGCTATAATAAAACCCATCGCTTCAGGGCGGGGTGTAATTCCCCACCGGTGGTAAAGTTAATTTTCATATATAAATTAACAAGCCCACGAGCTTAAATTATGTAATTTGAGCAGATTTGGTGAAATTCCAAAGCCGACGGTATAGTCCGGATGAAAGAAGACGACGAACTGGGATAAATCCGTTTTATTTCAGTGCCAGCCTGTTTTTACATCAGTCCTGAAATGTTCAACCGTATTTTTACGAGAGCGTTTCATTATGTCTAGCTTAATTCAACCAGAACTTTTTTTCTCAGCCCTCTCTCCTGCTGAACAACGCATTCAACAAGCATTAGAAGATATCCGTCAAGGCAAACCTGTCTTGGTGATGGATGACTTTGACCGTGAAAATGAAGCAGATTTAATTGTTGCAGCAGAAACTCTAACTGTTGAGACCATGGCACGTATGATTCGTGATGGCTCAGGTATTGTATGTTTATGCCTGACAGAAGAATTAGCAGATCATTTAGATCTTCCACCAATGGTTTCTCAAAACTCAAGTCAGTTTCATACTGCATTTACAGTGACCATTGAAGCCGCTCAAGGCGTTACTACTGGTGTTTCTGCTAAAGACCGTGTAACAACGATTAAAACTGCTATTAAAGATGGTGCTGTTGCAAGTGACTTAAATCGTCCTGGTCACGTTTTCCCATTACGTGCACGTAATGGTGGCGTGCTTAGTCGACGTGGTCATACTGAAGGAACAATTGATCTAGCCAGATTAGCTGGTCTCAAACCTGCTGGTGTGTTATGTGAATTGACTAATCCAGATGGCACTATGGCATCAGGCATTCAAGTTTTAGCATATGCACAAACTCATCACTTAACCGTGATTACGATTGAAGAACTTGTTCAATACCGTCAACAACACGGTATTTAAATAAAAAAGGTTTGGCTTTAGATCAAAGCCAAACCTATAAATTAAAACTTATTTATATTTAAGAAACTTTCTTTTGTGCTGCGAGTTCTTCAATATAGTCCAAAAGCTCAGAGAACTGATTAATCATTGCTTTTGGCTGTGCTTGAGCAAGTTCCTCTGCTGTTCCATAGCCATAAGTCACAGCTACCGCCTCAATACCATTGTGACGAGCACCTAAAACATCATATTGACGGTCACCTACCATTAAACACTCTTCTGGATTTAATTGCTCATGCTCAAGAATATAATGAATAAGCTCAGCTTTATTGGTCCGCTCACCTGTCAATTCACTTCCATAAATATGTACAAAATATTGACTTAATTCAAAATGATCTAAAATTCGTTTCGCATAAATCGTTGGTTTAGCAGTAGCAACAAATAAACGATATCCTTCGTCTTTTAAAGCGCTCAGTGTTTGTACTACAGATGGATATACTTCATTTTCAAACAGACCAATGACCGAGAAACGCTCACGATAAGCCAATAAAGCTTGTTCAGCTAAATCATCATCTTGAGTAGCCAATAATTTTGCAAGTGATGGTTTTAAAGGCGGGCCAATGGTCCAATCAATATTTAAATCGGCAGCTAATGGATAGCCAAGCTTGTCCATTGCATAGCGAATTGAAGTATGGATACCAACTTTAGGGTCTGTTAAGGTTCCATCTAAATCAATCAAAATATGTTTTATAGCCATTCAATCATTAACCCAGTAAAGTATTTAGTTCAATTGGTCGAGAGTTTAATCAAACTCTCTTATACTAACGTAAATTTAAATTGAAAAGGAAATAACCGTGCGTCCAACCGTACTTTGTTTCTCGGGTTTAGACCCTTCAGGTGGTGCAGGTTTACAAGCCGATATCGAAGCAATTGGACAAAGTGGTGCCCATGCAGCAATTGCATGTACTGCCCTCACCATTCAAAACTCACAACAAGTATTTGGCTTTGAAGCAACCTCAAAAGAACTATTACTAGCTCAAGCAAATGCCGTGGTAGATGACTTACCCATTAAATGTGTTAAGTCAGGTATGCTTGGCACCACAGATAATATTGCTGCACTTGCTGAATTTTTACGTGTTCATCCTGACTATCAATATGTACTTGACCCTGTTTTAGTTGCAAACAGTGGTGGTTCGTTAGGAGACCAAGCAACTTTAGTTAAAGCATTTGTTGAACTGATTCCCCTAGCGACTCTTATTACGCCAAATACAGTCGAATTACGTGCACTAACAGGTATTGACGACGTAGAACAAGCAACAGAAAAGCTGTTTCAAATGGGTGCTAAAGCTGTATTAGTGAAAGGCGGTCATGAGGATACCCCTGACTTCATTAAAAATAGTTTATATATTGATGGTGAACTTGCAGCGAGTAGTAGTTGCCCTCGCCTTGAAGGTGAATATCACGGCTCAGGTTGTTCATTAGCAAGCTTTATTGCAGGTCGCTTAGCTTTGGGTGATTCTTTAAAAATTGCAGTACAACATGCAGAAACATGGCTATTTGGTGTTTTGAAAAATGCTGAAACGCCTGTACCCAATGGACAAAAGATTCCAAAACGATTTTAACAACAAAATAAAAAGGCGCTTTAAGCGCCTTTTTATTTATTCCAATTACTGAGGAATACGTAAAACTTGTCCAGGGAAAATCTCATCTGGATCTTTTAGCATTGGTTTGTTTGCTTCAAAGATTTTTTGATATTGGTTGGCATCACCATAAAATTCTTTCGCAATTTTTGAAAGATTATCACCTGATTTTATCGTATAAAATTTACTTTCTGGCTCAGGAGTAGCAACCGTCATTTGATCATCTACTTGCGCAACGTGGTCTACGTTACCAACAATAAGAATAATTTTTTCTTTGTCTGCTTGGCTTTGTACTTGACCATGAAGCGTCGCAGTATCAGTTGAACCATTATATGTTACAGATAGGCCTTCCACCCCTAAGCCTAAACTTTTAATTAATCCTAATAATTTATTTGCCACTTCTTGTGCAGAAGGTTCTGCTGGTGTTGCTGGAGCTGGTTGTGGTTCTGCTGGTGCGGTATTTTTTTTACCAATACCTTTTACAAAATCAAAAAGACCCATCTTTTAGTCCTCATATTATTGTTTATAGTAAAGTCATTAAACTGACCTTTATTGTTATACTTGAAAAAAGAGACACCTCTGCTATCAATTGAGGTTGATCTTGTAAAAATATGTATCCCTATCAATGATTTTGATTAAATAAAAAAAGCCACCTTACGGTGGCCTTCTTTTTAATCAGCAATATGCGAATTAACCAAGTTTTTTAGTTACATAGTCAATTGCAGATTGAACTGTAGTGATTTCGTTTGAATCTTCATCAGGGATAGTGATGTCGAAGTCATTTTCGAAAGACATAACAAGTTCAACTAAATCTAAAGAGTCAGCACCCAAGTCATCCATGAAAGATGCTTCGTTTTTAATCTCTTCAGCTTTAAGACCAAGTTGTTCTGCAACTGCTTGTTTAACGCGTTGTTCGATATCGCTCACAGGAATTCTCCTCATTGCTTGTGGCGTTTGATTTGCCACTAGTTTAATTGAATATAAAAATTTTTAAAAGTTTATACATCGGCGTTAGGCCATGTATAAACCACCATTTACATGTAATACCGTACCGGTAATGTAACCTGCTTTATCACTTGCAAGGAAACTCACCGCATTTGCGATATCTTGTGGCTCACCTAAACGATTTAAAGCCACTTGATCACTCATTTTTTTGCGAATGTCTTCACTAAGTGCATCTGTCATTTCTGTTGCAATAAAACCTGGTGCCACACTGTTTACAGTGATTTGGCGGCTACCCATCTCTTTTGCAAGGCTACGGCTGAATGCTTCAATACCTGCTTTAGCAGCAGAGTAGTTTGCTTGGCCTGGGTTTGCAAAATGAGCAACAACAGAACTGATATTAATAATTCGACCAAAACGTGCTTTCGTCATGCCCTTAAGTACGCGTTTAGATAAACGATAAACGGCTTTAAGGTGGATATTGAGAATGTCATCCCAATCATCTTCAGACATACGAAGCAACAAATTGTCTTTCGTAATACCTGCATTGTTAACGAGAACAAGTACAGGACCATAATTCTGTTCAATATGAGACACTACTGCTTCAATCTCATCGAGATTACGCACGTCTAGCGCCAAACCTGCACCTTGTTCACCAAAGCTATCTGTTAGCTTTTGTGCACCAGATTCAGAAGTCGCAGTACCTACGACAAAATAACCGTCTTGAATAAGTTGCTGGGCAATTGCAGCGCCAATGCCCCGACTCGCGCCCGTTACTAATGCAACTTTGCGTTCTTGTGTCATGCAATTTTTCCTTCTGCCACTAAAACAGCATTTAGGGCATCTTCCATTTTGCTCTTACTATCAATAGAAAAAGCTTTTTCAATATTTGGTAAACGCTTTGCGAGATTACTCAATACTGTACCAGGACCACATTCAACAATGTACTGAATACCTTGGTCTTGAAGAGACTGCATGGTACGTGTCCATTGCACAGACTCGTACAATTGTGCTGTTAATGCCTGACGTAATTGAGCAACATCGGTAGCAATTCCCGCGTTGACATTTTGTATTACAGGAATGGTAGGCAGCTCAATGGCAGTTTGTTCCAAAGCTTCTGCAAATTTTTCTGCAGCAGGCTTCATCAATGAACAATGCGAAGGTACAGAAACTGGTAAAGCAATTGCTTTAGCAGATTGTTCTTTTGCCAATGCCATCACTTGCTGTACAGATGCAGTACTGCCCGCAATTACAACCTGACCTTGTGAATTATAATTTGCAGCTTCAACTGAACCTTGACCTGATGCAGTTACACTATGGCATAGTTCAACTACTTTATCATCGGCCAAACCAAGAATTGCAGCCATCGCACCTTCCCCTTGAGGAACAGCACTTTGCATGAGTTTTCCACGCAAATTAACTAATTTAACTGCATCTGCCAAACTCATTGAACCCGCTGCAACCAAAGCGCTGTATTCACCTAAAGAGTGACCAGCAAGGTATTTAGGCGCTAAACCACCCAAATCTAACCAAAGACGCCATAAAGCGATGCTAGCAGTTAATAATACAGGTTGGGTGTTTTGTGTTTGGTCTAAACCTTCACCACTTTGCGCAATGTGCCAAAGATCAAATCCTAGCGCGTCTGAAGCTTCAGCAAAAGTTTGCCCAACTCCACTAAACTGTTCTGCGAGTTCAGCGAGCATACCAACTTTTTGTGAACCTTGACCTGGAAACACAAATGCAGTTTTTGTGGCTAAAGCTACTTGTTCAAGACGTTTAGCAGACATAAGAAATCCTTTTTGGGTTTTCACTCATTTCTCTGGAGCGGAAATTTAACATTTAATTTGTATATTTATAATTGCGAAAAACAACAAAAAAAGGGAGCTTTCGCTCCCATTTTTTCTATACTTAAGCATCACGCTTAATGCATATCATGCAATTATTCAGCATCAGCTGCTTTAGCGAATAATTGGCGACCACGGTAGAAACCGTCTTTAGTCACGTGGTGACGACGATGAGTTTCACCAGTTGCTTGGTCTACTGTTAATGCATTCTCGGTTAAAGCGTCATGTGAACGGCGCATGTCACGGCGAGAGCGACTTTTACGGTTTTGCTGAACGGCCATGATGGCTCCTTACAAAGATCGAAAAAATGGATCAGAACAAATTCAGTTGTCTTATCTCATAATCATAACACAAATTATGAGTTAAGTTTACCCTTCAAACCTGCCAAAACATCAAACGGGTTATCCCGTTTCTCTTCGACAACGTTCTGAATGGTAGGTTGATGTTTATGTTCACAAGCATCATGCTTGGGAGATAAAGGCATCAACAATAACAGTTCATCTTCTAGTAATGCGAGCAAGTTAATCGAAGCAGGTGTATCAAAATCACCTTTTGTCGAAGACTCACTTTCACCTAAAACGATGAAATCAGCATCCTCATCCAAGCGCTCTATCAGTGACTCATCATCTACAAGTGCAATATGAAAGTCAGAAACAATTGGCATTTCAACAGGTTCCAAACAACGTTGGCACTCCATTGGAACTTTTGTTTCCATATGACCTTCTAACCACACAATGCGATGATATGCATCCATTGATAGCTTACAGTCTATGTTGATCAATTGGTTATCAATTGATCCAACAGCTTCACGAGCAATACGAGTAAGACGAGACAATGGCAGTTGACCTGACCATGTAAAGCCTTGCTCAGCCCATTTAAACGGCTCAATCTGTGCCGGAAAGGTATTTGCTGACATAATTAAGGCGGCAATTCTACAAATTCATCGGTACTCTGTCAAAGATTAAGATACAATTTTGTACTTCTTTAGACAGAACTCGGGGTAAATTAAGCAATGCACCTGTTGCAGCCGCAACCTGAAGTTAACACTTCATTACTCGTTTGCACCCATTCAACTCACCAAAACACTCTTTTACCTGACATGATGCAACTCTCACCATGGCCAAGCTCAAAATTAGAGTCTGAGCAAGTTGATTGGCTTATTTTACACTTTAATCACTGGTTTTCCCACCATAATGTGACATTAGTTCGTGGAGAATTTGAACCAGAATATTTCCCAGCAAACGAACATGAGCCAGCCAAAATTCAATTTGCCCATGGTTTTTTCAATAGTGCCCTGCATGAAATTAGCCATTGGACAATTGCAGGCGCAAAACGTCGTCTGTTGCCTGATTTAGGGTATTGGTACGCCCCAGATGGTCGAACTAAAGAACAGCAAGATTTATTTGAACAGGTGGAAATTAAGCCGCAAGCGATTGAATGGTTATTTTCCCATTCTTTTGGCAGAAAATTTAGAGTCTCACTCGACAACCTGACAGGTGATGGCGGGGATGGCAAAAAGTTTAAAGATAATGTTTATACACAAGTACAACGCTATTTTTCTGGAGAAGCTAAATTACCTGTTGATGCAGCGCGATTCATTGAATGTATTTGCCAATGTACGCGAGCAGGTGCAGCGTTACAATCAAGTGAATTTAAACGTGAACTCCTTGATTAAATGACAAAAAAACTACGTAAGTTACTTGCTTCCCAAGTTTGAAAAGTCTAATACTATTTTTAATACTGGCGTGATGGAGTCTCTAAAATATGCTGCATTTACATGTACATCCTGAAAATCCACAGCAACGCCTCATTGACCAAGCGGTTGAGCGTATTCGTGCAGGCGATGTTGTGGTCTACCCGACCGATGCCGCCTATGCAATCGGATGCCAGATTGGTAATAAAAATGCGATGGAACGTATTGCCCAGATTCGTGATTTAGGCCCTAAGCATCAATACGCAATTATGTGTTGTGATTTATCAGATATCGCGACTTATGCAAAAGTTGATAATGCGACTTATAGATTATTAAAGGCAAATACACCTGCTGTTACGACTTTCATTTTACCTGCAACAAGTGAAGTTCCACGCAGGTTAATGCATCCTAAAAAGAAAACGATTGGTTTACGTATTCCAAGTAACCCAATTTGTCAGGCTTTATTAAAAGAACTTGGTGAACCTTTACTGACAAGTACACTAATTTTACCAGGACACGAAGACCCTCTTGATGATCCTTACGATATTGAAAATCAGTTAGCTAAACGGATTGATGTATTTATTGATGGTGGGTTTGGAACTTTGACAACCACCAGTATTGTTGATTTATCGGGTGAACATCCAGAAGTTATCCGTCATGGTGCAGGAAACGTAAGTGCTTTCGAATAAGCACTTATCCTCCTTTTTACCAACAGTTAAAAAAAAAGTATTATCAAGAAAAAAAATACTCTTTATTTAGTTTGGATTTTTTTTACACTTTAGTCGTTAAGCAATTTATTAAAAGTCACAATTCCTTTAGAATGTTTTGCACTATCTGCTGTTCTTCTGCTACAGCTCTTATTGACTTGAAAACAAGTCTCATGCTTTTGAAAATTCGCGTGGCTTATAATCGTAATGAACCAATCACTTCATCAATCCATGGAAGACGTTCCACACATCCGTGTTTTAGATGAGTGGCACGACACGATTCCTGAAGATCTTTATATTCCTCCAGCTGCCTTCGAGATTTTACTTGAACAGTTTGAAGGACCGCTCGACTTTTTAATTTATCTGATTCAGAAAAATGGTTTCGATTTGGTTCAGCTCGATATCGCCCCTATTGCCACTCAATATTTAGCTTATATGGATAGCATGAAATCCCTAAATATTGAGCTGACTGCCGACTACATGGTCATGGCTGCTTTATTGGCCGATTTGAAATCTCGCTTACTTTTACCTAAGCCAACTGTTATTAGTATTGAAAAAGATCCTAAACAGGATCTGATTGATCGACTTGAGACTTATTTACGTATTAAGCAAGCTGCTGAGCGTTTAGGGCAAATGCCGGTTCTTGACCGTGATACATTTAGTGCCAATGTAAGTTTAGGGCATATCGCACCTGTTTATGAAGGTTATGATGTTTCGGCGTTACATGATGCTTTGTTTTGCGTATTTAACCGCCCAGAACCTGTAACACATACAATTGCACAAGAGCCTGTACTGTTAGAAGAACGGATTGCATATATTGAAGAGAAATTAGAGTCAGGCGACGTGTTAAGTTTTAAAGAATTACTAAATCCGCAACAAGGTCGTATGGGCATGGTTGTAACTTTTATGGCTGTGTTAGAGTTAACCCGACAACAAAAGATTAAAATTATTGCGACAGGTGTTGAAGCTCCATTGGCTATTCAAGGGGCTGCGGCATGAGTTTTGAACAAAATAATACCGATTTGTCATTAGCTGACATTCATCACGAAGTTTTATTGCAACTTGAAGCGATTATTTTTGCCAGTGAAGCACCTGTTTCGATTGCTCGTTTAAAAGAAGCTTTTAATAATCAATATAACAAACAACAGCTTCGTCAGCTTTTACAACAACTTGCCCTCTTACAACATGGCCGCTCTATTGAGTTGATAGAAACTGCGCAAGGCTTTCGTTTTCAGGTAAGATCCAAATATCGCAATATTATTGCGCAGATTTGGCCAGAGCGACCAACAAAACTGTCGCCATCTTTACTAGAAACGTTGGCTGTCATTGCGTATCATCAACCAGTCACGCGTGCTGATATTGAACAAATTCGTGGTGTATCTAATAATAGTCAGATTCTCAGAACGCTATTTGACTGGAACTGGATTAAAGAAGCCGGTTTTAGAGATTTACCCGGAAGACCTGCGTTGCTAATTACAACGCCTCAATTTCTGAATGCTTTTGGTCTAGCCTCTTTAGGCCAATTGCCTCCCCTACAGAACGCCAAGGAAGCATTTATGGCTCTCGATGCAAATGCACCGAAATCATAAAGAGGTGGACTGTTGATCATTATGTCTAAGGTTGTGCTGTCATGAGTGAAAAATTGCAAAAAGTATTAGCGCGAATCGGATTAGGTTCCCGTCGATATATGGAAGAGGTTATTGCCGCAGGACGCGTGAGTGTAAACGGCAGCGTTGCCCAAGTGGGTGAACGCATTGAACCAGGCGATGAATTACGCATTGATGGTCGTAAAGTTCAGTTTCAAATCGAAGACGAAATTCGTCGTCGTGTACTGATTTATTATAAACCTGAGGGTGAAATTTGTTCACGTAATGATCCTGAAAAACGTCCAACCGTATTTGATCATTTACCACAAATTGCAAATGATCGTTGGGTAATGGTAGGTCGTCTGGATATTAACAGTACAGGTTTATTATTATTTACAAATGATGGTGAACTTGCTAACCGCTTAATGCACCCATCCAATGAAATTGAACGTGAATACGCTGTACGTGTAATGGGTGAAGTAACACCAAAACTACGTCAAAACATGGTGAATGGTGTAGAGCTTGAAGATGGCCCAGCTAAATTCGAATCTTTCTCTGAAATTGGTGGTGAAGGTATTAACCGCTGGTATCAAGTTGTGGTGAAAGAAGGTCGTAACCGTGAAGTACGCCGTATTTTTGAATCACAAGGCCTTAAAGTAAGTCGTTTATTACGTACTCGCTACGGTACTGTGATTTTACCACGTGAATTACGTACTGGCCGTTGGATGGAACTCGACAAAACTGATATCGACAACTTAGCAAAATCTGTTGAGTTAAAACCGCGTCAAGGTACAGGCTTATTTGGTATGGCGAAACGTCGTACTGACCGTATGACTGAAAAGCCAATGGCAGCGCGTCGTGGTGGCTATTTACGTCAACAACGTCGTGATGATGAAAAAGAAGCACCAGCAAACACCGGTAATCAGCGTAAATCGACTGGTCTTAACCGTGGATTTAAAAAGTTCTAAGCTCAGCTTTTGAATTAAAAAACCGCTCAAATTTAGAGCGGTTTTTTAATAGTTTGTTGTCAAATTAACTCATTTTTGCTAATTCAATCCACTCTGCTTCTGGAAAGTGAATAGCTAAATAATCTTTCAAGTAATTTGAAGTATCTTTAGAAATTAATGGATCTTTTGATTCATCTTTTAGATTATAAACTAGAGCCTTTAATTTCAGCCCACGAGACTTAAGCGCCTCAAGACTAAGTAAAGTATGGTTAATACTTCCTAGACGACCAGAAGTTACTAAAATAACGGGGAATTGATGCTGAGCCACATAGTCAATGGTGAGTAGACTGGTGGTTAAGGGCACCATTAAGCCCCCTGCACCTTCTAACAATACAATTTCAAAACGCTCGGCCAATGTTTGAGTCGCATTTTCAATTTTTTGAAAATCAATTTCTCTATTATCCAAGCGTGTTGCTAAATGAGGTGAAGCTGGATAGCTGAAGATTTCAGGCATAGTCAGCTTATCGTGATCTTCCTGAAACCAACCTTGTCCCATAATTTCACGATGCTTCTCGATGTCTTCAGAAATATCAGCATTACCTGTTTGAATGAGTTTTTGGGTAATTACTTTTTTACCTTGCTCAGTCCATAATTTTGCTAAAAAACCTGTCGCGTAAGTTTTACCAATTTCAGTATCAATCCCACTGACAAAATAGATCTGACCACTCATTTACTTCACTCTCCGGGCAATACAATAAATCGGATGGTATGTTAGGGCATATCCCTCGGCCTGCTTAAACCGATCATAATCTTGATAAAACTGCTGTAAACTTTGCTTAGTCCAACGATGTTGAGCGGTTGCCGTTACACCTGTTGCTTTCAAATGTTGTAATACAGCTTTAGGCGAATCAAAATAGAGCTGAGTTTCTGATTCAGATAAATGCAAAACTTCAAAACCAGCCTGAGTTAAGGTATTGTTCCAACTTTCAAGATTCCAATAACTTAAACCTTGTCCAGTTAGCTCTTTAATTTCAAATAGGTTCTTAGGGCCAAATGTTGAAAAGCATAGCCAACCACTGTCATTTAAAGCATCATTACAACGCTTAAGCAAACGCGGTAAATCTTGCATCCATTGCAAAGCCGAACCTGAAACAATCATATCGAGCTGTTGGGGCAAATCTAAAGTTTCAATATCCCCAATCAACCATTTCAAATTTTCTTGATGATTGAAGTGCGTCTGCACCTCTGAGTACAGATCATTCAAAATTAAATCTTCAATTTGAAAAGCTTCAACAAGCAGACGAGTTAAATTGCCAGAACCACAACCAATTTCAAAAACACGTGACATCGTACTTGGGCAAAACTGCTTTAGTAAGCCCGTTAAATTTTGGCAAATTTGTTTTTGAACAACCGCATGCTCTGAATAGCTTTGCCCTGCTTTAGCAAAACGCTCGGCAACTAAGTTTTTATTCAGACTCACAGAAAACTCACCAGTGCTTCAAGCTCGCGTTGTTCGACCATTGACGTTAAAGAAATACGCAAACGTGAACTATTTTTAGGTACTGTTGGTGGGCGTACAGGCATGGCATAAAAGCCGCTTTCTTGAACGTGTTTTGCCTTATCGATCGCAGCCTGACTCTCTCCCACAATAATTGGAACAATATGACTAGTCGACGGACTTACATAACCCTTTTGTACAACAGCTTGTTGAAGATATTGGCTAATATTTTTTAAGTGTTCACGCTGAGGTTGAGCAACTAATACTTTTTGGAATATAAAGTTTACCCAGGCTACAATAATAGGAGGTTGAGAGGTCGTAAAAATAAGCGGACGCATTTTATTAATGAGATAATCTTTAATAATTGGATCGCAAATAATGTAACCACCGACTGCTGCCAATGCTTTACCGAAGGTACCAACTAGAAAATCAATTTCCTGAATGACATTATATTGTTCAGCACATCCCAAACCTTGCTGACCACGTACACCAATTGAGTGTGCCTCATCGACATAAAGCATGGTTTTAGCAAAACGTTTTTTAAGCTGGACTAATGCAGCTAAGTCCGTTTCATCACCATCCATACTAAAAATACTTTCTGTGACCACAATGATTCGTTCAATCTTGTCATCATCATGATACTTTTGCAGAAGTTGTTCTAAGTGCTGTAAATCGTTATGGCGATAACGTACATACTGCGCACCAGACAACCGAATCCCGTCAATCATACTGGCATGGACTAATTTATCTGCCAAAATTAAAGTTTTGCTATCAGAAACAGCTGGCAAAATACCAATATTCATGTGATAGCCACTATTAAATAGTAAAGCCGACCGACCACCAAATGCTTGGCTTAGGCTATTTTCCAACTGTTCATATTCATCAAAGTTACCCGTCAATAAACGGGCCGATGAAGAACTAAAATAGCTCCGCTCTAACGGCAAGCTATCTAAAAACTCTTGACGAAGATTAAGATCAGCCGCCAGTCCAAGATAATCATTTGAAGCTAAGTTGAGCATTGTTTTATTTTGAATAGTAATAAAACGGTCATGCTGCACATTTTGAGTAAATTGTCTGAAATTACCTTGTTGTTTTAACTCATCTAACTCGGTAGCAAAATGATCAAGCAATGACATATTAATGCGCTCCCTGCAATGTTTTAACAACTTCAACCAATTGTTCAAGCAAAACGCTTAGCTCTTGTTGAGTAATAACATAAGGTGGCATCACATAAACCAGTTTGCCAAAAGGGCGAATCCAAATTCCACGGTCTACAAATTGTTGCTGTAAAGTTTTCATATCAACATTAAAGGTGAGCTCTACTACGCCAATTGCACCCAGCACTCGTACATCAGCAACATAATCAAGCTGATTTAAAGGCACTAAATGTTGGCTAAGCTGTTGTTCAATTCGCTTAATATTGGCCTGCCAATCTTGCTCAATTAATAATTGCGTACTTTTTAAGGCAACAGCACAAGCAAGCGGATTGGCCATAAAGGTTGGGCCGTGCATAAATACTCCAGCCTCACCGCGACTAATCGTTTCTGCGACATGCTTTGTAGTTAAAGTCGCAGATAACGTCATATAGCCGCCTGTTAATCCTTTACCTAGGCACATAATATCTGGTTCGACTTGAGCATGTTCCCACGCAAAAAGCTTACCGGTACGGCCAAAGCCAGTAGCGATTTCATCAAAAATTAATAACAGATGATATTTCTCACAAAGCGCCTTAGCCTGACGTAAATATTCAGGATGATAAAAACGCATGCCCCCTGCACCTTGAACAATTGGTTCAATAATGAGTGCGGCAAGATGTTCATGATTTTGCTGAATGGCTTGTTCTAGCTCGGCAATATCTTTTTGGTTCCATTCTTCATGGAATTTAGTTTGTGGTGCAGCCACGAAAAGACGGTTCGGTAAGCTGGTACCAAAAATTTGATGCATACCTGTAACTGGATCACATACAGACATCGCATTCCATGTATCACCGTGGTAACCAGAACGTGTGGTAATAAAATTTGTTTTTTGTGGTTGGCCTTGGGCTGTCCAAAATTGCACAGCCATTTTCAAAGCAACTTCAACGGCAACCGACCCTGAATCTGCATAGAAAATTTTATCGAGACTTGGCGGTGTAATTTTTAAAAGAATTTTACCAAGTTCAATCGCAGGATCATGGGTTAGCCCACCAAACATGATATGTGACATGTTCTGTAATTGATCGGTCACTGCCTGATTGAGTTCAGGATGATTATAGCCGTGAATTGCACACCACCAAGAGGACATGCCATCAATTAAAGTTCTACCATCATCGAGTTCAATGGTCGCACCATAAGCACGCTTAACTTTGAATGTTGGTAACGGTTGGGTCATTGAAGTATATGGATGCCAAATATGTTCCAAATCAAAATTATCGGTCATCCTCTATACCCTTTTACAGCGTTCAAATCTCTCATTGAACACATGTTAAACCTGTTAATAATGAAAGAAAATTGCGATATCAATCAAAGCTTATTAACTTTGCTGATGAATTGTTAAAAATTGGCAGATTTCTTCAATTGTTCTTTCTACCTGTAAGTACGGAAAAGCGTGGGTAGCGTCTTTTAGTAACTTATAAGTCATGTTTTCTGTAGCGAAATCCTTAAAATTCTCGATAATTTTGCAAGGAATGACATTGTCTTGCTCAGCAAACAGATGAAGCTGTAGACCTGAATAGTTTTTCAAGTTATCTACTAAGTTTAACTGTTCTAGCATTTTTAAACCGTCTACCAGTATTTCCTGTGCGGGTGGATTTGCGATGTTTTGTACACTCATCCAATCTTGTTTCGCTTGAGATGAGCCAAGTGTAATCAAATAATAAAAACGCTTTAAAGTGGCTTTCGGGTTCTGTAAAAGAGACCCTTTAAATTGACTAAATACATCAGCAGGCATTGCGGTTTGCCAATTATCATGAGCAACGAAACATGGATTCGATGCGAGCGTAATTAAAGTTTTTGTTTGCCCTGTTTGCTTGTAAAAAATATCAACCAGTTGAGTTGCTAACTGCCCACCTAAGGACCAGCCTATTACTACATCAACTTCAGCAACTAAATCAAGCTGTGCTTGAAAGTTACGATCTAAAACATTAAAAATATTAATCAGTTGTGTTTCAAAACCAGCTTTTTCCATGTGCAATTTAAGTGATTGCAAAGGTTCTATGCCTACTCCCCACCCTGTAATCAATAAAATTTTATTTTGTAACTTCATATACCTGTCCACAGCCAACTTTTGCAAGATTATATATTAATATCAATTTTAAATATCTTTTAAAATCAACATAAAAATTAAATTTCACAAAGTAAAATCAGACATTTAGAGGTATTTAATATTCTGAAATATATTGATAAGTAAAGCCTAAATTATTCATATGAAACATACAAAACTTTAATTATCTAAACATTGAAGCAAATCAAAAAACAACATAATCCACACTTCACCCATAAATCCATTGTGCAATGTAATCAATGTTAATACTTATGTTTTTTTATTAAAAAAAATGACTCATTAATTCATTTTAATGATAGAAGATTAATTAATGATCAAAATATTGGGCAGGTTAATATGAATAGTCAAAGTATAATATCTGATGGGAGAAAAAAAGATACATATTTTGTTACACCCAATGATATTATAAATACCTTACCTTCAGATAAAAATTATTGTTTATTTCTAGATATTGATGGAACATTAGCTCCATTTCAAATTCATCCTGAACATAGTTTTATTCCTAATACTACATTAGAAGTTATAAAAAAAATTATTGAATTAAATATACCAGTGGTTGCTGTAACAGGTCGCGATGTTGAAACGGCTAGTAAGCTGCTTCAGTCTATTGAAGTTCCTATAGCTGGACTACATGGTTTAGATATTTGTTTTGACTCTAGCACTTATATTCGCCCAGACTTAAGTGATATTAATTTTAATAAATTAAAAGAAGATATTATAAAATCTTGTGAAAAATATCCCGATTTATTAATTGAGGATAAAGGATATTCTATTGCTTTACATTATCGAAAAAATCCAGAATTAGAAAATAATGCAATTTATATTATGCAACAGGTTAAATATTTTCATCCTCAACTAAAATTAAATAGAGGAAAATTTGTAGTTGAATTAGTACCTAAACAGGCAGATAAAGGCAAAGCAATTCAAACTATATTAAATCATCTTAATTTACCGTTAATTCATCCGATATTTATAGGAGATGACTTAACAGATGAATCGGGTTTCATATTTATTAATCAACAGTTTGGCACTTCAATTAAAGTAGGTTCTGGTGAAACAGAAGCTCAATATAGATTAAAAGATATTAACAGCGTTTCTAATTTTCTTTTTTTCTTTCTCGAAAAAATAAAAAAGTTATACGTCAAAAATAGTCAAGATCAGAATGGAGAACAAATATGTCTAAATTAATCGTGTTATCGAATCGAATAAGTATGCCATCAGGTAAGGCTTCAGCAGGTGGCCTTGCAGTAGCTGTACAAGACGCATTAAATGACAGTAACGGTATTTGGTTGGGCTGGAATGGTCAACAAGTTACCGATACTGAAGCGCCTGAATTCGATCAGGCATATTCTCATGGAATTGACTACATTACCTGCCCTCTTACACATCAGCAATATGCACAGTATTACTGCGGTTTTGCTAACAAGGTCTTATGGCCTGCTATGCATCATAGAGACGATCTGATTGAATATGATGCTGAAGAATATAATACTTACCAACGGGTCAATCGTTTATTTGCTGAACAATTAAAACAAATTGCTCAGCCGGATGATGTTATTTGGGTGCATGACTATCACTTTTTTAGTGTAGCTCGTCATTGCCGCGAATTAGGAATGCAGAATAAATTCGGTTTCTTTTTACATATTCCTTTTGCAAGCTTAAACATTTGGCGCAAAATTCCAGTTGCGTTACAACTAGTACAAGACCTTTGCCAATATGATGTAGTTGGTCTACAAACCCAAGCTGACCAAAACACATGTATGCAAACCTGTATGGGCTTACTTGAAGCTCAAAAAATACTAAGCGACCGAATCAGTTATAAAAAGCGTCAAGTATTGATTAAGTCCTACCCTATTGGTGTACAACCTAAACTTATTCAGCGCCAAGCCCAACAGGCATTTCAAACAGCAAATGTATTTAACTTTGAAGATATTCCACGTCAAAAAACTATTATCGGTGTTGACCGTATTGATTATTCAAAAGGTCTACTTGAGCGTTTCAATGCATTTGCAACCTTCTTGGAAACCAATCCTGAATATCATAGGCTAGTACGTCATCTACAAGTTGCAACACCTTCACGTACAGATATTCCAGCTTATCAACGTTTATATCAACGTTTTAAAACCAAGCTAGAGCTGATTAATCAAGAGTTTGCACAGGAAGACTGGCGTCCAATTGATTGCTGCTATGACACCGTTAAACATGACAGCCTAATGCATATTTATCGCAATTCTGATATTTGTTGGATTAGCTCACTACGTGATGGTATGAATTTGGTCGCAAAAGAATATATTGCGGCTCAAGATCCAGAAAACCCAGGTGTACTAATTTTATCTAAATATGCTGGTGCAGCTGAACAAATGACTCAGGCCTTGATTGTTGACCCAATAGATCGAGCAGCAATGATGGATACTCTAAAAACCGCTTTAGAGATGTCTAAAGCTGAACGTATTAATCGTTATGAACAGTTAATAGAGGGTTTAGCAACCACGGACTTGAGTGATTGGCGTAATAATTTCTTGAAAGATTTAGAAAATGCTCCGACTTTCACGAAATCTAAATTCTCATTACAAGATAAGTATTTACCCACTTATCATGTCTTATAATAATTCACACTTATAGAACATCGAGAAGTTTTTCTCGATGTTCTTTTCGGCTGGGGAGTTAGCTTAAGTTACTTTGCCTTCACAAGCGTAAAGCGATTTAGTACAGCAATCATGATTAATAAAACAGCTACCCCAGATAGGACTGTGGTTAGACTAGTCCACTGACCAATTAAACCGATTAAAGCTGGACCACTTAATGACCCTGTGTATGCAATAGTTGAAACCAAAGAAAGCGCCGCTGCTTTAGGCATGTCATTTTGACGGCCAACACGAGAAAACATAACAGGCACAATGTTAGAGCAGCCTAAACCTAAAAGTGCATAACCCAATACTACAACTTGCCAAACAGGTGCCATCACAATAGTGACCATAGCAAGCGCGGCAACAATTGCACTATAGGTCACAATGGTTTTCTCCCCCCATTGTTTTAACAAGAGATGTCCTGCAAAACGACCACTTGTCATACTAAGTGCAAAGAATGTATAAGCCAGCCCCGCAAAGGCAGGATTCAGCTGATATTTACTAGTCAAATAAATACCACCCCAGTCCATTGCTGCACCTTCTGACAAGAAGGCAATAAAACACATCATTCCAATCAAGAGAATAGTGCCATTCGGGCGCGAAGTTTTTTTAGGTGCGTCAGTTATTTCAGCTGCACCTTGTTCATCTTGCTCAAATGTTGTTAAAGCAGATGGAATAGCAACAAAGCTAACGACCAGTAAAATCATGACCACAGACAGCGTACTCATGAGTGGTGAAAGGCCAATTGCTAGTAGCGTGGTGACAAGCATGGCACCTATTAAACCACCAAGGCTGCACATACCGTGGAAACTAGACATGAGCGCACGTAAGCTGTGTTTTTCCACCACAACTGCCTGCAAATTGATAGCAACGCCAAGGCTGCCTGCTGCTGTACCAAAAATAAATAACGCCACAGCCATCGATACAAGACTATGCCAGATCGTTAAACTTGGTAATAACACCATTAAAAGTATGGTTGCCACTGCAATTAATGGACGGCATCCCCAACGCTTAACTAAAGCCCCTGTCGCAGGCATAGCGATCATTGAACCGATTCCCATGCAAAGCAGCAATAGACCAAAATTTGCATGATTTAGGTTTAAGCGTTGCTGTGCATAAGGAATGAGTGGTGCCCAAGCAGATATCGCAAAGCCCAAGCTAAAAAAGCTGAGACGAGTTGCTAATCGTTGTGTACTTAAGAGAGAAGCTGTATCTAAAACAGCAGACTTGGAAAATAACATATACGCGAAGCTCACCATAAAACCATTGGCGATCCATACCAACCGATTCCCCATAGAAAAACCCTTGCCATATTAAGTTTCAGGCAAGGGTTTTTATTGGCGAAATTATATCCAATTCCATAAAAAAAACATGGGGTCTGACACAATTTTTCTGACTTTTTTGTAACTGCCAAAGCCTTATATAGTAAGGCTTTGAATATATTCAATTTGACAATATTAACGTCTAGCAGTGACTTTGTTTTATTAAAACGAGTGAATAAAAAACCCAGCTTAAGCTGGGTTCTTCAAATCATTAAATTTGAGACTGAATATAATTTTGTAGGCCAATCAGTTCAATTAAACGCAACTGTTTTTCAAGCCAGTAAGTATGGTCTTCTTCGGTATCTGATAATTGTTGACGTAACATGTCACGACTAATGTAGTCGCCTTTTTCTTCACACAGTTTAATACCTGTCGCTAATTTTTCACGCACGTGATATTCAAGTGCTAAATCAGCTTTTAAGCAAGATACAACGTCTGTACCGACATTGATATCTTCACGGTGCATGTTTGGTTTGGCACCTAAAAACAATACACGACGAATAATTGCATCGGCATGAGAAGCTTCTTCTTGCATCTCATGGTCAATACGCTCATAAATCTTATTTAGACCCCAATCCTCATACATACGAGAATGGATTAAATATTGATCACGGGCAGCCAACTCTCCGCCAATGAGCATATTTAAATAGTCTATGACTTCTGGATTGCCACGCATAATAAATCTCCTATCGTATGAGTCTATTATGGGCAAACTTAAAAATGATTGCAAAACAAAAAATAGTTAAGTTTATGATTTTTATCAAATTAAAATGAGAAACATACGCATTTGCAGTTTAAGTTATTTAAATTTCCTCTGCAAAAAGAAACGCTTGTCCGATTTATAAGCTCAAACAAGCGTTTAAAAATGGCATGAACCATCAATTTATAAATTTGTAACTAAAATCAATGGTTCTTATTTCGCTAAGACTTTTAGCTCAAAGTCTGCCCATAACCCGCCATAAGCGATAAGAAGTCTGTTTCATTCATGACAGGAATACCTAATTTCGCTGCTTTTTCTAGTTTTGAACCAGCCTTTTCACCCGCAACCACACATTTAGTTTTACTCGATACACTACCACTTACACGTGCACCTAATGCTTGCAGCATTTGAGTCGCCTGATCACGTGTCATTTGCTCTAGTGTACCTGTAAGTACCCAGCTTTCACCGTTTAATGGTTGTCGTGTTGGTGCTGTTGGTGCATCCCAATGAATACCAGCAGCAATTAAACGATCAAGTACTTCAATGTTATGCGGTGCCAAGAAGAAATCAGCAATCCACTCAGCGGTAATATCACCGACATCTGGGGTTTTCTTCAAAGCTTCAATATCAGCAGCTTTAAGAGCCTCTAATGTCTGGAATGTATTGGCTAACATTCTGGCAGTTGTCTCACCCACCCCACGAATACCTAAGGCATAAATAAAACGCGCAAGCGTTGTTTTCTTACTGGCTTCAATGGCATCAATAAGGTTCTGTACCGACTTTTCACCCATTTTTTCAATACCCAACAGCGTTTCTCTGTGTTCATGTAAATGGTAAATATCAGCAACATCTTTGAGTAAATCGAGGTGTAATAAAGACTCAACCCAACGATCACCCAAACCTTCAATATCCAGAGCTTTACGCGATACAAAGTGACGAATAGCCTCAATACGCTGTGCAGCACAATATAAACCACCAGAACAACGTGCAAGAGCCTCACCTTCAGGCATAACTACAGGAGATGCACATACAGGACAGTTTTCTGGTAAATGAACAATCTCTGCTTCAGCATGACGGAACTCTGGCCAAACTTTTTCTACTTTAGGAATAACGTCACCCGTACGATAAACACTTACCGTATCTCCAACGCGTACATCTAGACGATGAATTTCACCAATATTATGCAAAGTCACATTAGAAACAGTCACACCACCCACAAAAACAGGGTTTAAGCGTGCTACAGGTGTTAAAGTCCCAGTACGGCCTACTTGCCAGTCAATCTGCTCAACAGTAGTCAGTGCCGCTTGTGCAGGGAATTTATAGGCGGTTGCCCAGCGTGGTTCACGGCTTAAGAAACCAAGTTGCTGTTGCTGTTTAAGGTCATCGACTTTAACCACCATGCCATCAATTTCAACTTTGAGACTTGGACGCTCTTGCTGAATTTGTTCATAGCGCTGCTGTACTTCTTGAATTGAGTTACACAAGTATTGACGCTCAGCAATTTGGAATCCAAGCTCTGTTAGCCATTGCAAACTATCATGCATGGTCGTTAAGTTATGATTTGGCTCACACTGCGCAATACCATATGCGTAAAATGCTAAAGGTCGACTAGCAGCAATATTTGGATCTAGCTGTCTTAAACTTCCTGCTGCTGCATTTCGAGGGTTAGCAAAGGTTTTCTCGCCTTTTGCTTCTTGGTCAGCATTGAGTTTTTCAAAACCAGACTTCGGCATGAGTACTTCGCCACGAACTTCGAGCAACCGTGGAATTTCGTACTTTTCAGAGTGCAGAACTTTAGGCAAGTTACGAATAGTTTTTACATTTTGTGTAATGTCTTCGCCCGTTTCACCATCGCCACGCGTTACACCACGAACTAGGACTCCATTTTCATACCATAGAGAAATCGCAAGACCATCAAGTTTTAACTCAACTTCGTATTGTACTTTTTGGTTTGGTAGTCGCTCTTCTACACGGCGTGCAAATGCAAATAAATCTTCTTGCTTAAATACGTTGCCCAGTGAAAGCATTGGCACCACATGAGTCACACTCTCAAATTTTGAAAGTGCTTGTCCACCTACTTTCGTTGTTGGTGAATCAGCTTGGATAAGTTCAGGATTTTGCTCTTCTAAAGCTTTTAGCTGATGAAATAAATGATCGTATTCACTGTCCGAGATGGTCGGCTGATCCATGACATAGTAGGCATGGTTATGCTTTGCAATCAGTTGAATAAGCTGACGCATCTGTTCGATCACGGAAGTTATTGCCATTATATTATTCACCATAAAAAAGGGTGGAAATTTCTCCACCCTGAGCTGCGACTAGATATGTTGCAATTATCGCAACCTATACAAAAAATTTAAACTAGGCTGTTGCCTGTGCAGGACGATAATCAATCACATGATGGCGCCAATGTTCTTTTAACTGTGGCGTAAACTCAAGGTTATTTTCATCATAAACCTTACCATCAATTTCACGAGCAATTAGGCCTGCAATACTGGTCATCATGTCAAAACCAGTCACAGCTTTACTGTTTGGAAGTGCAAGGAAAAATGCCAAGCCTTGAACTTGTTCAGCAGATAAAGTTTCTAAATCAAAACCAGCTGGACCGTTATCTGTCATACGAAGTACAGAGAACATGAGTGCACTTGGTTCATCGGTATTTTCATAACGATGGAAACAAGACATTTCACCGTAACGTAGGCCATATTTTAAAAGCACTTTCAGCGCTTTATCACCCGATAACGCACGGCGCGGATTCGGATAAACATTTAATGCAATAATTTGCTCTGCTACTGCTAATGCACTTTCATCGTCATAACGTTGTTGCTCATGTAAATGAACATCCAAAATATTACTTTCACCTTCAAATTCAGCAATTTCAGCAGTTTCAATATTTGGATTTAAACTTAATTCTGGTTCAGTTTTTGGCTGATCTTCTACAACTTTTTGTTCAGATGAGCTTGTAGCTTCTGGTGCAGCAGAAACAGTATCAGTTAACTCAACTGAACTATTTTCACTTGCAGTTGGACTTACAGTAGTTTCTTCAGCTTTAACTTCTTCTACTGGCGTATTTACAACGGGTGCTGGTGTCTGGTCTATTTGAACTTGTTCTACTTCTTTTGTTTCCTTTTCTTCTAGTTGTACTGGCTCGCTTAAAGTTGGTTCCACTCGTTCAGCCACATTTGCTGATGCTGCGACCGCTTCAGGCTGTTCAAGTTGGTCTCGTACATGACGAGGAATAACCGGTTGATTACTTTCAGGATTAATATGCAAATCACTGTCTAGCGAGGGTTCAGCGTGGTTCGGCTTTTTTAAAATCATTCTTAAGCCAACTAGCATGATAATAATGGCAACAACGATGCCAATAATCGTATTGATTTCCATTCTATGACTCCGAAACTAACCCGTATTCTTTTGCCTGTTCTAAATTGACAGTGACTAATTTTGATGTGCCCGGTTCAGGCATAGTAACACCCAACAAGTCAGTTGCCATGGTCATCGCCAGCTTATTATGTGTAATGTAAATGAATTGTACATGTTCAGAAAGCTCTTTTACCAAATTACAATATCTCTGTACATTCGCATCATCGAGTGGTGCATCTACTTCATCGAGTACACAAAACGGTGCTGGGTTTAACCTGAAAATAGCAAATACTAATGCTAACGCCGTTAACGCTTTTTCTCCACCGGAAAGTAATGCTAGAGAACTATTTTTCTTTCCAGGTGGTCTCGCCATGAGCTTAACCCCAGATTGCCAGTCATCTTCCAGACTTAAACTTGCCTCACCACCATTAAAAACCTTTGGAAACAGGTTTTGCAACTCTTGATTGATCTGGTCAAAAGTTGTCATAAACAGCTTACGGGTTTCTTGGTCAATACTTTTCATCGCATCTTTTAACTGAGTTACCGTATTTTCTAAGTCTTGGATTTGGTGGCTCAAATCATCAAAACGCTGAGAAACTTCTTCAAACTCTTGTGAAGCTGCCAAATTAACTGCACCGATTTTTTCAAACTGCTTTTGTACCTTTTCCAGTTTTTGCTGGTGCTCGGTTAAATCTATTTTCAAGCCCGTTTGAAGTTCGGCATTTAACTCTTTTAACTGCTCTTGATAGTGCTCACGGTCCGACTTAGCTGCTTGCCATGCTAAACGTTTGGCTTCAAGCTGCTCTCTGAGTTTTTCATCTTGCTGTTGGTACTGATGGCGCTGATCTGTCAGGGTTTGTTGTTTTTCCTGCACACTATTGAGTTCAAGCTGCCATTCATTCCAGTTCTTTTGCAACTTTTCAGTTTGAGCAAATTGTTGCTGAAATTCTGACTCAAGATTTGGTAACTCTAACTGAATAGGGTCAACAAACTTTTTCGCCTGTTCCATTTGAGCTGCAATTTGTTGATATTGACTCTGCAAGAACGAAATATCTTTTTCAAGCAACTCGATTTGTTGAGTCGTCTGCGTGCTGTTACGACGTAAAATTTCGCGCTCTTGTTGTTGCTGTTGTAAGACTTGTTGCTGTTCTTCAAGCTTCTCTGTTAATTCTTCTACCTGAAATTGCAAAGTTTTATAGTCAGGTAAAATGGTTTCTAGCTTCATCGCAAGCGCATGCAAATCAATTTCAAGATCGTCTTTTTGCATTGCATCTTCTTCAAGCTGCATGTCTAACTGAGCTAACTGATCTTTCAATTGCTGTTTTTGCAGTAAAAATGCTTGTGCCGCAGTTTGCTGTTTAGCAATTTGCACGTCTAGCTGCTGCAAGTCTTTTTGTTTTTGTTTAATAACCTGTTGTTTCTGGTGTAAGTCAGCTTGTACCTGTGCAAGTTTTTCTTTTTGCTGAACTGTAATTTGATCTAATGCTTGTAGTTCAGGTTGCTGCTTTTGAAGAACTTGTTCAATTTCATCTAGACGAATACGATGACTAAGCATACCTTGCGCACTTTGACTTTCGTCATCATACATAAGAGCAATTACCCAATCCTGCCCGACATGATAGCCATCTAAAGTCAAAACAGACTGGCCATGTTGTAGTTGCTTTTGCTCATTTAAAGCATCAGATAAATTTTGCGCAATTGCTACATTTGAAAAAATTGAAAGCTGCGGTGACGCAATCCAGTCATTTAAACAGGCCAAATTTACTTTAAATTTGCTTGTTTGTTCTGAAGGCTTTAACTGGCGAGCAATTCCTTCCTGAAAGACTTGTTCGGTTTCAACAATTTGCGCCTGTAACCATTTTGCTAAAAACTTTTCAATAATCTGCGCGTGTGGCTTACCCTGCTCCGTTAACTCTAAAGCCTGCATTAAACGTAGCGTATCTTGGTTTTGCTTTGGACTTTGTTTAGCAACAAGCTGGCTTAAGTTTTTCTGCTCAGATAATAAAACCTGTATTTCTGTTTTCAGTGTTTGTTGCTGATTTTTGGTTGCCTGATGCGCTTGTTGAGACTGTTCAATCTGTTGCACAGATTGCTCAATTTCAGCCTCTAACGTTGAGATTTCACGACCAAGCTGCTGCTGTAGTTGCTCAAGTTCGCCTTGTTCATCTTCGTGTACTTGCGATTGAATCTGGTTTGCCTGATGTTGCAGCGTTTCTTTTTGCTGTTCAATACGCTGAACATTTTTGCCTAGTTGCTCAATGTGAGCAGACATTTGCATTTTTTGCTGCTGTTGTTTTTCAACTTGAACTTTTACTTGTTCAAACTGTTGCTGTGCTTGTTTTTGCTGTGCTTGTAAACCAGCAAAGTTTTGTTCTGCTTCGGCTGCGGTATGTTCAATCGTTGTTAAAGCTTCAGTTTGTTCTTCTAACTGATTATTCAGTGTTTCAAGCTGTAGTTCGGAAAGTTGTAAACGCTCTTTCGTCTGAGCTTTTTGCTGTTCTAATTGAACCAGTGTCGTACTATTTTGCTGAAATAAACTCTGTTTTTGTTCTAGAGTCATTTTAAGTTCAGACAGTTTCTTTTCAGCTTGCTGCCACTCTTGTTGTAGTGGGGAAGATTGCTGAATAAGTCGCTGAAATAAAGCACTGGTCGATTCTAAATCATGTTCAATTGTACTTAACTCAGAGCGAACTAACTTAAAAGTTTCGCCCAGTTCGTTCATTTGGACTGTATATTCTTCTTGTAGGCGTACACTTTTATCTGCCTGAAAAGACAAAATTTCAATTTTTAGGGTACGAATCTGACTTTCTAAGGTTTTATATTGAACCGCAGTTTCTGACTGGCGTTTTAGCGTTTTAAGCTGTGATTTTAACTCAAGCGCAATATCTTCTAAACGTGAAAGGTTTTGCTCAGTATGTTCAAGATGCTGCAGAGTTTCACGGCGACGCGCCTGATAACGAGAGACACCCGCTGCTTCTTCAATGAAAATACGCATTTCTTCAGGTTTGGCATCAACCAAACGGTTAATCATGCCCTGTTCAATCACAGCATAAGAACGTGGTCCTAAACCCGTTCCCAAGAAAATGTCGGTAATATCACGACGACGACAACGTGTACCATTTAAAAAATATTCCGACTTACCTTCACGGGTGACCTGACGACGAACAGCAAGCTCATTATAAGCGTTATAGGCTCCACCTAATTTGCCGTAGGTATTGTCAAAACGCAGTTCCACACTGGCTACACCCACTGGCTTACGCTTGGATGTTCCGGTAAAAATAACATCTTGCATGCTACCACCACGAAGTTGACGAGCGTTTGACTCACCCATCACCCAGCGGATTGCATCAATAACATTGGATTTGCCACAACCATTTGGACCAACCACTGCTGTGCGGTTCGCCTTAAAATTTAAAGTTGTACTATCTGCAAAAGATTTAAAGCCGGAAAGTTTTAAACTGCTTAAACGCATAATGCCCTAACTAACGGCGTGAGCGTCTCGCCCAAGCCAATTCAATCTGTTTCATTCGTGTCAGCGATTCCAACACAAGGTTACGTAAGTGTCGACAAAAATCTTCCATAAATAAAGCGGCTTGTTGTGATTTTCGGATCAAAATTGCATCAGTCACGAGTTTAAATAATGCAAACGCTTCTTGTAGTTCCCGCTTAGAGGTATTTAAGGTCAAAAAATAACTGCGACGTAGTGAAGGTAGTAATTCTTTATAGAATTTCATTAGGTAAGGATTACCCACCATATCTTGCTGTTCAGCCAGATATTGGAAAATGGCATCGTAGAATTTTTCGATATCGCCTGCTTTTACATGCTCAAATAATTGTTCTTGTAACAGCTGTAATTGATCAGCTTCGTGTGCACGCCATGTTTCACTGATGCGTTGCACAATGTGTCCTAGTAGCATTACGTTTGTATCAAACAGTGCTTTCACTTGTTGTGCAGACATTTCTGAGACAATTGCACCGCGACGCGGAAAAATTTCAATTAAATGCGTACGTTCGAGTAATAATAATGCTTCACGAACTGATCCCCTGCTTACATCGAGCTCTTTCGCAATACGAAGCTCTTGTATGCGTTCACCTTCGACCAATTCGCCGCTAATAATCTGTTCGCTAATATATTTGACAATTTGCTCAGAAAGACTTTCTGTCTCTTCGAGATTCATAAATCACCCGCTACTTTTTATATGCATTAATCCATGCTTTTCTTTCGCATTCTTGTTTTTAACTGATCCCATCTATTAAAAACTATGTCATTGTCTGACAATTTTATTGCATTTTAAGCCAACCCACCCAAAATCCATACTTAAATCGGATAAAAAACCTATCTTTAGACTTTTAAAAGCTTCAAATAAAAAAAGCTTAAACTTTGTGAGTCTAAGCTTCCTTTTCTATATTTTTCTAAATAAAAGCGATTTTTAATTCATAATGCCTTTATAAATAAAGTAACTTCCAACCACCACGAGTAAACAAGCAAAGCATTTTTTTAGCATTTGTGGTGATAGAGCATGCGCAACCTTGGCACCAAGTTTGGCCGTCACAAAACTCATGACACTAATACCAATAAATGCATAGATGTGCACATAACCAATCGTGTTAGGTACAGAAATGTGCTCTTTAGCACCAAACCACATAAAGCCAATTGCACCCGCTACAGCAATAGGTAAACCACAAGCGGCAGAAGTCGCGACTGCTTTTTGTATGACTACGCCATGACGGTTTAAATACGGAACAGTTAAGCTACCGCCACCAATACCAAAAATTGCAGAGGCAATACCAATGCCACCACCTGCCATAAATTGCATAGGTGTTGAAGGAAGTTGGCGTGATGGGTCAACAACCACATTTGCGCCTTTAAACATACGATAGGCCATTACAACAGCAAAAACACCAATAAGAAGCTGTAAATGCTGACCAGATAAGAGGTCGGCAATACCTGCCCCTAAGAATGAACCAATCACTAGCCCAGGTGCCAAATTACGAAAAACAGGCCAAAGTACTGCACCTTTTTTATGATGGGCAGAAACTGAACTAAATGACGTCACAATAATGGTGGCAAGCGATGTTCCGACTGCAATATGCATGATTACCGCAGGGTCATAGTGCAACTGGGTAAAAACAACATAGAGGATTGGTACAATAATTAGTCCACCACCAACCCCAAACAATCCGGCAGTAAAACCAGCAATTGCGCCAATGAGTAAATATATGATTAACTCCATAAATGTTTTACCACTCTGCTCATATTCAACATGGATTTAGAGACTCGCCAACTACAACAACTTTTAAGCGCAAAAAACCAGCTTCCAGAAGTGGTTTTATTAAAAGCAACCACAACTTCGACCAATGATGATATTCGTGAAATTGCCCAAAAAGGCATTACAACAGGCTTGGTTTGCAGTGCTCAACAAACTCAAGGGCGAGGTCAACATCAACGGCAGTGGATTTCACCTGAAGGAAACATTTATTTAAGCACATTGGTGCAAACTCGAACACCCTTAGATGGTCGCTTAGCACTTGAAGTTGCTTTAAATATTTTGCAAATCCCGCAGTTACAAGCTTTAAGCTTACAAGTGAAATGGCCAAATGATTTGTATAGTGCGCATGGGAAATGGGGTGGAATTTTGGTCGAACCACTTTCCCAACATCAGGCTATTGTTGGCGTAGGGATTAATTTAAAAACACCACCAGTGACTGATAGTGACCAGCCAATCACCTCTTTAGAAGATTTAGGTCTAGAGCAAATGAGTCGGCTTGAACTCATTTCAGAACTCTATATTGCAATTCAAAATGCAGCTCGCTGGTTTGATCATGGTTGCTACAACTTGGCAGGACGTTTTAACCATCATGCAGCTTGGCTAAATCAGTTAGTTCAGTTTGAACATAGTCAAGGACTGATACATGGCCGTTTCGTCGGAATCTCCAATGAAGGTGCAGTCATTCTTGAAACTCCAGAGCCACAGCAGTTTTATCAAGGTCGTTTAAGACCACAGACAACTCAGTAATCAGGTATTTTTCCCCCATGAAAAGTTTATGGCTTGATATCGGAAACACCCGTTTAAAATACTGGATTACTGAAAATCAGCAAATTATTGAACATGCAGCTGAGTTACATTTGCAGTCTCCTGCCGATTTATTACTTGGATTAATCCAACACTTTAAACATCAAGGTCTACATCGCATTGGCATTTCTTCGGTACTCGATACTGAGAACAACCAACGTATTCAGCAGATTTTAAAATGGCTTGAAATTCCAGTGGTTTTTGCCAAAGTTCACTCAGAATATGCAGGCCTACAATGTGGCTATGAAGTTCCTAGTCAGCTCGGGATTGACCGCTGGTTACAAGTACTTGCTGTTGCAGAGGAACAAGAAAACTATTGCATTATTGGATGTGGAACAGCGCTTACGATTGATTTAACGCAGGGCAAACAACATTTAGGTGGTTACATCCTCCCTAATTTATATTTGCAGCGCGATGCACTCATTCAAAATACCAAAGGTATTAAAATTCCAGATTCAGCTTTTGATAATCTGAACCCAGGCAATAACACCGTAGATGCAGTACACCACGGTATTTTATTAGGTCTGATTAGTACCATCGAAAATATTATGCAACAATCTCCTAAAAAGCTGCTGCTGACTGGTGGTGATGCCTCTCTTTTTGCTAAATTTCTACAGAAGTACCAACCTACTGTTGAAACAGATCTTTTACTTAAAGGGTTGCAACAATATATTGCTCATTACCCTAAAGACTAAAACACAGAACAAAATAAAAGGCGCTCTAGGCGCCTTTTATTTTATGAATTTATTTCTTTTGGTCGTTGTTACCAAACAGTGGTCCCATTCCGCCACCGCCGCCGCCAAACTGCTTTTGCATATTGCCTAAAGAACGCATCATTTTGCTCATACCAGATGGATTCGCAAATTTCTTCATCATTTTAGCCATTTGCGCTTGTTGCTTAATGAGTTTATTCACTTCCGCAACATCCATACCACAACCTGCCGCAATACGCTTTTTACGACTTGGGTTCATCAGGTCAGGGTTACGGCGCTCTTTAACAGTCATTGACTGGATAATAGCTTCCATCTTTTTGACTTGTTTTTCAGGGTTCGCTTGCTCAATTGCTTGCTGAATTCCTGCACCGCTCATGCCAGGCAACTTGTCTAAGAAGCCCATCATGCCGCCCATTTTTTTCATTTGCTCAAATTGCATTAGCATATCTTCAAAGTTGAAGCTTCCGCCTTTTTGCAATTTTTTCGCCATCTTTTCGGCTTTTTCTTTGTCGATTTTACGTTCAACTTCTTCGACTAAAGAAAGTACGTCACCCATACCTAAAATACGTTGAGCAACACGGTCCGGATGGAATGGCTCTAAGGCATCAAGCTTTTCGCCCATACCCAAGAACTTGATTGGCTTACCAGTAATAGCACGTACAGAAAGTGCCGCACCACCACGCGCATCACCATCAGTTTTGGTAAGAATCACACCCGTAAGTGCTAAAGCATCGTTAAATGCTTTAGCAGTATTTGCAGCATCCTGACCTGTCATGGCATCAACCACGAACAGCGTTTCAGTCGGCTTAACTGCTGCATGTAATTCTTTAATTTCGTCCATCATGTCTTCATCGACATGTAAACGACCCGCTGTATCGACAATCAACACATCAGCAAACTGGATTTTTGCCTGTTCAATTGCACGGTTAACGATGTCAATTGGCTTTTCAGAAGGATCTGATGGAATAAAGCCTGCACCAACTTCTGCCGAGACAGTTTCTAACTGTTTGATTGCTGCTGGACGGTAAACGTCGGCAGAAACCGTCATTACTTTTTTCTTTTGACGTTCTTTTAAGAAACGTGCCAGCTTGGCAGCAGTTGTCGTTTTACCTGCACCTTGTAAACCGGCAAGTAATACAACAACTGGAGGTTTCGCACTTAAATCCAGTGTTTCATTCGCCTCACCCATCATCTTGGTGAGTTCGTCATAAACAATTTTTACAAATGCCTGGCCTGGAGATAACTGAGTCATCACTTCTTGGCCCAATGCCTCTTCCTTAACTTTCGCGATAAATTCACGAGTTACAGGTAACGCGACATCGGCTTCAAGAAGAGCCATACGTACTTCACGTAAGGTATCTTTAATATTGTCTTCGGTCAGCTGCCCTGAGCCAGTAACATTTCTTAAACTCTGTGTGAGTCGTTCTGTTAAGGTATCAAACATTGCAAAATCCGCTTAAAATGGCTAGTTGCAAAAAAATCTTTCTCGAAATAGAAAATTTATGCATAGAATGCTATAGGATACTTTAGTTCGCAGCGAATTTATATCTTATCTAGATGAATTAATCCTGAAAAAGGTTTGACATGATTAGCCTCCCCTTGGTTTACACAATTTTGGCACTCATCGCATATACCACTTCTTTCTGGTATCTGTTCATACGTTTAATGTCAAAACGTGAACCAAACCCATGGTTATTTGCTTTTGTTACAACCTTGGCACTGCTATTACACGGTACAGTTTTATGTAATGCCATGCTGACACCATTAGGAATTAACTATGATGTTTTTAATTTAGTCTCTTTTACATCATGGCTTATGTTGTTGTTAAGTTTAATTTTTAGTACTTTTCGTCCAATTGTACCTTTAAACTTACTCGGTATTCCTGTAGCAGCGATTGGACTTATTTTAGGTTTTGGCTTTAGTAAACCTGATCAATTTATTGAACAGCATTCGTTAGGCCTAGATACGCATATTATTCTTTCACTTTCCGCCTATGCAGTTTTACTGATGGCAACCATACATGCGATCTTGATATGGTTCCAAAATCGTGAACTCAAAAAGAAACAAAAAAAACGCTTTTGGGTCAATTTACTCCCGCCTATTCAGGCCATGGAATCCTTGTTATTTGACTTAATTATTACTGGTTTTATTTTACTCACTATCGCTCTCACATTTGGCTTTTTAACTGTTGATAGTTTCTTTGCTCAGCATCTCGCTCATAAAACTGTATTTAGTATTATTTCATGGATTATTTATGGCTCATTATTGATTGGGCACTACAAACTTGGATGGCGCGGTCAAAAAGCGATTCGTTTTACCCTAATTGGTTTTGCACTTTTAGCAATTGGTTTTATTGGCAGTAAATTTGTACTCGAAATGATATTAGGCCGATAAAACAATTAAAATTTCAGCACTACTAGACAGCGTTATACATATCCCGTATAACGCTGTTTTTGTTTTAATCAGGTGGCACAGACTGTGAAACTCATACTCGCTCCAATGGAAGGTTTAACTGACCCGATCATGCGGGATACTCTCACATCTGTTGGTGATTTCGACTGGTGTGTAACCGAGTTTATTCGAGTTACAGACAGTATTTTACCAGACCATATCTATTATAGTTTTTGCCCTGAGTTAAAGAGCGACGGTAAAACAGCAGCAGGTACACCTGTTCATGTGCAGTTCTTAGGAAATAATCCAGATATGCTGGCAGCAAATGCAGCAAAAGTGGTTGAACTAGGTGCTCCTGCGATCGATCTTAATTTTGGTTGTCCTGCCAAAACCGTAAATCGACACCGAGGTGGTTCCGTACTTCTTGATGAACCAGACGTGGTACATATGCTGATTAAAGCTGTCCGTGATGCTGTACCTGCACATATTCCTGTTTCAGCAAAAATGCGTTTAGGTTATCTCGATGAAAACCACACCATGGAAAATGCCCATGCGGTCGAAGATGCTGGCGCAAGCTGGTTAACAGTACATGCGCGAACGAAAGCAGATGGCTATACGCCACCAGCTTATTGGGAAAAAATTCTACCGATTAAAGAAGCTTTAAAAATTAATGTCATTGCTAACGGCGAAATCTGGACCAATGCCGATGCAAAGGCCTGCCAACAGCAATCTGGTTGTGAAGATTTAATGATTGGTCGCGGTGCTGTGACGACTCCTGATTTAACACAATGCATTCGTAATAATATGGATGAGGCATTATTTAGTTGGGAACAACTCGTTGACTTACAAATTCGTTTTTTAAATGGTCAAGCCAAAACAGAAATTGGGATGGTTGGTCGTTATAAACAATGGTTAGGTATGATGACCAAAGCCTACCCTCAAGCGAAAGAACTGTGGGACCAAGTTAAACGAATTAAAGCTTTAGATGAAATTGTTCATCAATTAGAACAAACCAGTTCATCTCATCGTTAAATACTTAAAATTTATAAAATAGGGTGGCTGTTGATATAGCCACCCTATTTTGGTATTTCAGGTTAAGTAATTATTTTTTAGAAACCGCTTACTTTCATTTTAAAGTCAGTCACTGAAGCGCCTGTAACTCCAAAACTCCCCATAGACCCGTTAGGTAAATTATTAAAAGTTGTTGTACTTTGTGTTGCTAAATTTCCTAAAGTGACATTGTTAAGCGATGCATCAAATTTACTAGATGCACCTGTATTACCAAAAGTTAATCCTGTTGGATCGACCCCAGCATAAAACCCATCAAGAAGAAAACCTGTAGCTGCATTTGTTCCTGCAAATTTAAATCCAAATGAAGCACCTGTAGTATCAGACACTAACGTAATTGGACAACCCGCAGCGGCAGAACAAATAGATTGAAGTGCTCCACCAAATTTAACCATAACAGACTGAGCAGCATGCCCCAACTGAATGTTTAAACGAGGTTTATTGGTTTGCACAAAGTTAATATCAAGATTACCTGTAGAGCGAACAAGCTCCTTTACTCCTGTATTTACCGTGGTTCCCGAACTAAAAATGTATTTTGGCGCATAACTAGTCACCGCATAATCAGTAGGGCTAGATACTGAAGTGTTAGGTGCCAAATAAACTGAAAACGGTGTAAGTCGAATCCCATTTACGTCACTACCCATCGTGACAGCTAAATTTACAAAAGGCTTACCCGCACCTGCATCGGTATCAATAGCAATATTAAAAGAAGGATTGGTCGATACAGTTGCTTTAATAAATTCTATGCTTGGAACAGGATTCGTAGAGTTCCCTGCAATGACAAGACCAGCTTTACTATTGTAAGACGTAGAGGCGATGCCATTGGTATCAATCAATGCAACCTGATTAAATTTAACTTTATCGGCCTGAATGCCTAGCGTTAAACCATTTTGACCTGTCGCCGCTGAAAGACTTTGGTCATCCAAAGGCTGCATCGCAAAAACACTTGAACTACTGGTAAGTAATAACCAGCACACTATATTTTTATTTTTCATGTCGCTCTAATCCTTAAGAGACAAACGTTTATTATTTGTTCAGATTATCAGAATAATAGATGGGTACAAAACAATTATCGATATAACCCGACGAATGCAAATCCAATCACATTCAAAATAAATTTTTATAAAAAGTGGCGATATCGCCACTTTGCTTTATTAGTTAAAAGCACCATTTCTCGGTACGATGCTAAAGTTACTATTTAAACGCCCACCCGTAATAGCAAGCTCACCTAAACGTGCGCCTGCACCTGTTGAAGGTGGATAGAAATTAATATCTTTAACACGTAAAGCACCGTCAATACTCTTATCAGGGTTAAAGTAGACTGCGGTATTTACCCCCACTTTACCTAAACCACTTGCTGTATCTTTACCCACTACTAAAGCAGTATTAAACGCTAGCTTTCCGGTAATATTATCAAAACCAATTGCCGAACCATCAATTGGGTCACTAATTTGAACTGTATTTCCAGTTGCTGTGGCTGGCATTGTGAAGTCACCGAGTACAGTTAAAGCACTACCATCAGCGATTGAACTATTTGGCACAATCGATAAATTTAAATCACCACCTAAGCGTAGTTTTAAGCCAAATAAAACGTCATTATTTCTGGCAAAGTTATCAATTGGTGAGGTACAAGACCCTGTTGCCGGACAAGTTTTATATTTAGCTCCTGGTAAATAGCCCGCTGCAATTTCAGTTGATAAAGCAATGAGCATCTCTCTTAAACTAATATTGAGACTGCCATTTTCTAAACCAATACTGCCATTACCCTTTAAGAACATATCGATATTACGTAAGCCCATGTAATAGTCGGTAGGGTTGCCTGCATTATTTGCATTTGGAGAACCATCAATTAATAAAATTGAAGTTGTTTTTGTACCGCCTGTATCTCGACCTGTTGTTCCAACAGCAACACCAAATCCTAAACGCGAAGTTGTTCCGGAAGTACCTACAACATTTTGAATGGGTTTACCGTTAGCATCTTTTGTATAGTAAAAAGCGCTATTTGCAGGCGCATCTAAACCGTAAACTGCAGCATTAGCATTTAAATTATAAAAAGGTAAAGCCAAGCCCCATTGGTTAGTTAAACCATTATCTGCAAATTGATTGGCAGCAGCAACATTTGCACTTGTGGTAAAACGTCCTCGTCTTGAAAATGCTTGAAACTCTGCTCCACGCATTGCAAGAATTAAACTAAATGGATTAGTCACCGTATCGCGGTGAATATTATGTTGATAATCGGCGGCGGTTGTTAAAGTACCCGTCCCTAAACGAATACTGTTTAAGGTCGCATTATTTGGCATTAATAAGGTTTTTGTATCAGCAAGATTTAAATAAATATTTCCGCTATCAAAATAACCGCGCGTAGCTGAATTAAGACCTGTTAAATTGCCGAACTCGAAACCGTAAGCATTTAAACCGGCCCCACCAATTTCTAAAGTCGTGGCTTTACCATCTGAACCCAGCATTGAATCATTATCTTTAGTAAATTCACCTTTCATTCGGAAGGCAATTCCAGTATTACCCAAAATACTATTACTTGAACTCGTACCCGAAGCAGTATTTGCAGTACCTAAAGTTGTAGTGTCTAAAGAGCCATCCATACCACGGACTTGTAAATAACTATTTACCATACGTCCACTGGCACCTAGCCGAATTAAACCTTTTGAATTTTGCGGTGTATTGGTCGCATCTAGTCCATAAGGATTAGTTTTATCAACATTAGAGCTAAGCATTACTTCAATGTTAAGACCCGAATTAGTCGCTTTACCATTGCTATCTACATACGTACCAGCTGTTAAACCCGAAGCTGAGTCTGCTACCCGATTAAAGTCTACATAACCATAAGTCGTACTTGGTGTTTGCCCAACAGCAGCTACATTTGATCCAGTATTAGTTTGTAAAACAATGCCCCTAACGGGATCGATGAACATGACACCTTTACCAACAAAATTAAAGTTAAAATTCTTTAAAATTAGTTGGTTAAGCTGACTTCGTGCATCTAACTGTCCTAAATAAATATTTGCGTTGTTTATTCCTAATGTCATATTTGACTGGCTATTTGGACTAAATAGACCATCTTGAGTAGTCAGTGCTAAATTTAAAGGAGAAGTTGTTTGTATAGCCAACTGTCCTAGCGTAGGTGAGCATGTAGCAGAGCTATTACAAACTTTAACGCTATTTACTGTAATGAGGGATGGGCTACTTTGCATAGAAAAATCAATTCCAGCTTTACCTGTAGCTGTATTACTTCCCACATCTAAACGGTAGTTTGTTCCTAAGGTTTGAGTGGACGCATTACTTTTTTGTATTTTTACGCCACTGGCTTGCGCTCTTAAAACCTGATCAGCACTTGTTGGTGTGCCCGCATGGTCATCCCAATAAGCATTATCAATATTAATTTCATTAAAAGTCGTTTGAATCGAGATTCCATCTTGACCGTTTACCGCACTCAAATCAGCATCTGTTAAAGCTTCTAAAGCAAACACTTGCCCACTCACTAACAACATGCTGGTTGCTAATGTATTTAAAATAAACTTTGAGCTGTGACTTTCTTTATTTTTGTTCATCACTTCAGTTCCTTTGAAATCTACATTAAGCGTTAACAACGGGGATGGCTACCATCACAGCTAAACACCATGACTTTTCCTTGAATTGCCAAATTTCCGTTCATCATTAAGCCCATAAAGCCTGTTTCACGTCCATAGTCATAGGCTGAAGGTGTAGCCGTTGCAACTTGCTGATTTGCACTATTTGCAGTTGCCGCATACGTTGGCTTTTTGAAATATGCATAATCATACATATTGGTACTTGAGCCTTGGGTCGTGGTTGAGCTTGTAAAGTTATCTTGCTCAATAGATAACGCGTTAAAACCAAAGTTACGGATTAAAATCGGCTGTGCTGCACTAAAACTAAGTTGAATCGCAGGTTTTATAATTTCGGTATTGGTTTTATCAAGATACTTTAAATCAGCACCATCCAAACCCATTTTTTGAATATTTAAAGTTCCTTGTACGCCTTTAAACACTAACCAAAGTTTATTACCACTATCACTATTTTCGGCCCAACCACTTGGTTTAGTCGCATCTGCTTGCACAAAACGCTTATTAATTGCTAATCCAATGTGGCAGAACTCAAGGTTTTCACAAACACCACCGCTACCATTATCAAATATACCGTTACTGATTTGGTTTAAATTGAGCATTAAAGACAAATCAGCACCAGCTTGGCCATTAATCGCCTGTAAAGCATCATTATCCAAGGTTTGTAACTCTGCATGAGTCGCAGTTGCACACAGAGTAAGGAGCAAAGCAGTTATTTTTTTCATCGCATTATCCTCCTCTTATAGACCTTTTGTGGTGAGTTTTAAATGCTGAATGAGTAAACCATCTACCACAGCAGAACCTAAATTGTTCAGAGGAGTAATGTTATTTAATGCAGGCGCCTGATTCGCAGTTGGAATTACATAGCCAGTCGTACCATTACTACTTCCAATTAAATCGTTGACTACGGCATTTCGTGAAGTCAGCCAAGGAATAGATGCATTACTCCAATCGCGGTTTGAAACCGTTCCATATATTGGCGTAGAACCAGAAGTACTTGTGCACCCTAATACGCCAGAACAAGTTGCGGCATCTGCTGGCTTGGCTGTTGGATTTGTAATAACCCAAGTACCTGTACCTTGGTTATATTCCCACTGATATAAATAACCAGCTGTTTTATAACCACAACTTGTATTAAATAAACCACAACTATAGGTTTGATTCCATGTTTGAGTATTCTGTTGTCTTTGTTTGAAACGGACTTCTGTCATGGTTGCAGAGGTCGTTCCAGACACAGAGTTAGTCAATGACACAAGACTACCAGCAGAAGTTCCAGAAACCTGTGTACCTGTTGAAATTAAGCGACCAAATGAAACTCCAATTGCACCTTCACTTGTATCTGCTAATAAGGTTTTCCCACTATCAGGACTGTAAACTGTCCCAATTGCAATACTACTATGCGTAGGGTTTGCACAAGAATAAACGTTGCAAGTAGAGCCTTTATATGTAGTATCAGCGCCAGTGTAATCGGTGTAGATCTGTTTATATATTTCCGGCTTATTCGCAATTCGTGCAATTTCTATACTAAAGTTTTTCCCATCAGAACCTAAAATAAGGGGTTGATATAAATTACCTAACACTAAGTTAATATTTGGATTGTATAAATACAAACCTTCAGTATCTGCAAACTTCGGTGCTACAGCACCTGTAGCATCTAATGCTGGTGTATATAAATTATTTGATGCATTTGGTGAATCTGAGGTTTCACGGGTACTAAATCGTAAGACTTTACTTGTATCATTAAAAGCACTTCTAATCTTACTTGAAGTTTTTGTATCTGTTCTGGTGCGATTTTCTACATAATAGCGACAGCCACGTAGTGTACTAAAGCTTCCTGTACCACTATTGCCACAGTCCCCACTACTGCTTGTACTTAAGGTTGAATTTGCACCAGCATGTACTGTTTGCCAACCATTATTCGCACTCGTTGCATAAGTTTGGGTTTGACTCGTAACATTTTCAGTCACAATACTTGTATTCTTACTATCGCCTGTATTTAAGCGTACTAAGCCAGACATACCCAATGTATTGTTATAAAAAGGACTCATTCCACCCGCAGTAGTTGCTCCTCCTAGCGTTTGGAACATGCTAATTTGGCTACCATTTAGACTAAAGCCATTTAGAATACCTTGTAACCGTAAACGGTTAGCACGACTTGTATCAATGCTGGTACCAATTAATCCATTACTATCGCCATATTGAAATTGTGCTAAAGAACCATTTGTAGTTGCCACAATATTAGGGTTTCGTACAAATGCATCAGCCCATAAACCTAATTTTAAATTATATGCATCTGCTCCCGCTGCACCATCAATCGTAGGCTGGTATAGAGGAGCCTCTAAAGATAAATAGGTGACAGGATAACCACCACTATCTGTAGTGCTAAAGTTAGGAATATTATTTGCAGTTTTTACTTTAAATATCCACGGGTTAGCACCTGTCCCCCAGCTTGAAATCGCCGCTGCTGTTGCAGTATTGGCAATACGCGAGTTTGCATCACCATCTGACTTAGAAAGGGCTAAGCCATAAAGAAAGATATCCGCTTTTCCGACAGCTTTATCTTCAGGTCCAACAGAGCCATTACCACTAGTATCAGCAGCTGCAACACTTAAGGGGCCTACGGGTACATAGTTAATGTAGCCTGTATCTTTACTACGGTCGGTAATAATTTGATTTACAGATTCATTGGGGCCAGCACCACGGAATACCATAAATGCATTTTGGGGTAATATTGCAATACCCTCACCCGTAGTTTCACTTAAACCGGCATCAGAGAGCTCTTCAAGAGCAAAACTCGATTGACTTAAACAAAGTCCAATTAAACTTGCTAAAACGGTTTTTTGAAAACTGACCGTATAATTAAGTGTAGTCATCGTGACCTTCCTGTTTTATACGATGCCACGCACCATATTTCTTTTTCTTTAACAGTCCTTGATGTGAGATGAAATTATTTCCTTTTCCATCTCTCAGAGGCAAACTTCAAAATTGCCAACTTTTCCACATTTCCATTATGCTGAATATTTAGTCAAATGCAAAATGAAATCAGCAAAAATACATTTTTCCGATGAATGAAAACTATCAGTTTAATTTACTGTAATTAACAGAATTTTAAAGAACCATAACAGTTAGAAGAAAAACTCTGTTTTTGTAACACTACATTAGTTAAAGCCATCGAAGCTGGTGTTTTACCAGTCAAATCAACCGTTCCAACTGGAAGATTTCCTGCAATTAAACAATTAGCCGCTAAAATTCCACATTCTACCGCATGACCTGAGCTATTTAAATAAGAACTCACTTGTCCTAAGGCATCAACGATGGTAGAAAGTGCAATATCCACGCTTCCTGTTGGTGTAATTTGACCAATATCAATTGGGTTTGTAAGCTCTAGCCACCACCCTGTTTGGGCAGTCGATGCAGCCTCTGGCCACAATATATTCACACCTTGTACAGATAAATAACCAGCAGAACCATTTAGTTGCGCGGCATGGAAATAACCCAAACTTTGTTTGATCGCTACGTTAACATCTAGATTATCCACAGAACCAGTTACATTTCCTGAAATAGGAAGTGGCGCACCTAATACAGAAGCGGTTGCATCTAAAGTTCCTGTAATAGCCAAACCTCCAACGCGTGCAGTCGCATTTAGATTAGCTGTATTTATGCGTTTACCAGTAATGATTTGCTGCCCCATCGATAACGTACCAGTACCTACACCTAAATTTAAATTATAACCAGTAGAAGTAAATGGAACCGTTACCCCTTGTCCTAAAACAGTTGCTCGACCAGTAATTGCAGTATTTGTTTCATCTTGAGTAATACCGTAGTAAGGATTTGTAGTTACTGTTCCCCCTGTTGGTTTCGTCACTAAGTATCCACTCAATGAATTAATACCACTTGCAGCATCACCATTTTGTAAACCAAAAGTGAGCAAACCAGAAAGTGATTTGGCACTTAAGCGGAAACCCTGTATTTCACGTGTAGAAGCTGAATTTGGGTTTTTAACTGCGAACTCTAAAAATGGATTGGTAATAACAGCAGATGACGCAGCTCGCTCTGCACTAGTACTATCGACAGTACCACCACTTAAGCTCAAGTAATCGATATCGATATCGCATGCCCCTGCACCATTAACACCACCACAACCTAATTGTAATTTTTTAATGTTGGCATTCAGTTCTAATTGAGCATCTAGAGCAAGTCGATAGAATCCCATGTTTCCGTTAGTACTTGAATTACTTGCAGCATCGGTAGGCGCAATATAAGACATACTCATCAAGGCTTGGCCACGAGTAGCTGACAACTCAGCATCTGACATTGGAACTAAGGTAGAACCAGCATAGGCAGAAGAAAAGTATAAACTTCCAAGTGCTAGAATAGCTGCATGAAGGGACTTAAACTGTCGCATGACCGACCTCCGTATCCTTGGGGGCATAATCTAATTTGATTTCTTTTTATTTGGCTTCTCTTGCTTTAACCTTGAATTAAATACATAAAGAAAACACCGATATTTACGATCTAGTTTCTTTTAATTTGTGTGATACAACTCAAAGAAACAAATCAATTATTGATCATTTTATATCATTTTTTACAAAAGAAAACGTTCATTTATTAATATTCCGATGAACGCCACTTTCTCTACTTTTCAACAAAAATGGGCCACTTAAAGTGGCCCATTTTTTTAGAATTCAATCAAAATTAAAAACAACTTAGGTTTTAGGAAGTGTCACACCAGTTTGACCTTGGTACTTACCACCACGGTCTTTATAAGATGTTTCACAAACTTCATCACTTTCAAAGAACAACATTTGTGCTACACCTTCACCTGCATAAATACGTGCAGGTAAATTCGTAGTATTTGAAAATTCTAAAGTCACGTGACCTTCCCATTCTGGTTCTAAAGGTGTCACATTGACAATAATACCGCAGCGTGCATAAGTCGATTTACCAAGACATACAGTCAAAACATTACGCGGAATACGGAAATATTCAATGGTACGTGCTAAAGCAAATGAGTTTGGTGGAATAATACAAACATCAGACTCAATGTCGATAAAACTTTTATCATCAAAATTTTTCGGATCAACAATTGCAGAATGTACGTTAGTGAAAACTTTAAATTCGCGGGCACAGCGTACGTCATAACCATAGCTAGAGACCCCGTAAGAAATCAATTTTTCGCCATTCTTATCAAAACGGACTTGATTCTCTGCATAAGGTTCAATCATGCCGTGTTTTTCGCTCATTTCGCGAATCCAACGATCAGACTTAATAGCCATGTATTTTCTATCCAAAAGGTAATTTCATTGATTGCGACGTACTTTAACGTAAAAAAGCAATTATGAAAACAATGCTTGAGCTACTCTTCTCGATAAGAATAGCTCAGTAAGACTTTTAAAGGTTTAATAAAGCAGAATAGCTAATCGGAATTGAGAAACTGACTAAGATCAGCGAGGCTGTTTTTTGTAAATTCGATTGATTTAACCAACGTACTTTATTGCCTGCCAAAATTGACCCCAAGAAAATCCAGAACAATGCAATCGGTGTAATTAACGCTAAATAAGCCAGCATATGGATGAAATAAATATGAAAATCAGTCCATGCGGTAACAGGGAAAATCGCTGAAGCAAAAAGTAATGCTTTAGGATTCAGTAAAGTTGCACAGAACAATTCACGCGGGCGAATCGTTGGCTGATCTAACTCAAATTGCTGATTGGCTGTATGCCATAATTTAATAGCTAAGAAAATGATGTAACAAGCACTTAGCAATTTAAGCATAGGAGGTAAGAAAGGAAGCGTTGCGGATACCTTCCCAATTAACATTCCCCAAGCTGAAATAGAAATTACATATCCAAGAACTTCTGCCGGAATTAATTTCGCAGACTTCTTAAGACCTACTTGTACTCCTGACGATGCGAGTAAAGTATTGGTTGGGCCTGGGGTAAGTAAAATTGTGGCAACTAAGCCAATAAATAGCCATGAAATCATTGAATGACCTCATAATGTAGTCATTTCAGATTAATAGATATTTTTCGCCAAGGCAAAATCTAATTGTAAGACAATTTTTTAAAAAATTGACATTCCATATTTTAAAATCAATATTAAACAATAGGATAGGTAATTTTTTAAAATTTTAATCTAAAAAACTTAGCAGTCAGTTGTTGAACTTTGCGTACCAAATTGTATTAAGTAATATAAGTATTTTTATTTAAAATCTATTTTTACCTCGAAAAGATCTATAATGAATTATTACTGCAGTAAGTTTAATTTTTAAGCTTTCAATAAGTTTCAATTAATATATTGTTTTTTTGTGTTTATATGAGTCACCAGACTCTACTATCCTATGATTATGGCAAAGCAATTTTTTCAGTCTTGGCTTCCTTCTCCAGAGAAAGTTTCAAATATGAAATTTTTAAGGATTTTTGGGAAAAAAACCCTTAATCCTGTGCTTTGGTATGTCAACCGTAAATCAATTACAAGAGCCGTTTTTGTAGGAACATTTTTCGGTTTACTGCCTATTCCATTTCATAGTGTCTTTATTGTGATGGCAGTATTGCTATTTGAAGTGAATTTACCTATTAGTCTAATGCTTGCTTGGCTCAGTAATCCTCTCACCTTAGTTCCCATTTTATATACTGGATTCTGGTTTGGTTCACATATTTATCATGTACATATGATCAATAAAAAGATGCTTTTAGGTGTACTGCATCAAATTTCTAGGTGGATTACTCACTTTGGTCATGGGCATATAGATTTCAGTCTCGCCAAAATTTTAATGTCAGGGCTTGTAGTTGAAGCATTTGTATTTGCAATCATACTTTATATAGTGACTGAAGTTTTTTGGCGTTGGATGGTCATTCGAAATTGGAAAAGTCGAGCTGGTTATAAGAAACAAGAAGATGCCCTTTAAGAACTCATCTTCTTGCATAGAGTTAAATTATTATTTTGCTAGTTTAGATTTCATATATTCTTCTGCCACATTAAGCACATAGTCTTGGCAAGCCTCTCCAGTACCTGGGTCATATGCGCCATTATTGGTAATATTATTAGATAAAATTCGAATTCCTAAGAAAGGAACATTAAACTGGCTTGCAATTTGTGCAACTGATGCTGCTTCCATTTCCTCAACAGAGGTACCATAACGTTGATGGAAAAATTGAATACGATCCAATTCATTATTCCAAACATCTGCTGATCCAATCGTTCCTTCAACTACTTGACCTTTGTCATAACGAACTTTATGGGCCGCCATTAATAACTCTTTATCGCCTTCAAATTTGCGAATTGCAATCGGTTCGGGATCAGACTCATCGGTTGGTAAAACATCAAATGCTTCAACCCAAGTGAGTGAATTTGATCCAGCTCCTAATGGTTGTTTAGGAGTTCTAAATGCACCAATATTAGTTGCGTACTTTCCTAAAACAATATCGTAAACATGTAGATCTGGGTCATGTCCACCTGATGTCCCCTGATTAATAATTGCAATCGGCTTATAACGCTCGATGGCTAAAGCTGTTGCAGCAGCAGAGTTACTCATACCCATACGTGTTTTGGATATAATCATTGGATAACCATTGTGTGTTCCTTTCCAAAAGGTCCATCCACCAACATTTTCAACAGTCACATTCTGTAATTTAGCTGCCATCTGTTGCGATTCTACAGGTAGAGCACCTTGAATAATAATCGGCTGTAGTTTCTGTTTCTGTTCTTCAACTGTCGCTGTTTGTGAGACAGTTGAGTTGTCATCATTACATCCCATTAAAAATACCGCACTACATAAACTGATGACGCCCAAAGTATATTTAAATTGCATTTTTCACCTATTTCTTTTTAAAAGCGTAAACTAGCAATCTACATGCCAATTTCAAGATAAGCTTTGTTATTTAGATTCAGTGATTTAAATTTTTCTTTTAACCAAACAATAAAAAACCCGGCTTAAAGCCGGGTCGGATGAATCAAAAGATTCGTTTATCATCACGCGTGCGTTGAGGGATTTTTTCAATCTGTTGCCATACTGCTTTAGCAATATCGATGTAGCTATCCGCTGCGTCATCCATTGCTACAACACTCGGTTTACCCTGATCTGCATGTTCACGGATTTGAGCATTTAAAGGCAAACGTCCTAATAATGGAATATGGTATTGCTCGGAAAGCTTATCACCGCCACCGATACCAAAAATTTGTTCTTCATGCCCACAGTTAGAACAAATATGAGTCGACATATTTTCAACAACACCCAATACTGGTATACCAACTTTATTAAACAACTCAATTCCTTTGGTGGCATCCAATAAAGCAACATTTTGCGGAGTCGTCACAATAATTGAGCCAGTCACAGGAATACGCTGTGCAAGTGTGAGTTGGATATCACCTGTACCCGGCGGCATATCAATCATCAATACATCTAAATCTGGCCAAAGTGTTTGATTAAACAATTGCATTAGAGCACCTGTTGCCTTCGGTCCACGCCATGCGACAGGTGTATTGTTATCACCAGTGAGATGTCCAATAGAAAGTACAGCCATACCATATGCATCTAAAGGTACAAAATTTTCACTTTCAATAAGAGGTGTTTTGCCAGCATTACCTAACATGGTTGGAATACTTGGGCCATAGATATCGGCATCTAACACCCCAACCTTGAGTCCCATTTTTTGTAAGGCAAGCGCTAAATTGACCGTAGTGGTCGATTTACCAACACCACCTTTACCAGATGAAACCAAAATAACGTTCTTAATTCGAGGATGAGCTGGAACATCTCTTTGTTGAGGAGCAGCTTTTTGAATCGGTGGATTGTTTGAATCAGGTACAGATTTAGTTGAAGCATCAACTACTGGTGGTAAGTTCGAATTTTCTTTCGGTGCTTTAGATGAACAACCTTGACCTGCGCTTTCTTGTGCTGGGCGCTTTTGCTGAACTACGTGCAAATTAAGTTCTTCAATACCACACTTTTCTAAGGCATCGGCTAATTCATCATGAATTTGCTGCAGATGCTCTTTTTCATCAGGAAATGTATTAATGGTGAGTTGTAGAACTCGACCTTGCACCTGAAGCTGACTAATGCGCTCTTTTAAGGCATCTTTGGAATGGGGTAGCAAATAATTTTGGAGTACGGTTTGGATTTCATCTTCTTTCACTTCTTGTGCCGGTGAAAAAACAGACTTTAATGAAGAAAGCCAAGACATATTGTTTACTCCAAAAACAGATCATTACAGCTTATTGGAGCTAGTGTAACAGTATTGGTCCGTACTCGCTCAACTCGAAATGAATAATTGCTAATTTTAAAGCCTCAACATTTGAGTGAGCAGCACGGATTTTAGTTTAAATCAGCTTATTCAGCAGAATCGTGATTTTTTAACTTATTTAGTTTATCTGTTGCTGTTTTCTTCAATTCATCAAACTTTGCAGTTGCTTGGGTTTTTAACTCATCAAGTTTTGATGCAGCTTCTTCCTTCAATTCTGCGGCTTTGGCTTTAGCATCATCAAGCTTATGGGCCGCTTCAGTACGTAAGTGATCAAACTTATCTTGCAGACTATGCTGAGCATCATCAAGTTTGCCTTTCAAATCAGTGGCTTTATCTTCAACAGCATCTTTTGCAGAAGCCTGTTTTTCTTTTACATTGTCCTTCAAATCATCCAAGGCTTTTTCACCTTGTGCTTTTGCATCTGCTGCCTTTGACTTTAATTCATCTACTTTATCTTCAACAGCATCTTTTGCAGCGGCCTGTTTCTCTTTAACATTTTCCTTTAGGTCGTCCAAAGCTTTCTCACCCTTTACTTTTGCATCTGCCGCTTTTGCCTTTAATTCATCTAATTTATTTTCAGTAGTCATCGTTGTTATCCTCATCGTTAATTAAAAAAATTACCTGAAGTAAGTTAATAGTTATACATCGTTATGACTTATTTTCTGACCGTAACTGCAATTTGAAACAAAGACAATACAGGAAGATTCAAATATTTTTTGATTTGTTTATCTTTTCTAAAGAGAAATAACTTTTAACTTAAAATATGTTTTGCTTCCCCTTGCTTCTAGCCAAAGATTATTAATCTTTGCTTATCCAACTACTCAAGCTTAGCTCTTGTTTTGCACTCGCCCCCCCTTATGAAGCAATCTTTCTTATGCTTTGTTTTTCTTTACTCATCAGTTAAAATCTTCCACCTTATAAATACGAATGAGAGAATGAAATCCGTGCGTAAAATTTTAGTCACTAATGCCCTCCCTTATGCGAATGGTCCAATTCATATGGGTCATTTACTCGGTTACATCCAGGCAGATATCTGGGTTCGTGCCATGCGGGCAATGGGTCATGATGTGACTTATGTGTGTGCGGACGATGCTCATGGTACAGCGATTATGCTACGTGCCGAAGCGAATGGTATTAGCCCAGAAGAGCAAATTGCGAATGTTCAAAAAGAACACATTCGTGATTTTGACGGTTTTGGCGTTCATTTCGATCATTACGATTCAACACATAGCGATGCAAACAAAGCACGCTCAACAGATATCTACATTAAAAACCGTGAAGCTGGAAATATTGCAGTTCGCCCTGTAACTCAATTATTTGACCCAGAAAAAGGGATGTTCTTATCTGACCGTTTCATTAAAGGCACATGCCCGAAATGTAAGTCAGAAGATCAATACGGTGACTCATGTGAAGTATGTGGTACAACTTATAATGCAACAGAGTTACTTAACCCGCGTTCAACTTTAAGTGGTGCAACACCAGTTGAAAAATCATCAGACCACTATTTCTTCAAGCTTCCAAACTTCTCTGAATATTTACAAAAATGGACGCGTGATGAAGGTCGCTTACCACTTTCAATTGCGAACAAGTTAGATGAGTGGTTTGAAGCTGGTTTAGCAGACTGGGATATTTCTCGTGATGCACCATATTTTGGCTTTGAAATTCCAGACGCACCAAATAAATATTTCTACGTGTGGGTAGATGCACCAATTGGTTATATGTCTAGTTTTGAAAACTACATCAAAACTAAACGCCCAGATTTAAACTTTGATGATTTCTGGAAAAAAGATAGTCAAAACGATGTTTATCATTTTATTGGTAAAGACATTGTTTATTTCCATGCTTTATTCTGGCCTGCAATGCTTGAAGGTGCGAACTATCGCACTCCAACAGGCTTGTTCGTAAATGGTTTCTTGACTGTAAATGGACAAAAAATGTCTAAGTCACGTGGTACTTTCATTAAGGCCGAGACATATTTACAGCATTTAAACCCAGAATATTTACGTTACTACTTTGCCTCTAAACTTTCAGATAAGGTTGAAGATTCTGACTTGAACCTTGATGACTTTGTTCAAAAAGTAAATTCAGACCTAGTCGGTAAAGTCGTCAATATTGCTAGCCGTTGTGCAAAATTCGTCAATAGTAGCTTTAACAATACTTTATCTGCTGGATGTACAGAATCTGAGTTAGTACAAATCTTTATTGATGCAGGCGATTCAATTGCTAAAGCATATGAAGCACGTGAATTCTCTACGGCGATCCGTGAAATTATGGCGCTTGCTGACCGTGCAAACCAATATATTGATGAGAAAAAACCTTGGGCTCTTGCTAAACAAGAAGGTAAAGAACAACAAGTTCTTGATGTATGTTCTGTGGGTATCAACTTATTCCGTCAATTAGCGGTGTACTTGGCTCCAGTTCTGCCAACTTTGGCAAAGCAAGTTCAAGATTTCTTAAAACTTGAAAGCTTCGATTTCGAGTCACGCAAACAAATTCTTGTAAGCCATGAGATTGCGCAGTTCCAGCCACTTATGCAACGTGTTGATCCAAAAGCTGTTGCAGCTATGGTTGATGCTTCGAAAGAGTCTTTAGGTGCTCCTGCTCCAGAAGCAACAAAAGCAGCAACAAAAAAAGAGAAATCTGCCGAGAAAAAAGCAGTGCCTACTCCGGCAGTTGGTGAAGCTGAAATTATCGGTATTGAAGATTTCTTAAAAGTTGACTTACGTGTTGCTCAAGTCGTTGAAGCAGGTACAGTTGAGGGTTCAGATAAATTGCTACAACTGACGTTAGACGTAGGTGAAGCTGAACCACGTAATGTATTTAGTGGTATTCGTAGTCAATATGCGCCTGAAGACCTAAAAGGTAAGCTGGTTGTTATGGTTGCCAACCTTGCACCACGTAAAATGCGTTTTGGTATTTCAAACGGTATGGTACTTGCTGCTGGAAATGATGAAGGTATTTTCATTATTTCTCCAGATAGTGGTGCAAAACCTGGCGATAAAGTGTCTTAATTTGCCTTCATAAAAAAGCTCCCTAATTTGGGAGCTTTTTTTAACTATAAATTTTCTAGAAACATCTATAAGAAGATTTAAATTATGTCCATGGCCGCCCTTCACAAGGGTTACTAAGTAAAACGTGTATATTCCCCAATTCATCATTTGTTAAATAACCATTCTTATTTTTATCTAAATAATGAAATAGTTCTGTTTGCTTATTCTCTCCCTGAAAACGCTTATCCGTAGGCCAATTATACGGGTAGAAATCTTGGACACGTTCAAATTCTTTTAAGCTGTACATTCCATCATGATTTACATCATATTTTTCCTGAAAAAGCTTCCAATCTAAAGATGCAGGCTCACAGGCACTTACTACATTTAAAATGCAGTAAGTGATGCAAGCTGTGAGTAACTTAATAGTTGGATTGCTCATGATTATTGGCTTGTAAATCGGAAATCTTGTAATCTTTTTCATGAACAGGTGTACCAACAATGCTCATGGTCCGCTCATTTGCTGGTTGTGGTTTACTCATTGTTTTCATCTCACACCCTGTAGTTAAGATGAGAAAAACTACAGAAATGCTCACCATTAGTTTTTTCATAACGTGATCCTCATTTCTTTTTGTTTTATTTATTAAGTTACCACTTTTTAAATATTTAAGTATAAAAAAAGATATTTCAATTTGTATATATTTTACTCAAAAATAAAGCCAGACTTTAAATAGCTGGCTTTGTATTTTTTAGATATTTTAATTAAAGACTTATCATTTGAAGAAAATTAACTTTAAACCCAATAAACTCACAATGCTTCCAGCCACTCGGTCAACGCCAGTTTTTGCTTTTAAGTACATTGTTCTAGGCTTCTCTGAAGAGAGCAGCATTGCAACACATGAATACCACCCCGCATCAATCATAAAACAAATCACTGGCAATGCAACGTAGTAGTAATTTGGAATTTCTTTTGGCAATAAAGCAGTAAATACACTCGCTAGAACGACTGCAATTTTCGGGTTGCTTAACTGGGTAATCAGGCCATAGCGATATGCCTGTTTATAGGTCATTTTTGATTTGCCATCATTTTCCATGGCAATTGGTTCTTTAGCGTGTTTAATAATTTTAAAAGCCAGCCAAAGCAAATACAGCCCACCACCAATTTTTAAGATTAAATAAGCAGAAGGCACTGCTAATAAAACTGCCTGCAACCCCATAACAGCTAGAAAACCAAAAAAAGCTGCGCCTGTACCTGTACCTAAAGCTGTAAACAAACCATGTTTACGTGATTTAGAAATTGAATTTTGTGCTACGTAAATAAAGCTTGGCCCAGGACTTATTGCTCCAAGCATCAATGCCATCGCAATTGAAAAAAGAGGAATAAGGGACTCAAACATTGTATTGACCTAGCATTACGCAATTGCGCGGTATTCTAACAGCTTTTTATGTCACATATAAAAATGGAAAACATATAAATGATGAAAATTGAATTTTCATGTTTTTACAATTTATATCTTCACAACGGACAAAAATGTCCGTTAAATATATCGGTCTTTAAAACTCTCAAACCAAGAACATGAGTACCCGCCAAAAAATAGCTGCCCATAATCGGGATGAATTACTCAATGCTGCCGAAGAATGTTTTCGTATTCATGGCATTAATGTCCCCTTACAGGTTGTGATTGACCATGCAGGTGTAGGTAGAGCAACTTTTTACCGCAACTTTTGTGATCGTAAGGCTTTAATTAGCGCCCTTTTAGAGCGTGCAATTACACAGCTAGAGCAAAAAGCAGCTCATTTTCAACAATTCGAGGATGGTTTATTTCGTTTAATTGAAGGACATATTGCACAACTTCCTAAGCTTGCAATTTTGCAAGATTTTTGGAGAGTGATTGATCGACAAGATCCAATTATGTTAAAAATTTATGAACGGCGAAATAATGCACTTAAACCACTGATTGAAAATGCCATAGAACAAAAACTGTGTCGAGCTGATCTCACTGCCAATGACTATGCAATGGTCACTGCAATGTTAGGTTCTTCATTTCAAGGACATGAGCCAGAAGAACAGACTCGCTTAGCAAAACGAGCAATTGAATTACTATTTAATGGTATTCAAGTACAAAAATTCGAGGGATAGAATGAGTAAAACGCCTCGTTATTTAGAAACACCACCCGACTGGACACCAGACGAGCAACCGACTTTGCCTGGTTCACCAGCAGCGATTGCACACTCTGTACCTAAGCGGTTTATTTACTTTTTTATTGGTTTATTTATCGCCCTGTCGGCAAGCTTAAGTAATGGTTTTATTACGGCGAATTTACCTTTAATTCAAGGTGAGTATGGACTGACGCCTTCCGAAGCTGCTTGGTTACCTGCTGCTTATGTCATGGCAAATGTCAGCTCAAACCTGATTTTGTTTAAAGCCCGGCAACAGTATGGCCTGAGAGTATTTTCAGAAATAGGTTTGGTTATTTTTATTGCCGTGCTGGTTTTACATATTTTTGTGCATACCTACGAAATGGCCCTGTTTGCTCGAGTTGTAGCGGGTTTAGCGGGAGCACCTCTCAGCTCTTTAGGTATGTATTACACCATGCAAGCTTTTAAAAAAGCAGATATGGCAAAAGGCATCTATATCGCTTTCGGTTTTCAACAATTAGGGGTTCCAGTCGCTTGGATTATTTCTCCATTTCTTGTCAGTACAGACAGTTGGTCTGTTCTTTACACCTTTGAGCTAGGTTTAGCACTTTGTTGTTTAGCCATGGTTGTTTCATTGAAATTACCACGTAGCTTACGAATCTATGTATTTGAGAAGCAGGATTTCTTTACCTTTGCTTTACTGGCTCCTGGTTTTGCATGCTTATGTATTGTGCTTACACAAGGCCCAATTTTATGGTGGTTTAACAGTGAATGGCTTGCTTACGTTTTAATTGCTGGGTTTAGTCTAGTTGTTCTTGGTTTGCTCTATGAACACTATCGAGCTAATCCATTAATTATGACACGTTGGCTAGGTACTGCTTCGACCTTGCGTTTCATTTTTGGTGCTTTTGCTATTCGACTTCTAATGTCAGAGCAAAGCTATGCTGCGGTTAACTTCTTAAAAGCTATGGGAATGGGGCCTGATCAGTTTGTACCTCTTTATGTAGTGATATTCATCGGGATTTTAAGCGGAACGCTGTTTAGTGCACTGACTTTTTCACGTGAACGAATTATCTTCCACTTACTTTTCGCAGAGTTCCTCATTCTGGTTGCCTGTGGACTAGATTATCACTTAACCAGTGATGTTCGACCTGTAAACTTCTTTGCAAGTCAGTTCCTAGTAGGTTTCGCAGGTGGTTTATTTATTGGGCCGTTACTGCTCATTGGTTTCGCCCAAACTTTAGCTAAAGGTCCTTCGTATGTAGTGACTTTTATTGTGCTGTTCTCAGCAACTCAAACCTTTGGTGGTCTGGTCGGGTCTTCTTTCTTCTCGACCTATCAACAACACCGCACACAGAACTATCAAGTCGAGATTATTAAAGATTTAGAACAATCCGACCCGTTAGTTTCTCAAAGGCTCTCCACCTATCAGCGTAGTGCAGCCATCACAACAAATGACCCAGCATTACAAACGACTCAGGCCATGCGCACACTCAATCAAGTGGTTACCCGTGAAGCACAAGTGCGTGCCTACAATGATGTTATTGCGTTAAACGGTATTTTTGCTATCGCATTGCTCTTATGGGGTGGATTTAACATTGCGCGTAGTAAATATCTACAACGTAGAGGAATTAGCCGTCCTTAAAGGCTTTCGTATTTGATGAAATAGAAATTGAGATTGATATATGTCAGATGATCAAAACAAACCGGAACCAACACCAGCTCAGGCACCTGCCAACGAGCCAACACCTGCACCTGCACCTGCACCTGCACCTGCAAGTAAATTGATTCCGACAAAAAGCTCAACTCTGTTCTGGATGTTGGGAGTCCTTATTATCGGTATTTTAGTAATTTTATGGGCATGGAGAATTGGTCCGTTTGCAACGAGTGTCCAGCAAACTGACAATAGTTATGTCAAAGGTAAAACTACGATTTTATCTTCACAAATTAATGGCTACGTTAAAGATGTATTAGTCAAAGACTTTGATCATGTTAAAAAGGGTCAAGTGCTAATGCACATTGATGCAACCACTTATGACCAAAAAGTAACTCAGGCAGCTTCTGGGGTTGAACAAGCTAAAAATACTTTAGCCAACCAAACCCAATCCATTGCTCAGAAGCAAGCTGATATTGTGGCGGCGCAAGCTAAAGTCGATCAAGCAAAAGCTCAATACGAACTCTCTTTAGCTCAGCTTAGACGTTACCAACAGCTAGGAAATAGTGGTGCAGCCTCTAAATCTGAGCAAGATAAAGCCGCGGCCGATGCTGAAAATAACCTTGCAGCACTTAAACAGGCAGAAGCGAATGTTTTAGTTGCTAAAGAGGCTTTGAAAACCGCACAGGTCGCAGAAGCTGGCTTAGAAGCACAAGTTTCAAGTGCTAAAGCACAGTTAGACCAAGCACAGACCACCAAAGACTATAGCGTTATTGTTGCTCCAATGGATGGTCAACTGGGTGAAGTAAACCCTCGTGTTGGACAATATGTCGCGGCAGGCTCACAGTTACTCTACTTAATTCCACAGCAAACTTGGGTGATTGCTAACTTTAAAGAAACCCAAATTGCCAATATGCGAATTGGTCAAAAAGCATGGTTTACTGTCGATGCCATGAACCACAAAAAATTTACAGGCCATGTTGAGCAAATCTCACCTGCTGCAGGTTCAGAGTTCAGTGTGTTAAAGCCAGACAATGCGACAGGCAACTTTACTAAAGTTGTGCAACGCATAGCTGTACGCATCACCATAGACCCGAATCAGGAAGGAATGGAACACTTACGCCCTGGTATGTCAGTAATTACTTCTGTCGATACAAGTTCTTAATCAGCTTTTTAAAGTTCTCTTTAAAAAGCTACAATGTGATCATTCATTATTTTTCTCAATTTCTAATGTTTGATCACATTGCCCAACCGATTTCCTACCAGCACATTGAACTCCCCTCATCTGTTCATCTCGACATTAAAAGGATAGATCTAATTCATCCTCAAATTTCGGGCAATAAATTTTTCAAACTAAAATACAATCTGCTTGCCGCAAAACAACAAGGTCTATCAACTATTTTGACTTTTGGTGGGGCTTATTCCAACCATATTGCTGCAACTGCTTATGCAGCTCATCTTTTTGGCTTACATAGTATTGGAATTATTCGTGGTAAAGAGTTAGCGAGTAAGCCTCTTAACCCCACTTTGGCAAAAGCCCAAAGTCTGGGAATGCAGCTACATTTTGTCTCACGCAATGAGTATCGCTTGCGAGATGACGCAAATTATCTTCAAAAGCTAGGTCATCAGTTTCCTGAAACTTTTATTATTCCAGAAGGCGGCACCAATCAGCTAGCAGTTCAAGGTTGTCAGGAAATTCTTAGTGAGTATGATTTAGAGCAATACGATGTGATTTGCTGTGCAGTGGGAACCGCCGGAACGATTTCAGGTCTTATTGAAAGGAGTTCAGCACATCAAAAAGTTATGGGGTTTTCGGCTTTAAAAGGTGACTTTTTACAACAAGAAATTCAACAGTGGACTAAAAAACAGAATTGGTCTCTGACAGATGCTTATTGCTGCGGAGGTTATGCCAAAACGTCACCTGAACTATTTGCATTTATTGAGAGTTTTGAAGCGAAATATGCCGTGCCTCTTGAACCGATCTATACGGGAAAAATGATGTTCGGTCTGTTTGACCTTATAAAGAATCATTACTTTCCTGAAGGAACTCGTATTCTGGCTATTCATTCTGGTGGTTTACAGGCAGATATAAGAAATAAATCACACCAATAATTTACTCATTTTAGTTAAGGTTTTCTCTACGGCAATAAATGTCTTTAGCACGAGTAAGTGCTGACATGGTAGTATATGCCCCTTTTTAATTTTCACGATTAATCGAGAATCTCTTATGTCTAACAGTCATGTCGATGTCATTGTCTTAGGTGCAGGCGCTTCTGGACTCATGTTGGCTGCACATGCTGCTAAACGAGGGCGCTCGGTTTTAATTTTAGAAAAAGCCAACAAAGTTGGTAAAAAGATTTTAATGTCAGGTGGAGGTAAATGTAACTTTACCAACCTGTATGTAGAGCCTGACAACTATATTTCTCATAATGCACACTTTGTCATTTCTGCCCTGTCACGCTATAGCAACTGGGACTTTATTGGGCTGGTATGTGATTATGGAATTGCCTATGAAGAACGTAAACACGGCCAATTATTTACGCTAAACGGCGCTAAAGAAATTTTAGAGATGTTGGTGAGTGAGTGTAATAAAACCAACAATGTTGAAATTAAAACCCATTGTGAAGTTGGACAGATCGACCTATTACAACAAGGCGGTTTTTCTGTACACACCAACCAAGGTCGATTTAGCTGTGAATCATTAGTTGTTGCTACAGGCGGTTTATCCATTCCGACTTTGGGCGGTTCTGGATTTGGCTATGAACTGGCACAAAAATTTGGACATACAGTTTTCCCAACCCGTGCTGGTTTAGTTCCATTTACTTTTTCAGATCATATTAAAGAAGTCACCACACGCTTAAGTGGTAATGCTTTAGATGTGACGTTAAGCAACTCAAAAAATAGCTTTACTGAAGCGTTGTTATTTACGCACCGTGGCTTAAGTGGACCAAGTTCCTTACAGCTTTCTAACTATTGGAATACTGGAGAAAGTTTTAAAATTGACTTTTTCCCAAGCCAAGATTTAACAACTTATTTAAAAGACAAAAAGAAAGCACAGCCGAAAGTTTTATTGCGTACCCTTCTGAATGAATTTACCGCGAAAAGTATTGTACAAGAGCTACAACAACTCATATGGCCAGAGCATAGCGAAACAGCGATTGGTAATATTAGTGATGCACAGCTAGAGCATATTACCGAGCAGTTACATGGTTTTTCGGTTAAACCATCAGGCACTGAAGGATACCGTACTGCCGAAGTGACCTTAGGTGGAATTGATACAACCGAAGTTTCATCTAAAACACTCGAAAGCAAAAAGCAGAAAGGACTGTTCTTTATTGGAGAAGTACTTGATGTAACCGGCCATTTAGGAGGTTATAACTTCCAATGGGCTTGGTCTTCTGCTTATGCAGCAGCACAATATGTTTAAATGCGGAATAAGCTAATTTGCTGCTTTCGCTTCACTCGATGATTTTTCAGCATCACGTGTATGCGTTGTTGCCTGTTTTGATGAGTCAGATTTGCTAAATACAAATTTATAAGCACTTGCTAAAAAACCAACGGTAATCCCAGCAATTACAACAGGTGCTAAAAAACGACCAGGTTTTTTCATCGTATTTTCCTCACTTATTTGTTTTTATAGCTGTCAAAGACAGAACGACCACTCATATAGAGTGGTCGAACTTATCACAAAAATCAAAGATTTTTTGTACGGTTTATCTGAAAATTAGTTCACTCACTAAATTTCATCATTTTCACCAGTAGAGCCAAATGGTTTATTTACAGGTGGTTGTGCTGGGTTTACCTGTGCAGAATCTGCTGGTTTTGCATCAGATGGAACCGCTGACGGTGGAGTTGTCGTAGTTGATGAAGTTGGAGTTGAAGACGTACTCGCTGTTGTTGTAGTAGGTGGTTGATATAAAGGATTTGGATGATTTGCTTCTTTTTTCGCTTTATCAAGCAAATCAGATAGCAATCTTTCTGCTGGTTGGCGACCACCCAGACCAAATGCAAGTGCGAAAGCAACTGCAACTGCGCCTAGAGTTAAACCAAATGCAAGGTTCACAATCGAATCAGCAATACCCATCGCTTTTAAACCAAGCGCAAGAACTAGGCCAATAATTAAGACACGAACCAAACTACCTAACCAACGCGAACTATTATATTCACCACGTTGAACTACGTTCGCCACAACATTTGCAAGCCAGAAACCAATCACCAAAATTACAGCGCCCAATAGAATGTTTGCACCGAAATGGATAAACATTGCGATTAGACCACTAATCTGTTCAAAACCAAGACGGTCAGCAGCTTCAGAAACTGCAAACAACATGGTAAAGAACACAATTAACCAGCCAACAGCACCAGAGACTTTAGTTTGACCTAAAAAGCGTTGTACATCTAATTTTGCTGGAATTTCATCAACACCTGTTCCTGCAATCAGTTCGGCAACCAAGCGTCCAACAAAACGAGAAACAATATAAGCAACAAGTAGAATTAAGCCAGCAGCAATAATATTCGGAATCGCTTGCAAGATTTCATTCAGCATTGCTGTCGCTGGTTGAGAAATGGTCTGAATACCCAAAGCTTCAAATGCCACAATCAATGTCGTAATGATAATAATGGCAAAAACAAATGAACCTAAGAATTTGCCTACATTTGAATTTTTGAAAAGACCAATTTTTTCAGCTTGAGCTTGAACACCTAAGCTATTGATTAGACCTTCAACAATACCGCGTACAATTTTTGCCAAGATATAACCAACAAAAACGATAACGCCAGCAATGAAGATATTTGGTAAGAAGGCAATCGCCTCATTCACCATGTTTTGAACAGGAATAAGTAAACCTGTTAATCCCAAGATTGAGAGAACAATAGGAAGGAAAAGTAATAGTACAAGCCAGTAAAGAATTTCACCGATATTCTGACTGATTCCTCCTACACCCACTTCACTACTTAATTTATCATCAAGTTGCGTTCTAGATAGCACATTGGTGATCCCTGCTCGCACCAGTCGAGCAACAATCCAGCCAATAAAGCCCACCACCACCGCAGCAATAATATTTGGAATGTAAACAAGTACCTGATTCACCATATTGCTAAATGGACCACTTACTCCACTAATGTTGAGTACATTTAAAGCAGCAACAACGGCAAGAATCAAAATAAACCAAAATATGACTTTGGAGACGAGACCTTCTATATTGGGAGTACGCCCTGTAGCTGAAGATAATTTGGCATTGGTATTTAATTTTTGCAGAAGTTTTTTTACCCCTGCTGCTACCACTAAAGCGATTATCCAGCCAACCAGTAAGATGACAATTGCAGCCAAAATAGGATGAAACTGATCCCAGTAATACATCGCATCAAACTGAGCGCCGCGAGGCCCATTAAAAAATTCATTCATATTGTTATGTCCTCAATTGTTATGTTCTTTTCAGTGTTATCAATAAATGAAAAACACCAGTTCGTTGTAAAAAATGACGATAAATGCGGTCTATGTCACCTTATGTTTTGAATATTTTTCAATCAACAACCTTCTGCATAAATACAACAAATTGATGCAAAAGATTGCAAAAAAAGCCTTCAGGGCACATCCTAAAGGCTTTCTATCAAGATATACTGTTGGGCTTACTATCCTTTGTAAGTCTTCAAATCAGGACTACCCATCATGACATGTGGTGTGGTCTCATGTTGAAAAGCTCCTTCTTCTTTAGGCGTTTTGCTATGATCAGCAACCATGTAGACGATGAGTGCAATAAGAAAAAGCCCAACAATAATTAAAATATAAACTGGCAATCTTCTTTTTTTCGCAGTTTCTTCAGGACTCGTCACATGAGGTGGTTTTGAAAAATCATGCATCTTCTTTCCCCTCTTCTATTATCATTAACTTTATAATCATCATAACAATTTGATTTGTTGCATTGTGTGAAAAAGCATTATGCGTAGGTGACTAGGTTTGCAAAACTCTACTTTTAAAATAATAAATTTAGTATAAAATTTAGCCACATTAATTTTGACTATTAAAAATATAATCTCATTTTATTCATCACCTTCTTCAAAACTCGATTTGTAATACAATATGTTTTAGCGCTTACTTTTTATAAAATAGGCTATAATAAGCCCCCTTGTTTTAAAGCTACTCAATTTTATGATGTATCGTCAGCAAAGCGTAACTCTTGATCTCGACACTGACGTCACACATCAATGTTATTTGCATCAAACAAGAGATGAGCATCTCATTGGTATTATTGAATTTAATAAACCAAGCTTCCAGTTAAAATGGGGTGATCTTGAGTATTTCCGTCGCCGTACCGAAGAGTTCTCGGTCATGCCATTCCCTGAATGTGTTAATGCGATGATTGTTGATATTCGTAATATCAATGTATTTCTGGATAATGAAGTCCCGATTTTACCGTGGCGTTTACTTGAAGAAGACTGCCCTGTTCGCTTGGTTGTTCCTCAAGATCGTCTTGAATATTATGCAGGTCTGTTTGAACCAACTTGGCTTTCAACAGATGTCGACAGCGCGATTTCAGAAATTCGTGAATTTATGGATATGTTTGTCCATTAATAAACATATCCATAAAAAGTTTTCTTAAAAATATTTTATTTTCGGTTTTTACCAATAATTTTCTACCGCAATATTTCCCTCACCACGACGATTCATCGTCAAACCACGGCGTTTTAAAGCTTCTTTGGTATCATCTACCATTTGTGGGTTTCCACATAACATAACGTGACTAGTTGCTGAATTAAGTTCCAGACCTGCTGCTTTTTCTAACTCACCATTTTCGATTAAAACCGGTAAGCGCTCATGCAACGGCGCTGATGAGTCTCGGGTAATAATAGGAATAAATTTAAAGCCGTTATGCCCTTCCCCAAACGTTTCAGCAATCTCTTGAATACGATCGACATATGCCAATTCATCTTCCGTACGGACGCTATAAACCAAATTAATCTTTTGATAATTAGACCAAGTTTCAAAGTCTTGTAGCATCGACAAAAATGGAGCCAAACCTGTACCTGTTGCTAATAACCATAAATCATGCGGTAAAGGTTGCTGATAACGCGCCAAAGTCAGGTATCCATAGGGAATTTTTTCTAAATATAGCTCATCACCGACTTGCAAATGCTGTAAATTCGAAGTGAAGGCACCATCTGGTACAACAATTGAGAAGAACTCTAGCGTTTCATCAAATGGAGAAGACACCACCGAATAAGCACGGACAACCAGTTCCTCCCCCACCTTTAAACCTATACGCGCAAACTGACCTGCGGTAAATTTAAAATGCGAAGGGCGAGTCATGGTAAAGCTGAAAAGTGTTGGGGTCCAACGATGAACTGATAAAACTTTTTCTACGCTAAATTTTTCAATTGACATGATTTCAACGTGGCATGAAATAGTGCGCTCATGTTAGCATGACAGCCGAAATAATGAATACTTTTAAACGTTAAGGCTTTTTAAACATGCGGATGACATTACGCCAGTTGGCTGTTTTTGTAGCAGTCGCCCAAGAAGGAACCGTTACTAAAGCCAGTGATGCGGTCAGACTGACGCAAAGTGCAGCTAGTATGGCTTTAGCCGATTTAGAAGACGGCTTAGGTGCTCCTTTATTTGATCGTTTAGGTAAGCGCTTACAGCTTAATGATCTTGGACGTTTTTTACTTCCTCAAGCATTAGAAATATTAGGACGTTGTGAAGCATTTGAACAAGCTGCCAAGGGTGAATTACAAAGTATCGATTTACGTATCGGTGCGACTTTAACCATTAGCGACTACTTAATGCCTGATTTAATGGCTAACTTTTTACAACGTCATCCGCAAGCACATTTACAACTTCAAGTGGGCAATACACGCCAAATGATTGAAGCAGTAAATCAGTTCCAATTAGATTTAGCTTTAATTGAAGGTTCTTGTCACTTACCTCAACTCCAATGTATTCATTGGCGTGATGATGAGTTAGCAGTATGCTGTTCACCAGATCATCCTTTAACTCGTTTAAATCGTCCACTTACGCCTCAAGATTTTCATGATGTAGAATGGATTTTACGTGAAGAGGGATCTGGTACGCGTGAAGTCTTTGATAATGCAATTTTGCAAGATCTACCAGATGCCAACATTCGCTTAACGCTTGGTCACAATGAAGCAATCTTGAAAATAGTGGCAGGTGGCTTAGGAATGTCTTGTATTTCTAGATTAGCGATTGAACCTTTAAGTGAGAAAGGTCAACTCGTTATTTTAGATACACCATTTTGGCAACTGACCCGTCCACTTTATATGCTGGTACATCGCCAAAAATATCAAGGCCCAGGACTTAAAGCATTTTTAAAATTCTGCGATGAAGATCAGGCTTAAAGCCTGATCTTCTAATGCCATCGTGAATCATTTTCACATGGCTCACCGTCATGATCTCCATCCATTTTAGTGTTCGGGCAATTTCTTACAAACCAACGTGCCTCTTCTAAAGAATGCATTTGCGAACAATGCTCACGCCCATCACAATGAAAAGCCGATGTTTCATTATTTACTCGTTCCGAGGCTGGAGCTGTTTGAGGAGTAAATGCTAAAGCCTTTTTCGTTTTCTCAGATAGTTGAATATCCGGCAATTTACCCAAAGCTGCTCGCTGTTCCTTAATAATCTGCTTCTGTTGCTGTATTAATAATTGTACTTTTTCATGTGATGCACGCTGCTGAGCTTGTTGACGATAGTGCAATACAATAAAAGTCACACACGCAACAACAACCAAGATGCCAACGATAAATATACTGATGTACTCACGTGAACTCAGCTTGAATTTGCTGCGTTTAATTTTTCCCCGTTGAACCATATTTCCCCATTCTTTATCTTATTATTCATTTTTAAGAAAATTAAGGGAAATTAATATCTCCCTTAATTCTAAATCACTTAATCTTTCTGAACGCATCAAAACAATTGTCTAGTACATTCATTATTTAAGTGTTTTTAATATATTACATTTAGCTCATTATTAACGTCGGAAATTTGACAATAACTCACTCGTGATCGCTTTATTGTGATCCGCAATTTTATTTTTTTTGGTTTTCGCAGGATTCGTGTCAACACGCTCAATTTTGATCGCTTTAAATTTCCCTTGATTGTCAGCCGCAAGAAATCTCACTTTCTCATTTCTTTTCGGCTCACCTTCTGATGCAGGAAAGTCAGAAATATGAAAGAAAATATCTCCTTCAGTGGTTGAAATAAAACCAAACCCCTTATCGGCGTTATATTGTTTTACTCTTCCAATATAAAACTCTTGTTTCATGATCTTTCCCCTACTTTTCCCATCCAATCGTTGCTGTAAATAAAAAGAGACTTTCAATTCCGCTGTTAAAAAATACGGTTTGATGAAGTCTCTTTTTTTATGACTATTTCAAAAATTAATCTTTTTGAACACTACCAAAAATCTTGTCACCAGCATCGCCTAAACCTGGAACAATATAGCCTTGCTCATTTAAGCCATCGTCAATAGATGCAGTATAAAGCTCAATATCAGGATGCGCTGCTTCAACCTTTGCAATTCCTTCAGGAGCTGCAACTAATACCATAACACGGATATCTTTACATCCACTTGCCTTTAACACATCAATTGCAGCAACCAAAGAGTTACCTGTTGCAAGCATTGGATCAATAATCATTGCAATACGGTTAGCAACATCTGGAACCAGTTTTTTATAGTAAGTACGTACTTCTAGAGTGGCTTCATCACGCTCAAGACCTAACACACTTACTTTTGCACTTGGAATCAGATTAAGTACGCCATCAAGCATACCGATACCAGCACGTAAAATCGGTACAATCGTTATTTTTTTACCAGCAATACGTTGAGTAGTAACAGTTCCAGCCCATCCATCAATTTCGCAATCCACAACTGGTAAATCTTTCGTTGCTTCATATGTCAACAACATAGTCACTTCTTGAGCAAGCTCACGGAAATTCTTAGTACTGATGTCAGCACGACGTAATAAACCTAATTTATGACGAATAAGTGGGTGACGAATTTCTTGAATGGCCACAGATGTTACCTAAAAATATAAAAACGTATTTATTATAATCTTTTTTTAACTATCAATAAAAAAAAGCCTCCATATTTGGAGGCTTTTTTGTACACAAGAATTATTGTTGTTGCGAAAGCATGAAATGTAATGGAGATAAAATTTCTGCTTTTAATGCCAAATTAATCATTGGATCTGGATATACACCCAAAATAATCACTAATGCAGCAGCAGCTAATACCATCAAACCACCCACTTTTTGTCCCCAATGTGCATCAGCATCAATACGAGGAGTTTCAGGTGGAGTCATATACATCACAACCATCACACGTAAGTAGTAATACAAACCAATACCACTACCCACAATAATCATTGCAGCTAAGAACCAGTGTTGAGTCGTTACAGCAGCCATAACAACTAAGAACTTACCAATGAAGCCTGCTGTTAATGGAATACCAGCCAAAGATAACATCATGACTGTTAATGTTGCTGTAAGTACTGGACGGCGCCAGAACAAACCACGGTAGTCTGCAAGGCTTTGAGCTTCATCTACGTTGTTATATGGACTAGACATTAACGCTACTGCACCAAAGGCACCAATAGTTGTTAATACATAAGTCACCACATACACAGTTACGCTACCTAAGCTCGCATAAGTCATGCTGATTAAAGCAATTAACAAATAACCAAAGTGAGCAATAGATGAATAACCCAAAATACGCTTTAAGTTCACTTGGCGAACAGCGAGCAAGTTACCGACTAAAATTGACAATACAGCAATGATTGTCAAAACAGTCACTAACGAGTTCACCATAATTGCGCCAGAAGCAAGCAAATAACGTACGAACAAACCAATAGTCGCAACCTTAGCAGCAGTTGCTAAGAAAGTTGCCATTGGAGCTGGAGCGCCTGCATATACATCTGGTGTCCATTTGTGGAACGGTGCAAGCGACAATTTGAATGCAACAGCAAAGATAATAAGTGCTAAACCTAATAACACCATTGGCTGTTTGATTGCGCCAAATAAAGCTTGAACCGAATCATAGAATGAAAGCGAACCAGTGTAAGCGTAGATATACGCCATACCCATCAACAACATCGCAGAAGCTGTTGCAGAAAGTACAAGGTACTTAATACCCGCTTCAAGCGATTGGCTACGTTGATATGTATAAGCAAGTAAGCCGTATACAGGAATCGACATTAACTCAAGGCTAATAAAGAAAGATGCATAGTGAGAACTTGCAACCATCAACATTGCACCTGCTACAGAAGCAAGTAACAAAAGATAGAGTTCTTCACGGTTGTCTTTATAAGTCTCAATGTAAGCATGAGACAGAGTACAACACGCCAATGATGCAACTAAAATCATGAACTGATAGAACAAAGTAAATGGATCAACCATAAACATGCCCATCACATTTGCCGGTACAAATTTACCGCCAAATAGTTCTAGCAAGATATAAAGTGCAGCAAGGTTTAAACCGACAACAGAAGTTGTTGCGATTAAATTATGGTTACGCTTAATTGATATGAGCAGCATAACGACGACTGTTGTCAACGCAACAATCATCACAGGCGCTAATGGCATAATCGTAGAGAATGATACTGTGAAGTTCATGGTTATTGGATCTCCACATGGTCAAGTTGAGTAGCTGTTTGCTGAACAGTTTCAACGACTTCTTGTACTGGCACATAACTATTGACCAACCACTGCATACTTGAATGAGATACATCCAAGAATGTTTGTGGGAAGATACCAAGCCAAACGAGACCAATCGCACAAATCATCAAAATAACAACTTCACGAGCAGATAAGTCTTTTAATGGACTAGTGTAGTGTTGCTTTTGTTCAGGGTTTGGCTCACCAAATAAAGCACGGTGAATCAAGATCAAGCCATATAAACCTGCAAATACAAGGCTGATAGAAGCAAGAATCGTGAAGGCAGGATATTTATTAAATGAACCCATCAAAATCAGGAATTCACCAATAAAGTTACCTAAACCTGGCACACCAACAAGAGCAGCTACGAAGAACATTAAGAAGAATGGTAAGTATTGGAGTTGACCACGAAGACCACCCATCAAACGCAAATCACGTGTATGCAAGCGCTCGTAGATTTGACCAGACATAATGAATAATGCAGCAGATGACAAACCATGTGCCAACATCATGATCATTAAACCTTGGAAGGTCAAAATATTACCTGCATAGATTGCAAGTAAAATGAAGCCCATGTGTGAAATCGACGTATACGCAAGTAAACGTTTCATGTCAGTTTGCTGGTAAGCACACCAAGCGCCGTAGAAAATACCAATCAAACCGAAAATAATCGCAATATCTGCAAACTGTGCAGAAGCTGCCGGGAAGAATGGAATTACAAAACGGAGCAAACCGTATGCTGCTGTTTTAATCAAGATACCAGCCAAGTCTACAGAACCCGCTGTAGGAGCTTGAGCATGGGCATCTGGTAACCAGCCATGCAATGGAAACACTGGTAACTTCACTGCAAAACCAATAAAGAAGCAGATCATGAAACCATACGCGAAGCCAGCAGGTAAACGATTCGCTACAGCTAATAAATAGTTGTAATCAAAACCGATCATACCAGTCATCATGTAACCATAGACCACAAGGCCAAGGATACCGATTAACATCACTAAACCAGCGATTTGCGTATATAAGAAGAACTTGGTTGCAGCGTAAACACGTGAACGGCCGTTTGAACCTTTATGACCCCATAACGCAATCAAGAAGTAGATTGGTACAAGCATCATCTCCCAGAAGAAGAAGAATAGGAACAAATCGATTGCCAAGAACACGCCAATAACGCCACCTAAACTCCATAATAAGTTTAAGTGGAAGAAACCAACGTTCTTTTGAATCTCACCCCATGAACAACCAACAGCAAGTACACCAAGTAAAGCTGTTAACAACACCATGAGTAAAGATAAGCCATCCACTGCTAAGTGAATGCCAATACCGAGAGATTTAATCCACGGTAAATAGAACTCAGCTGACCAAGTTGGGACTTTTGAGCCCAACTCGTAGGTATAAGTACCACTTTGCCAAAGTGCAAGACCTAGGCCCAACGTAATGAGCATACCAATTAAGGCAATCCAGCGTGGCAAAGTTTTGTCGAGTTTATCGACTAACCAACAAGTAAAACCTGCAATGAACGGAACAAGGATCAGCGCGGGTAAAATTAAATTGTTTTCCATTTTATTTCCCCACTACCTGAATAACGATCAAGATCATCAATAACACCACTACACCGAGTGACATGCTTGATGCGTATTCACGCAATGAACCTGTTTGACGTGAGCTTGTAAAACTGTTTCCGCCTTTAACAAGCGCAGGAAGCACAAGCCACAAGCTATCAATTGGATCACGACCAAATAGTTTGGCGAAGAATAAATAAGGTTTAACAAAAACGATGTCATACAGCGCATCAAAACCAAATGCAGTACGACAAATATGAGCTAAGCCAGCACCAAGACTTGTTTTTGCAAACGACTTCACTGCACCGTAAGCAAATGCAAACAGCCCAACACCAACAGCTAAACCAGCAAGCGCGATACCTACTGCTAAATGCTCTGCCCCATGCATGCCTTCTACAAACTGTTCAGCAACATGGAATTCAGGAATTTTTGCAGTATTTAAAATACCAGCGACTGGGCCTTTTAGGGCAGCGCCCACAAAAGTAGACAATACAGCTAAGATACCTAATGGCGCCCAGTAAGTTGCACCTTTAATCTCATGGTAATGTGTATTTTCTTTACCGAAGAATACAACCCAGATTAAACGGAAGGTATAGATTGAAGTCAGGAATGCACCTGCTACACCAGCCCAATATAAGGTATGGTATAGAGCAATTGATTGACCTTGTACCCAAACTTCACCAAGAATCGCATCTTTTGAGAAGAAGCCGATTGTTAAGAATGGAATCGCTGCTAATGCACCGCCACCAATCGCGAAACATGCAAATAGGAATTTGTTTTTGTAGAACAAACCACCCATTTTGAAAATATTTTGTTCGTGATGGTAAGCAAGAATAACTGCACCAGAAGACAAGAATAATAATGCTTTGAAGAATGCATGAGCCAACATGTGGAACAAGCCAGCTTGATACGCTTCTGCACCGACAGCCATAAACATATAACCAAGCTGACTCATTGTTGAGTAAGCCAAAATACGTTTGATGTCTGTTTGCACAAGAGCAGCAAAGCCTGCAACTAATAAAGTTACAGCACCTGTTACTGAAATGAATTGCATCACTTCAGGTGCAAGCTCAAATACGCTGAATAGACGGCAGCATAAGTACACACCAGCCGTTACCATTGTTGCTGCGTGGATTAATGCAGAAACAGGTGTTGGACCTGCCATCGCATCTGCCAACCATGTTTGCAATGGAATTTGAGCAGATTTACCAGCAGCACCCAAGAACAACATTAACGCAGTCCAGATGGTAAGTGACGAACTCTTCGTCATTACTTCTGCTGCATGTTCAACGATGTACTGAGTATTCAGCGTACCAAATTGTTGGTAAAGCAAGAATAAAGCGATAAGTAAGAATACGTCACCTACGCGGGTAACTGTAAATGCTTTGATCGCTGCCCAACCATTTGCAGGGTTTGCATAATAGAAACCGATGAGCAAGTAAGAGCAAAGACCTACGCCTTCCCAACCTAAGAATAACAACGCTAAGTTGTCACCCAATACAAGCACAAGCATGCTTGCAACGAATAGGTTGAAATAAGAAAAGAAACGCGCATAACCTTCTTCACCACGCATGTACCATGATGCAAAGATGTGGATTAGGAAACCAACACCAGTGATCATGCCCATCATAAGTAAAGATAAGCCATCTAAATGTAAGCTAATGCCAGGAGCGAAACCACCAACATTGAACCATGTCCAAAGGTTTTGAACAAAAACCTGTTGGCCGCTGTTGGTAAATGCCATACCAGCAATCAATGCAAATAATGCAGATAAACCTACAGAACCCACACCAATAATTGCTGCAACATTTTCAGAGAGCTTATCACGCCCTGCCGCCAATAAAATAAAACCGATTAGCGGAAATAATACTGTTAGATATAAATAACTCATCCGCGCATCTCACTAGCAGCATCCACATCCAAATGATGGAAGCGATGATAGAACTGAAGGACAATCGCAAGACCGATACACGCCTCTGCCGCAGCAAGGGTTAAAATCAGAATGAACATCACTTGTCCATCTGGTTGTGCCCATACGCTACCCGCAAGAACGAATGCTAACGCAGCAGCATTCATCATGATTTCAAGACTCATTAACATAAATAGTAGGTTGCGTCGCACCATTACACCGTAAAAACCGAGTGCAAAAAGAATGGTTGCAACAATCAAACCATGTTCTAAAGGGATCTGGCCCATTATTCTTTTTCCTCTTCTGCACCTGGTTCACGTTTACCTAAGTGGTATGCTGCAACAAGGGCTGCTAGCAATAACATCGCGGCAACTTCAACCAATAATAAGTAGTGAGTAAAGAGCGCTTGACCAACAACTTTTGGTCCAATTACTTGTGCTCCAAGTGGTGCAGAGATGGTTGTATATTCACCACCAAGCATCCAAACTAAAAGTAAGCCAAGTAAAAAGCTCATGAGTGCTGGATATGCCCAAGCATCTGAAGAAAGCCATTTACGCTCTTGTTCTACAGTGTGTTGCCCTAAGTTAAGCATCATCACCACGAATACGAACAAGACCATAATTGCACCAGCATAAACAATGATTTCGAGGGCGCCAGCAAACGGCGCACCTACGATCATGAAAATACCAGCAACTGCAAGTAATGAAACAATCAGACTAAGCAATGCATGTACAGGGTTCGTGTTAGTAACTACACGAACCGTAGAAACGATGGCCACGAGCGCCATCAAATAAAACGGCCACATCATGGTAATAGACTCCGTACATCGATTGGTGCACTTTCTTTTTGTGCTTGACCTTTCTCTTTACCGCTAACAGCCATACCAGTTACACGGTAGAAGTTGTAGTCTGGGTATTTACCTGGACCTGAAATGAGTAAGTTTTCTTTCTCATATACAAGGTCTTGACGTACGTATTCGCCCAACTCGAAATCTGGAGTCATTTGAATCGCTGTCGTTGGACATGCTTCTTCACACATACCGCAGAAAATACAACGAGAGAAGTTGATACGGAAAAACTCCGGATACCAACGCCCATCTTCTTTTTCTGCTTTTTGTAGTGAAATACAGCCAACTGGACATGCAACCGCACAAAGGTTACATGCCACACAACGTTCTTCCCCATCTGGGTCACGCGTTAATACGATACGACCACGAAAGCGTGGCGGCACAATTTGTTCAGCCGGTACTTCTGGATATAAAATCGTGTCACGTTTACGCGTTGCATGGCTAAATACCATAAACAACGAACGTACAATTGATCCGAATCCAGCTAGAAATTTATACATTTTGTACTCCCTGCTGTCCTAGGCCTGATTCATCAGAATCACAGCACCAGTCACTAACAAGTTGACCAACGCCAATGGCAAACAAATTTTCCAACCAAAGTTCATGACTTGGTCATAACGTGGGCGCATTAAAGAACCACGTGCCAATACAAACATCATTACAAAGAATGCTGTTTTAATCACAAACCAGAATACTGGTGGAACAAATGGAATTTCTAAATTGAATGGCGCTAACCAGCCACCAAAGAATAAAGTCACGATCAATGCAGAGATAAGTACAACGTTGACATATTCAGCAACGAAGAACATACCCCATTTCATACCGCCATATTCAACATGGTAACCTTCAGCCAATTCTTGTTCTGCTTCTGGTTGGTCAAATGGATGACGGTGAGTTACCGCAACACCAGCAACCACAAAAATCAAGAAACCTAAGAATTGTGGAATAACGAACCAAACATCGCGTTGTGCTTCAACAATTTCACGAAGGTTGAATGAACCTGCAATTGCAACCACACCCATTAACGAGATACCCAAGAACACTTCATAAGAAATGGTTTGAGCAGCTGAACGTAAGCCACCAAGCAATGAGTATTTGTTATTTGAAGCCCAGCCACCAAATAAGACTGCATAGACTGCAATACCAGCCATTGCCATAAAGAACAACAAACCGATGCTCATGTCGGCAACACCCAGCGAAGGACTCACTGGGATAACCATGAACGAAAGCACCGCAGTTGCCATCGCAACTGCCGGAGCTAAACGGAAAGTTAATTTATCAGCAAATTTTGGTGTCCAGTCTTCTTTGAACATGATCTTGAGCATGTCGGCAACGATCTGGAACATACCACCAGGACCAACACGGTTTGGACCATAACGGTCTTGCCACCAAGCAAGTAAACGACGCTCAATAAAAGACATCAACGCAGCAACAAGAACAACAACAAGCAAAATCACAACTGCTTGAACAACTGCATAAGCAATTGGCCAGTTCTCAGCCCAAAGTGGCGTTTGACGTATAATTTCTTGATTCATGAATTACACTCCTAAAGCCACTGAAACAGGCTCAGCTAACGATACTGTTGGTGCTAAACCAACTGGGTACCCGATATAACCTGTAGGTAAGTATTCAATTACTTGTACAGGCAAGCTCACTGTAGTTTCGCCTGCTTTAACTGTAATGCGTTGGCCTTCTTGCAAATTCAAACGCGTTGCGTCTTGCTCACCAACTGCAAACATAGCTTCTGGAATACGAGTTTCCATTGCAGGTGTTTTAATCGTGAATTCACCAGAACCAAAGATGTGGTGCATTGGTACAAGACGGAAGCTTTCAGGGTTTGCAACTACAGCAGTTGGAGCAACATAGCTACGTGCTGGACGTTTTGCTAAACGATCGAATAAACGAACGCCCGAATCACCACCTTTTAAGTGACCGCCCACTTCATCTTGGTATTTGTTCCAAGATTGTGGAGAGTTCCAACCCGGAGCCCACGCAAATGGTACAAGTGAAGATGCATTTTGTGGACCTACATAACCTTCCATAGAGAATGTTAATGCTGAGTCTGGATCTGTTGGCTGTTTAGGTTCATGAACCGATAAAGGTGCACGAATTGCTGTACGACCAGAATAACGACGTGGTTCACGCGCAATTTTCAAACCATGTACACGGTAGCCTGCATCTGGTGCAACGTCTTGAATTGCTTCAAGTACCGGAACATTTTTAACGATAGTTTCAATAACATCATCAAGCAATGTCCAATCAACTGGCTTACCTTTAAGGCCAGTTTCAATGGCATGCAACCAACGCCAAGATTCTTTAATCGCGTATTCAGGCTTGTAGTAGCTTGGATCGTAAACTTGGTAGAAGCGCTGTGCACGGCCTTCTTGGCTTACAACAGTACCATCACCTTCAGCAAAGCTTGATGCTGAAAGTACAATATCAGCCTGTTTCACAGTTTCTGTTTCGCTGTGATCAAGCACAATTACTGTTTCAGCTTTATCAAGTGCTGCTTTAACTTGAGCAGCCGGTAAGCGACGGAACAAGTCATTTTCAACAATCACAAGTGTGTCGTAGTCTTGAGCAAATGCTTGTTCAAGGCTTAAACCGCCAAACAATGCCAAGCCCATAGAGTTCACTTCAGGAACAACAAGGCTTAAACCAGCTTTTGAACCAAGGTTTTGCGTTAACTCTGCCGCAGCTTCCATAATTGAAGCATCTTGCAAGCTCGTACCCGCAATAATTAACGGTTTGTTTGCTGCTTTTAAAGTGTCGGCAATAGTTTGTGCAAATGCTTTTGCATCGTCATCTAAACCACTTACAACTTCACCTTTAACTGCTGCAGCAACTGCAAAACCTAAACGCGCGATGTCATTTGGAGATGCAACCACTTCACCAGTCGCAACATCGGCAAGACGAGTTTGAGTTGCAGCCAAGATATAGATCGGAGACTTCGCTTCCTGACCAATACGTTGTACAGGCTCAGCCAACCAATCTGGCGTACGTGTTTTTGCAGCCATTTCGCGAGCTTTGTTTTTCGCAGCTTGACGAACTGACAATGCCATACGAGGTGCAGTTTGAGTTAAATCTTCACCCAAAATTAATACTGCATCATAGCCTTCAATTTCACGCATGTTCGGGTTGTAAATACCCTCTGTTTGCATGATTGAAGCTGCAAGCTCAACAAGATTTTGCTCTTTTTGTGCAACACCTGTTGAATAGTTTGCTTGGCCTACAAGTTCACGTAATGCGTAGTTTGATTCTAAACTTGCACGTGGTGAACCAATACCTAAAACTTTCTTACCTTCAAGTTTCGCAATTGCCTGATCTAAAGCTTGGTCAACTGAAACAGTTGCTACTGTTTCACCATTGCGGAATTGAGGTTGACGCGGACGATCTGCACGGTTTACATAACCTGTGCCAAAACGACCTTTGTCACAAAGGAAGTATTGGTTAACCGAACCATTAAAACGGTTTTCTACACGACGGATTTCACCATAACGCTCACCCGGAGAAATGTTACAACCCGAAGAACAGCCATGACACACGCTTGGTGCATATTGCATATCCCATTTACGGTTATAGCGTTCTGAGTGAGTCTTGTCGGTAAATACACCTGTTGGACATACTTCAGTCAAGTTACCTGAGAATTCAGACTCTAAAGTACCTGATTCTGGGCGACCAAAGTAAACGCGTGACGCATTGGCATATACACCAAAGTCTGTACCACCCGCATAGTCTTTGTAGTAACGAACACAACGGTAACAAGCAATACAACGGTTCATTTCATGCGCGATGAATGAGCCGAGTTCTTGATTGTAGTGTGTACGCTTCGTAAAACGATAGCGACGACGGTCGTGACCTGTCATTACAGTCATATCTTGTAAATGACAGTGACCACCCTCTTCACATACTGGACAGTCGTGTGGGTGATTCGTCATTAAGAATTCAACAATAGACGCACGGAAATCCGTAGCTTCTTTGTCTTCAATCGAGATATAGGTATTGTCAGATGCTGGCGTCATGCATGACATCACAAGACGTCCGCGCGTATCTTCAGGATTTGCATACTGAGTTACGGCACATTGACGGCAAGAACCAACCGAACCTAAGGATGGATGCCAACAAAAATATGGGATGTCGATGCCCAGACTCAAACATGCTTGTAGCAAGTTTTCCGAGCCGTTGACTTCATACGATTTTCCATCGACATGAATTGTAGCCATAGTCGAATTCCTTAAGCTTGTTCTACGTTGCTGGTTTGCACGACAGGACGATTCGTCACTTTCGCTTCAAACTCACCACGGAAATGTTTGAGTGCGCCCATAAGCGGCTCCATCGCGCCTGGTGCGTGGGCACAGAAAGTTTTACCAATCCACAATTTACGAGTTAACTCTTGTAAATGATCGATATCTTCTTTCTTACCTTCACCTGTCTCAAGTGCTTTAAGCGCTTTAACAGCCCATGGCAAACCATCACGGCATGGTGTACAGAAACCGCATGATTCGCGCGCAAAGAACTCTTCTAAGTTACGAGTGAGCGATACCATACATTGAGTTTCATCTACCACCATCAACAAACATGTTCCCAAACGAGAACCTGCTTTCATAATAGTGTCTGCATCCATTGGTAAATCAATAGTATCTGCAGGTAAAAAGTCAGTAGACGCACCACCTGGTAACCATGCTTTAAGCTTTAAGCCTTCACGCATACCGCCGGCATGATCTTCAATTACTTCACGAGCAGTCGTACCAAATGGAAGTTCCCAAAGACCAGGGAATTTAACTTTACCTGACGCACCATAAATCTTAGTGCCTGGATCTTTTGATTTACCAGCTGATAAACCGATATACCACTCTGGACCACGAAGCATGATTGCTGGCAAGTTGTTATAAGTTTCAACGTTGTTCACAATCGTAGGACGACCCCATGCACCAGCAACTTGCGGGAATGGTGGTTTTGTACGTGGGTTAGCACGGCGGCCTTCAAGTGAGTTAATCAATGCAGTTTCTTCACCGCAGATATAACGACCTGCGCCTGTATGCACGTGTAACTCGAAGTTCCAGCCAGAACCTAAAATGTTGTCACCTAAGTAACCTTTAGCGCGAATTTGGTCAAGCGCTTCATTTAGGTATTGTGCAGCCTCGATGTATTCGCCACGAATGAAGATATAACCTTGAGTTGCTTCTAAGGTATAACCTGCAATCAACATACCTTCGATCAATTGGTGAGGAAGTTTTTCCATCAACAAACGGTCTTTAAAGGTACCCGGTTCCATCTCATCGGCGTTACAGATTAAATAACGTGGGCCACCATCATTTGGTGCCATAAGAGACCATTTGATCCCTGCTGGGAAGCCTGCACCACCACGACCTTTTACAGTTGCAGCTTTAATGACATCTAACACTTCAGCAGGTTTCATACCTAATGCTTTTTTAAAGCCTGCATAACCTTCAAGTGCTTCGTAATCGTCAGCGCTACGTACTGCTTCTTGTTTGCTTAAACGCCAAGTCAGTGGATGAGTTTCCGGATTACCGTCGCCATAAATTGGTTTTGGTTCGGTATTCATACATACTTCTCCAATAACTGTTTGATTGATGTCACTTCCACTAAACCGTGAGTATCTTCATCAATCATTAACGTTGGGCCTTTGTCACAGTTGCCTAGGCAGCAAATTGGTAGCAGTGTAAAACGACCATCTGGTGTCGTCTGACCATACTGAATACCTAATTCACGCTGGAATGCTTCAGCAAGTGTTTCAGCACCCATTAAGAAGCAAGCAATTGAGTCACAAAGCAAAATTACGTGACGACCTACCGGATGGCGATAGATACGGTTGTAAAATGTTGCAACACCTTCCAAATCAGCAACACTCATCGACAACAACTGTGCGATGGCATTCATTTGAGCGTCATCTACCCAACCATTACGGCGCTGTACGCACTTCAAAGCATCCAAAGAGGCTGCACGTGGGTACGGATAGTGACCAATGTGATGTTCGATGTCGTGAATTTCTTCCGCAGTCAAAATTCCTTCAACATTCACACGTGGTTTTTTATCAGTCAAAATCATCATTATGTGTTACCTCTTAGCGATCCACGTCAGCCATAACCACGTCAATGGTCGCCAGATAAATGATTAAGTCAGATACTAAACTTCCGTTAATCACTGAAGGCATTTGCTGTAAGTGAGTAAACGTCGGTGTACGAATACGAGTACGATAACTCATGGTCGCTTTATCTGAAGTCAAGTAGTAAGTACTTGCACCTTTCACAACTTCGGTCATGAATGATGATTCACCAGCAGGCATAACAGGACCCCATGACACGCTCAAGAAGTGCGTAATCAAGGTTTCAATGTCTTGTAATGTCTTATCTTTTGGTGGTGGCACAGCCAATGGGTGATCCGCTTTATATGGACCAGAAGGCATGTTATCCAAACACTGTTTGATAATTTTGAGTGACTCAGTAATTTCACGGAAGTGAACAAGTACACGAGCGTATGCATCGCCTTCATACTCAACTGGCACATCAAAATCAAAGTTTTCATAGCCACTGTATGGACGATATTTACGTACGTCGAAATCAATACCTGTTGCACGTAAACCAGTACCAGTTACACCCCATGCAAGCGCAGATTTTGCATCGTATTGAGCAACATTACGTGTACGACCAATAAACACAGAGTTTTTAAGTGCAGCTGTGTAGTATTCGTTCAAACGTTTAGGCATCCACTCTAGCAATTCTTTAACAAGTTTTTGCCAGTTGTTTGGAAGGTCGTGTGCTGTACCACCAATACGGAACCATGCTGGATGCATACGGTAACCCGTGATTGCCTCAACAATGTCGTAAACTTTTTGACGGTCTGCGAACATATAGAATACTGGTGTCATACCACCGGCATCCTGAATTGCCGTACCACAGAATAACAAGTGGTTATTAATACGGAACAATTCGTTCAACATGACACGAATCACTTGCGCACGTTCAGGAACTTTAATACCTGCCATTTGCTCTACAGCCATGACATACGGCATGTTTTGAGCACAACCACCTAAGTAGTCGACACGGTCAGTATAAGGAATGAAAGAATGCCATGTTTGACGTTCAGCCATCTTTTCCACACCACGGTGGTGATAACCGATATCAGGTACACAGTCCTTCACTTCTTCGCCATCTAACTGCAATACAACACGGAACGCACCGTGCGCAGATGGATGGTTAGGGCCCAAGTTCAAGAACATGAAGTCTTCGTCAGCGTTACCACGCTTAAGACCCCAATCTTCAGGTACAAAGCGTAAGTGTTCCTGTTCGAAATCTTGCTTCGCTTTGTCTTGCATGTACGGCGTATATTCTGTCGCACGTGCTGAATATTCTTTACGAAGCGGATGACCTTCCCAATAAGTTGGCAACAAAATACGACGGAGCATTGGATGCCCTTCGAAATTGATACCGAACATATCGTAAGCTTCACGTTCATACCAGTTGGCATTTGGCCAGATATTTGTCGCTGTCGGGAGGTTAAGATCATTTTCGTTCAAGGCAACCTTGATACGAATGTCACTATTACGCTCAAGCGATAATAAATGATAGAACACAGTGAAGTCAGATGCTGGTAAACCATCACGATGTTGACGTAAACGCTCATCCATCGCTGATAAGTCAAACAGCATTACATAAGGACGTTCCACTTTACGCAGGAACATGAGGACTTCTTGCACGCGTGCGCGCTCAACCCAGACTGTTGGAAACTCTTCAAAAGTCGCCTGCACATAGAAGTTCTCACCAAACTTGGTTTTGAGCTCTTCTACGATTGCAAATGCTGGGCGTGAATCAACTGGTGTTGATTCTGGCATAGCAATGTCAGTTTCAGCCATTGGCTTGGCTTCCTATTTAATACAAATTCTGTCAATTTTCTCGATGAACATATCGGTTAGATATGTCAAAACACCGTCAAAAAATTATTTAATCTCATCCATAGAGCGTAAGTTTTTAACGGCAATACGCTGCGCATTCTTACGATCACGTTCTGGCATCATCTTTGGCTTATACACTGGCTGAAGATCATCACCAATCACGGCAGAAAGCGGGCGTCGCTCTAATTGAATCTGGTCTTGCAAAAGCATTAATGCTTGAATTAATGCTTCAGGACGAGGCGGACAACCTGGGACGTACACGTCAACAGGAATAATTTTGTCTACACCTTGTACTACTGAATAGATGTCGTACATACCTCCAGAGTTTGCACAAGCACCCATCGAAATAACCCATTTAGGTTCTAACATTTGTTCATACAAACGTTGAATAACCGGAGCCATTTTTACAAAGCAGGTACCTGCAACAATCATCAAGTCAGCCTGACGAGGTGAAGCACGAATAACCTCTGCACCGAAACGGGACAAGTCATGCACGCCTGTTAAAGTCGTTGCATATTCAACGTAACAACATGAGGTACCAAAGTTAAATGGCCACAAAGAGTTTTTACGTCCCCAGTTTACTGCTGTATGCAAGACATCCTCTAAGCGAGTCATGAATACGTTTTTATTCACTTCCTCTTCTAGCGGATCAGTCACAATTTGACGTTCTTGCAATGGGTATTGATCAGCATCCGGATTCGCGCGGGTCAGAGTATATTTCATCCCGACTTACTCCTTTTCAGATGACAATGCAGGTGTAGTTTTTGACTTAACACGACCTGATGATTGGGCTGGAATCTGGCCTGTAGGGTCAGTTACGAGCTCTTCAATAGAGTTAAAGCGTGTAATTTCAGCAATATTCATTGTTGGTGAACCAACTTTGATCTTTTCACCTGCTGATTTACGACGATCTGCTGGTGACCAACTTAAGGCACCTACAGAGAAGGCATAAACAAGCGCAATCAATAGATCAACGACAAAGATCACAACAGTGGTATATCCCAACCACCCTACTTCACGCACAGAAGTAGACCATGCATAGAGGTAAAGTGCCTCTAAATCGAATACAACAAAGAAAATTGCAACTAAATAGAACTTTGCAGACAGGCGAATGCGAGCGCCACCAGCACTCACGACACCTGATTCAAACTGCTCTTGCTTAGCACGTCCCCACGATTTTCCCCCGAGGAGTAAGGGAACTGTGAGCATAAAGACGCAAAGAAATGTAACGCCGATCACGAAGGCGATAATCGCCCAGTCGTATGGAGTAATGGCACTCATGCGGGGATAACTCCTGGCAGGCCTATTATTTAACAAAGAATGTATGTATTGGCCTTTGAATACACCAAACACAAAATTAATCCCGCCAATTGTACCTGATTTCTAATTTCGCATGCTAGTTGAAGCGTCTTAGTCTTTTGGATGATTTTCTAATCAAAAGTATTCATCTATGTCTTGTAGAGGGGGTTTCACCGTTCATAATCGGTTTATTTGATAGTTTTTATGCTTGTGATGATTTTTTTCATTTTTTGATTTTTAATATTATTTGAACAATCGCTCATTTGGTCAAATTAAACAACTTACTTTTTTATAATATTAAGCGGTTTTTTATTGTATTCATCTTCTGCTCTGAATTATGATGAATGTTTAATCATGCATAATATTTATTACTCTTGGATAAGGGTATTTATCATTAAGGGCAGCTGATGCCATACTCACTTCGTGAACTTTCATTTTCTTCCTTCCTGAAATTTTTCATTCTATTTACGATCATTGTTTCGATATGCTGCTTTATTGGAATTGCATCTCGGCCCCTTAGTTTTCTGGCTTTTTTCTGGCCGGCCAATTCAGTTTTATTAGGATTACTAGTTCGCTATCCTCAAACACGTAAGCTCGGTACTTTTCTTGGTGCATATACTGGATATATTATTGCCGACCTTATTCAAGGCACACCATTTTTACTGACTATTATCCTAACAACATCTAACTATATTTATGTTGTTACTTCTTTAGTGCTGTATCTATGTTTAAGTCAACACATTAGATCTGCTCATCGTGGTTATTCTTACCTTTTTTTATTCGGGTTATGTGGCATAGGCAGTTTAGTTGGCGCTTTATTTGCCGCGACTTTTGTGCCTATGTTTAATACCAAGTTTATGCTTGGCAGCTTTTGGGCTGAGTTTGGTTACTGGATGACATCAGAACTACAAAATGCCCTACTCTTACTTCCTATACTGCTCAATATCCCTGCTTACTCCCAGATAAAACGTTATTTTAATGGTCATCGGGAGCATATAAGCATTATCGACTTATTGCCTTTTTTAGCTGTATTAATTTCAATTACAGTAAGTTATTACGACTCTGGGCCAGGTTCTTTACTCTATCCAATCGCAGCTTTAGTTTGGTGTGCTATACGCTACAAACCTATTGTAGTCGCCCTAATTACCTCATTTACCAGTGCTTATATTATTTACCATGTCTCTGGTCATTATTTATTACTTTATCCAAATGAATACTTAAGCAATACCATCTCAATTCGTATTGGCTTAATTATGATGACGCTTGCACCTCTGACTGTTTCTAGTATTAGTGCACTTCACTCTGAGTTAATTCAAAAACTCCAACATGCTATTGCCCATGATGAGCTCACATCTAGTTTAACTCGACGTCAATTTTTACAATCAGTTCGTATACTTCAAGAAAAAGTTCAAAAGGAAAATAAAACATCTGCTTTTTTTATGCTAGATGTCGATCATTTTAAGAAGGTAAATGATAGTTATGGCCACCTAATTGGAGATCGAGCCTTACAAACCTGTGTAACCACTATACAAAATATTTTGCACCCTCATGATTTACTAGGACGTTTTGGTGGCGAAGAGTTCGCAATTTTTATTCCTGATACTAATAAAGAAGCCGCTTTTGAGCTCGCCGAAAGAATACGTACCAAGATTAGTCAGCAACCGATTTATGTTTATGGGAAATTACCTATTTTTGTACAGGTCAGTATTGGTATAAGTCTATATTCACCAAATCACCATCGGTCTATTGAAAGCCTGTTTAAAGAAGCCGATGACGCACTCTATCAAGCTAAACGCCAAGGACGTAATCGGGTTTTTATTTCTTTGTAATATTTTAAAGTCATCATCTAGTGTAATGAATTTTATACAATAACTTCTGTTTTTGCCATGTATGCTAATAACAGATAATAAGGAGAAAAATGTATGAATCTAGAATATACGCATAAACCAGACTATTACTTGTTCGCGCAATTACTCGTGCGACATATAGAAAGCTATATTCAAAAACATCCAGATGCAGATAATGCCATTTTTGACTTGAGAGATGTCTATGAAATTTTTAGACAAGATTTCGCGTCAACCACGACAAACCTAGAAGGCATTTTACATATTGCAGATTCATATAAAGTTGAAACTTTGAATGGAGACCAACCTCTTATTCAAAAATATCAAATTGATGCTAAAAATAATTCGCTGTTAATTGACTTTAATACCGATGCTCTTAACAGTCTAAGAAGCGGCAAACCGATTTTAGAGCCTGACGCGACTCAACTATAAATCAGCCAATAAAAAAAGCACCTTATGCAGGTGCTTTTTTATTGGCTTTTAATGGGGGTTGTTTAAATCGATGTGCTGGCCAAGTCATAATAAAACGTGCCCCACCCAAACTTGGGCTTTCATCAACTTTAATTTCACCACCAAACCAGTAAGCAATACGACTTACAATTGAAAGTCCCAGACCATAACCACCAGAGGCACGCGTACGGCTGTCATCTAAACGAGCAAAGGCTTCAAATACACGCTTACGGTCTTGTTCAGGGATACCCGGCCCATCATCTTCAACACAAACAAAAGCCATGCCATCACTGTGAATACCACCAGTAATACGCACTTTATTATCACAATAACGAACTGCATTGCCGACCAAGTTTTGTACAACACGGTGAAGGTAACGACGCTCTGCATCCACCTTGACATATAAAGGGGGTGGAACGAGCTCAATCTCTTTCTGCGTTTTTAAGGCTTCAGTTTCAACAGCAACCTGATCCAACACTTCAAAAAGTACAATTTCTGCAAAATCTAACGAAGGTGTGCCCTGCTCTAATTTTGCATAAGTCATGATTTCATCAATTAAAGTATTGAGTGCTTCAATATCTTTATCAATCATGTCGACCTGATGCATACGATGATTGTAGTCATCTTCTTCGGCCAACATTTCCGTACCAAAGCGTATACGTGCTACTGGCGTTCTCAGTTCATGAGATACAGCTCTCATTAACTCACGTTGAGCTTCAATTAAACGTTGAATATGATCAGACATATTGTTATAGCTTGAAGCCAAGTTTGCCATTTCGTCACTTCCTTCAATAGGAACACGCAATGACAAATCCCCCGATTTCATACGGTTTAATGCATAACGCACTTGTCGAATTTTGCGCTCTAACGGCAAAATCAAACCATAAACACCTAAACTTAATAAGAACAAGCTAAATAAGGTAATACCCGCAGAAAGCTGTAAAGGCATCCAGTTAAACATTGGAACAGGGCCTAACACCAAAACTTGCGTAGGGTGGTTCGGAATTGGAGAGACAATCGAAATAGTTGTACCACGTACTGTTGCACTATCTTTGTACAACATGACACTTTGGTCTTGGCGTAACCGTCCAATCTGTTCAGAATCCAGATTTATATCTTGAATGTTTTGAATATTGATTGGATATGAGAAATGTTTTTGAATCTTGGCAAGATACTCTTGTTCCTGACCCGGATAAAACATGAGATAGTCAAGTACAAAAATAGGAAGAGCCTTCATTTGGCGTTCACTAATTTTGTCGACTTTTATAGATAGATAATGTTGTGGGTCGTCACGCAAGCCAATAATCACATAAGCAATGCTATTGCTTGCATCGTAACGAACTACAGATTTTTGTGCTTCGATCCGCTTTTTCTCGGTTCGAGACAGTTCAACCTTACTTGCATCGGTATAGTAAATTGGAAGTTCGAGCAAATCAGATGCGTCAGAAATCCAATCTATCTTTTGCTGCTTCCCAGGTTGTCGAGCGACCCCTTCACTAATGACATAAGAAATACCATCAGTTAAAGATTCTCGGTATTCTTGCGCGCGTTGGTAGTTGATAATTTGTACCAGTAAATACCCAAAAACAGCCACCAAAACAACAAGAATTACCAGCCCCGCATATATTCGCAGGAATATACTGTGTTTAAACACTCGACCAACCTTATAGGAAGTTTAATCAGATTTTACAATCCATTGGTTTCTTTAACAAACAAGTAACCTTTACTACGTACAGTTTTAATACGTTTTGGATTTTCAGGATCATCACCAATTTTTGGACGAATACGCGAAATACGCACATCGATTGAACGGTCTTGACCATCGTATTCGATACCACGTAAACGTTCGAAGATATCTTCGCGCGATAAGATACGACCAGCGTTTGAAGCAAGTAACCATAACAAGTCATATTCAGCACTTGTAAAGTCAACAAGTTCACCGTTTAACGTTACAGAGCGGCCGCCATTGTCGATGACAAGGTCGTCAAACTCAATACGTTGTGCAACTTCATCTTCAACAGTTTTATCTGTGCGACGTAATAGTGCACGAATGCGCGCTAACAATACACGTGGCTGAACTGGTTTAGCGACATAATCATCAGCACCCATTTCCAGACCAAGTACTTGGTCCATGTCTTCAGTACGTGCAGTCAACATTAAAATAGGTTGATGGTAATGTGGACGAACTTCACGACAAACGGTTAAACCATCGGCACCTGGCAACATGACATCCAAGACCACAAGATCTGGTTGCTCACTAATAATACGACGAATTGCACGGTTACCATCAGTTTCCACACCAACTTCCAAGCCGTTGCGGATTAAGTATTCTTGAGTTAATCGTGCTAAACGCTCGTCATCTTCAACGATCAGAATCTTTGGTAACTTTTCTTCTTGGCTCATATCATTGCCCCTATAAATCTCATTACATGCATCTTAAAAATCTTGCAGATACATTCGTTTATCATTTGCAATATACACACGTTTACATTGTAAACAAGTAGGCGTTCACCAAACTGATACATGACAACCATGTTTTGTTGCATTTTATTAATCTTTGAATTTCCAAGTATTTTTAATATCTGTTTATTGTTATTAAAAGTCATAATCTATTCATATTTTCTATGTATGAATATTAAACAAATTATTTCTTGGCGGAGTTTAAATTCATTCAAGTGCTTGTTTTTTGAGTTATCCACAAAGTTATCTATAAGCGTTTTTTAATAGCTTTGCTATGCTATCTCCCGACAAATCATACAGATAAAAAATTACTAAAAAGTCAAGATTGATCTAGCTTAAAAAATCCCGTATCTTGTGTTGAAAATAAACTTTAACTACTAAGTCTTGTGTTTATCCCTCAAATATCGTGGCATGTTTTTTGCTCGGTTCAAACGGTCTATGAACATAACAAAAGTGACAATGGAGCTATGCTGGCATGAGCGTAATTACTTCGACTCCCGGTCAAATTCAGGTGATTAAACGCACTGGAGATGTTGCTGCATTTGATGCAGATAAAATTTCTGTTGCGATTGGTAAAGCTTTTCTTGCTGTGGAAGGTCAACAGAGTTCGGATTCTAGCCGTATTCACGACCGTATTACCCAGTTGACGGAAATGGTTTTAAATACATTTACTCGCCGTTTACCATCGGGCGGTACGATCCACATTGAAGAAATTCAAGATCAAGTAGAACTTGCTTTAATGCGTACTGGGGAACAAAAAGTTGCCCGCGCTTATGTGATTTACCGTGAACAACGCGCTAACGCTCGTCAGCAAACAAACTCAAACCACCACCCTACTTTACAAGTTACTGACGCAAACGGTCAGCTTCAGCCACTTGATTTAAGTGCACTACAAGCTACAGTTTCTAAAGCAGCTGAAGGTTTGGAAGGTATTGACGTTCAAGCGATCGTGGATGAAACCGTTAAAAACTTATATAACGGCGTAAAAGAAAGCGATATTGCTACAACCATGATGATGGCAACACGTACCCGTATTGAACAAGAACCAAACTACACTTACGTAACTGCACGTTTGCTCTGTAATGAATTAGTGGGTACAGGTTTAGCTTTCTTAGGTCTACCAACTGATACTGCTGAAAACAATGCACTCGAAGCATTCTTGAAAAAAGGTGTAGAGCTTGATTTGCTTTCACCTGACTTGCTTGACTTCGACTTAGAAAAATTAGCAGCAGCAATTCAACCAGAACGCTCTAATCAGTTTACCTACTTAGGTTTACAAACTCTATTTGACCGTTACTTCATTCACTCAAACGGCGTTCGCTTCGAATTACCACAATTATTCTTTATGCGTGTGTCAATGGGTCTTGCACTCAATGAGCAAGATAAAGAAGAGCGTGCAATCGAGTTCTATAACTTATTGTCTAGCTTCGACTATATGGCTTCTACGCCTACCCTGTTTAACTCAGGTACATTACGTCCACAGCTTTCAAGTTGTTACTTAACAACGATTGGCGATGACCTTTATGACATTTATGGCGCAATGCGTGATAACGCTATGCTTTCTAAATGGGCTGGCGGTTTAGGTAATGACTGGACACCTGTACGCGCCTTGAACTCTTATATTAAAGGTACAAACGGTAAGTCTCAGGGTGTTGTTCCATTCTTGAAAGTTGCGAACGATACTGCTGTTGCCGTAAACCAAGGTGGTAAGCGTAAAGGTGCTGTATGTGCATACCTAGAAACTTGGCACTTAGACATCGAAGAGTTCTTAGAGCTTCGTAAAAACACTGGTGATGACCGTCGCCGTACACACGACATGAACACTGCGAACTGGGTTCCAGACTTGTTTATGCAACGTGTATTTGAAGATGGTGAATGGACACTCTTTACCCCTTCTGAAACTCCAGACTTGCACGACTTAACTGGTGCTGAATTTGCTGAGCGTTATGCTTACTATGAGTCTGTAGCGAAAGAAACTAACATGCTACACAAGAAAGTACGTGCTAAAGATTTATGGCGCAAAATGCTTTCTATGTTGTTTGAAACTGGTCACCCTTGGATCACGTTCAAAGATGTATGTAACTTACGTTCACCTCAACAACACGTTGGTGTAGTTCACTCATCTAACCTATGTACTGAAATTACCTTGAATACAAATCAAGACGAAATTGCAGTATGTAACTTGGGTTCGATTAACCTTGTACAACACGTTCAAGGTGGTGTGTTAGACCGTGAGAAGTTAGCTCGCACAATTAAAACAGCAGTACGTATGCTCGATAACGTTATCGACATTAACTACTATGCTGTACCACAAGCGAAAAATTCTAACTTGAAACACCGTCCTGTAGGTATGGGTATCATGGGCTTCCAAGATGCGCTATACGAAATGGGTATTGCTTACGGTTCAGACGCTGCTGTTGATTTTGCAGATGAATCAATGGAAGTGATTAGCTACTACGCGATTGAAACTTCAAGCAACTTGGCTGTTGAACGTGGTTCTTACTCAACATTCAAAGGTTCATTATGGGATCAAGGTATCCTTCCAATCGACTCTTTAGAAATTGTTGCGAAATCTCGTCCAGAGCGCATGTTCGAAGTTGACCGTACTCAACGTTTAGACTGGGACACTTTACGTGCCAAAGTTCAAAAAGACGGTATGCGTAACTCAAACGTGATGGCAATTGCTCCAACGGCAACCATCTCTAACATTTGTGGTGTTTCTCAGTCTATTGAGCCAACATTCCAAAACTTATATGTGAAATCTAACCTGTCTGGTGAGTTCACTGTTATTAACCCTTACCTTGTTCGTGCCTTGAAAGACCGTGGTCTTTGGGACACAGTAATGGTTAACGACCTTAAACACTTTGAAGGTTCAGTACAAAAAATTGCTCGTATTCCTGAAGAATTAAAAGCAATCTTTGCTACTGCGTTTGAAGTAGATACACGTTGGATCGTTGATGCTGCATCACGTCGTCAAAAATGGATTGATCAAGCTCAGTCACTTAACCTTTACATCTCTGGTGCAAACGGTAAGAAACTTGACATCACATACAAGATGGCATGGTTACGTGGTCTTAAGACGACTTATTACCTCCGAGCTTTAGGTGCGACTTCTGCTGAAAAATCTACAATTAACACAGGTGCTTTAAACGCAGTTAAACCTGCGACTGTTGAAGCAGCTCCAGTTGCTGCCCCTGTTGTAGAAGCGAAGAAACCAGAAGCAGCGGTTGAAGAAGAAGGCTTTACCCAAGCAGCTCCTGTACCAATGGCTTGCTCAATCGACAACCCTGATTGTGAAGCTTGCCAGTAACATTCAATAAAATTGCTCTTTTTCACTAAAGAGCAATTTTAAAAGAGGTAAAGATTATGCTTTCTCATCTCAGCCATAATTATATGCTTGGTGTTGGAGTATTAATCTTTGCCTTTATTTTCTTTTATATGCCGATGGTTTACGCATTCATTACGATACGTAAGCAACAGCGTAAGCAAAATAAGTTGTAGTGAGTAGAGACCAAAGGCCCAAAATTTGGTCATACCTTAATAAAACTTAATTTTGTTTACACATTAAAAGCGTATAGTAGGGACATCTTCGTTTAAGAGATGTCAAATATAGATATATACAACGAAGAGAGAACAAAAATGTCTATCCTTAGTTGGGACGATTTTGAAGATGATTCGCAAAAACCGGCTGCACCTGAACACAAGTCTGCGGCCATCCAACCGGAAAAAACGCCAGATTCGCAGAATGTATCTACTGCGCAGCCATCATCGCCGAGCGTGGCAGCTCCACAATCCGCTGGAACCCATTCCGTGCGACCAACAGTTGCCTCCGATACGATGGCTAGAGCCTCTGCAGCCTTAGAACATTTAGACGTTGCTCCTGGCCTTGAAGAGCTAGAAATGGGCGCGCAACGCGTTCAGGTTGACGACAAAGCCATGATTAACTGTCGCGCTGACTTGAACCAGCTTGTTCCATTTAAATACGAATGGGCTTGGCAGAAGTATCTTGACGGGTGTGCAAACCACTGGATGCCACAAGAAGTTAACATGAACCATGACATCGCGCTTTGGAAGTCTGAAAATGGCTTAACCGAAGATGAGCGTACTATTGTTATGCGTTCTTTAGGTTTCTTCTCGACTGCGGACTCTTTGGTTGCAAACAACCTAGTATTGGCGATTTACCGTCACATTACTAACCCTGAATGCCGTCAGTACATCTTACGTCAAGCGTTTGAAGAAGCAATTCACACTCACGCTTACCAATACTGTATCGAATCTTTAGGTATGGACGAAGGCGAAGTCTTCAACATGTACCGCGAGATTCCATCTGTTGCACGTAAAGCATCTTGGGGTCTTAAGTACACTCAATCTTTAAGTGACCCTACTTTCCACACTGGTACTCCTGAGAACGACCAACGTTTACTTCGTAACTTGATCGCATTCTACTGTGTACTTGAAGGTATCTTCTTCTACTGTGGCTTTACTCAAATCTTGAGTATGGGCCGTCGTAACAAGATGAACGGTGTTGCTGAACAGTTCCAATACATCTTGCGTGATGAGTCTATGCACTTGAACTTTGGTATCGACATGATTAACCAAATCAAGATTGAGAACCCTCACCTTTGGACTGCCGAGTTCCAACAAGAAGTGATTCAAATGATTCTTGAAGGTACTATGCTTGAAATCGAATATGCACGTGACACAATGCCACGTGGTGTATTGGGTATGAATGCAAGCATGATGGAAGAATACTTGAAATTCATCTGTAACCGTCGTTTATCTCAGTTAGGTTTACCAGAGCAATTTGCTGGTGTAACGAATCCATTTGCGTGGATGTCTGAGATGATGGACTTACGTAAAGAGAAGAACTTCTTTGAAACTCGCGTAACTGACTACCAAACTGGTGGTGCGTTAAGCTGGTAAGTTTCGACTTAGTTAATTAAGAAAAAACCGCTATCTATCTAGCGGTTTTTTCTTGGCTTGTATTTATTAAACTTTTTTCAAGATGCTAAATCTTGATCATATATATGCAGATTTTCAGTAATCTTATTAAATTGCCAGCTTCTATATGTATCCCTTACCACGTTTTCACTCAAATTAATTTTAAATGAGTTTAATGAAAACTTTACTGATTCTATAGTTACTTTTTTCAGAATCCACTATCACTTTATTGAAATTTATAAATTGATATTAATTAATTGATTTTATTCCACTACAGGCATCAATATATTGATTAATATTTTCTATAAAGCAGTATATGTATTTCATCCTTCATTATTAAAAAATAAAATAAATTCAAGAGTAAAATTATTAACATCTAAATCAATTAGTTTAGGCACCCATAATAATGGATCTATACTGTTAAAGCGTATTTAACAATAATAGATATTCCAGATAGCAGTACAATAAAATTAATAATTTTCAAGAATTGCTGCTTAGACAATTTGAGTGTAATTCGCTTGCCAATGAATGCACCTATCAACATCGATGGGATAAACAGAAGTGCAAGTGACAATAAGTTATCAGAAAAATACACACCTGCTGTAGTAAATAGAATGACTCGAAAAACCGTACTGCATCCAATTAATGTTGTTTGAGTGACACGGATTTTTTCTGGAGTTTCGATTCGCCCATTGAGGTAAATTGCATATAAAAACCCACCACTACCAAACATAGCCCCTAAAAAACCACCAGATAAGCCAAAAGGAAAAACAAATTTTTTCTCTAGTTTTTTCTGTGGCTTAAAGCCACTTAATGAGTAAATCGCATATAAAAGAGTAAATATACCAAATGCTAGCAGTGCGTAACTTGCATTAACTCTCATCAGCAGTATAAAGCCAAGAAAACTACCGACAAACATAAGTGGTATTAGAAATTTTAATTCAGAAAAGTCTGCCTTCTTACCATCTTTAATGACATTTGAAATGGCAGCGAACATATCTAGTAAAGCTAATAGTGGAATAATTTGTGAAAGAGGCAAAAAGTTAAGTAATACAGGACTCGCAATTAATGCAGTTCCAAAACCCACCATTCCAAAAATAATATAAGAGCACACTATTGTTATTAACATTATTGAAAGTTGCAGTACTGAAAAATCTTCTAAAAGATACATTTAAAATTCCATTTTTGATTTTTAACCAAGCCAAACTACACTAAAATATAAATTATCACATAAATATTAGATAATTTTATCAAACATTAAAATATTTAATACTCATTTTTTTTGATTATTTCTTTGTTATAAAAATTTCGCTGTAAAAAATAAATTTCATTATAAAAGGATAATTCAAGAATGAACTCTAAAGTAATCATCAATGGAAATGTTGATTGTAAAGAAACGATTAGTGCTGAGTTAGATGAATTCATTACTAAAATGAATGATCATGAAATTTTCCAAAACAATTATTTCAAGCATTTGACTTCTACTTCATGGACGCCAGAATCATATATCTTATTTCGTGACAACTTCTTCTATCGTACCGAGCTAACCGTAAAAGGGATTGCTCATGTATGTTCGCGATCTGCTTTTGAAAACGATATGGACACTCTAGTCCTATTCACCCACATCTTAAGTGAAGAAACAGGTATGGGTGAAAAAGCCAAGTGCCATGAAATCTTTATGGAGAATGCGCTGAATGTATTTGGCGCCGCAGAATACAATCTTCCAGAGATGAAGGTTCAACAAGCTAAGAATAGTGATCGAATCATCGCAGAGACATTGCAGTATCGAGATACTATCCAAGGTTTGATTACGGGTAGTTATCCTCGCATGTTGGGAGCAGTCATGGCCCTAGAAAACCATGCTGATAAGATGCTTACCGTATTCCGCGAAGCATTCCGATTCAATAACAAAAACCTTGATCCAAGTGAATTCATTAAGAAAGTTGAGGTCTATTTCAACGCCCATATCGAAAATGGCGTCGAAGATCGTCATGCTCAAGATGCTAAACAGTGTGTCCATAACAACTGTAATAACCAAGAAGATCTTGATGAGATTAAGTTTGGTGCAAATGAAACATTGAAAGCCCAGCTTAAGATGTGGAATGCAATGTTTGATCAAGCTGTATCACTTTAATTAAAAAGGATTTTTGAGGTTTCACCATGCAAAACTTAGGTATTTCACAAGCAGCCTTGAATTTACGTGAATCAATTACACACGGAACTAAGGCGAAAATTTTAGAGTTAAATAAAAAGTCTAGCGCAGATGATCAGGTCATTGATTTAAGTATTGGTACTTTGGATGAAAAAACCAATAGCGGTATTGATGATGCAGTTAAGAGTTATATTTCAAATAATGCTGCAATTATCCATGAGTTTGCCCCAGTTAAAGGTTTCCCTTTCTTACGAAAGGCTATTGCTGAGCGTGTGAAGCGTTTACGTGATATCAGCTTCAATCCAGATACTGAAATCATGGTCACTCCTGGCGGTATTAAAGGTGCTATCACCGTGGTATTTCATACACTTATAAATCCAGACGATGAAGTGATTTACCCAGTACCAAACTGGCCTCATTACGCAGACATGATTGAATTGCACTTAGGTAAAGCTAAACCAATCTATGTCAAAGACTTTTATAACCAAGCGATTGATGTAGTTGAGTTAGAAAAAACCATTACTGATAAGACCAAAATTATCATTCTTGGTGACTGCCTAAACCCTTCTGGCAAAATTTATACTCGTGATGAATTAGAGTCGATTTCAAAAGTAATTTTGACTGCCAATGCAGAACGTTTGTCAAAAGGTCTAAGCCCAATCTATGTGCTTTTTGATTGTCCGTATGAATCACATATTTTGAATACTAAGCCTGCAAACATTTCAAATATTACCCAGCAGTTTAAAGACCAAACACACTCTATGTGGGACTACACCATTTATATTACCGGTCCCGGTAAAACCTATGGAATGCACGGCGACCGATCTGGATATATTTGTGCTTCGGACAAACTGATTAAAGTTATGGAAAAGGTACAGGTAAATTTAAACTCATTTGCTTCGACCTATGCCCAAATTGCGACACATGAAGCAATGCAAGAATACATGGATGACGTTGCAAAGAAACGTGCAGTAGTTGCCAGACAGAACATGCAGACATTCATTGAAGACTTGAAAAGCTGCACTGGTTTAGAAGTGACTGAGCCTGAAGGTGGATTTTTCTTATTCTTAGACTTGTCAAAGTATGGCGACAAAATCCAAAAGCTAGGATTTGATTCAGCCGATCAATATCTTTTGGAAACAGCAAAAGTTGCTTCTATTGGAGGCATGCATTTTGGTGAAAACATCGATAGCCTTCGACATTACATTCGCATGAATTGTGGACGTGATCCAGTGACTCTAAAGGCAGCCGCAGCACGTATTAAAGAAGCCCTTCAGAAATTGAACTAACTCATATTATTCAGGAAGTTAATTTTTAACTTCCTGAATTTACATTTTTATGGACGATATTACTTTGAAAAAGTTCTGTATCATTGGAATGGGATTCTCAGGTACGTGTACCTTCATCAGCTTTGTAAAAAAATTACTAAATCACGAGATTGATCATAAGTCATGCTCTATTACTCTTGTTGAAATGCGTGAATCTCTTGGACATGGGAATCCATACGACAAAGACGAATTATTGGCTGGTCATTTGTGTAATAACCCTGCCCATTCAATGTCGCTTTGGGATAACGACTTTGTGGATTGGATGGCAGAAAATAAAAACCATCTGATGACTCATTACCCCCACCTAGTTTATAAGAAATCTTTGGCTGGTGAATCGCAAGTCTTCCCCGATCCTAACGCTTTTTACCCTAGAGCTTTGTTTGGTATCTATCTGAATGATAGATTCAAAAAATACCTAGAATTAGCCAAATTAAATCGTATAAAAGTTGAAGTTTACAATGGCTATGAAGCTATCGATGGCTACGAGGCTAAAGGCGGTTATAATTTAGTTATTAAGAATCAAAACTTAAATCGAACCATTGAATTAAAAGGATTTTCTAAGCTGTTACTGACTATCGGACACTGGACTGCCAGTCATTTAGACTCCAAACAGAGTTTATTCGTAAAACCATATCCTTTTCAAAAAGTCTTAATGAGACTTAATGACATTATGAAACAAGATTATAAGCCAAATGTTCTTGTTCGCGGTATGGGCCCTAGTGGCGTTGATACCATCATCACTCTATTTAGCGAAGGATCTTTTGCAACTGAAAACGGAACCTTCTCAAGCTATCAAAAGGCCGTGACAGATGAAAACTTCAAAGCCTATGTTGCTAGTCGTTCGGGATACTTCCCTGCGGTACGAGGCAATAAGCCTAACTATGACTTTAAGTATTTCACTCATGAATCTTTCCCTGAGTTGCAACAGCACTTAAATCAGGTTTTATCACTAGATGATATTCTTCATCTGCTTGATCTTGAGCTTAAAAATGCAACTAACGGTGAAGTGTCATTCAATGATTTGTGCAACTTGAAATTTGCCAATGCTTATGAAAAGTTGAAATACGATCTGGAGCACCAAGAGCTTAATGACTTAATTAATATGATCATTCTTAAAGTACGAAGAATGAAGTTTTACCGCTATTTAAGCAGTCATGATAAAAAACGCTACGACCAAGAATTTGATCACTTATTCATTCGCCTTGCTGTACCAATCCCACTGGAAAATGCACAAAAGCTGAAATGCCTATTTGAAGCTGACCTACTTCAATCACTCAAACTCGGCTATAACAGCAAACCTCTAAAAATAATGGATAGCCATGTACAGCTCATTGATGATCTAGGGCATTCATTTGATTTTGATCTTGTGGTGAATACGATCAGTCAAGACTTTGATATCTATAAACATCCATCAGCATTGGTTAAATCATTGTTAGAGCAAAAGAATATTGTCCCGAATATGGAGGATGAATATAACACTGGAGGTTTGATGCTGGATGGCTTAGAGACCTACAAACTGATGGAAAACCGTAGAGGATTTATAAAGCCCTCGGAGTATTTTTACTCTTTTGGTGTGCTTACCCGCTACTGGCAGAATGAACGTAACTTTTCCAAAGCGATTGTTGATGCTGCTGATTCTGTCTCGACTGATTGGGTTGAATTGTTTCAAAAGCATCTCAGTGAACCCATATTTACGCCAGAACAACTTTATAAAATTAGTTAATCGGACGAGGAAAATGATCAATGGAAATGCATCAGTTTTGTTATGACCGTGATATTAGGATAGTGCTGTGTAATTTAAAAGATAGCCTGTTTCCATTTCATAAGCATACTCATATCCCAGATCTTGTGTACTGCTCAAAAGGTGCTATTCAGGTTGAGTTACCAGATTTGCAGCAGAAATATATTGTTAATCAGGGTGACTTTTTTCAAATTCCCCCCAATGTTAGACACAGATTTGCAAATAAAGATATTGAGGTTGAAAGCCGTTATATCATTCTTCAAATTGGAGAATTTAGTATTGAATTTTTTAAAAATATTGAAGAAATAGAACCACTACTTGCCAATATTGAACCTAAAACTCGACTGAGTTCAGATATTTTTATTAAGGACTATAACGCTGACATTCAATATATTATTGAAGACTTTAAAAACAATAGAAAAAAGGAAATTAGTACCGAGGAACAAGCCGACATTATTCAAGCATTAGAAGTATTTTTGCAGAATGGATATAAGTCAAAATTTCCAGAGAAATCGTACTTTTTTGCTTAATCCAACTGCGTGTTAGTCATGCAAAGCATCGTTATATATTCAAGCAGACTCCTGAAGTTCCTTGTTATAACTTATGCTTTGCATTTCCTGTAATCGTGAATACGTTCTTTGAAATTCAAATTTAAGCCTCTCACCTTTATATAATTGATTTAATGGTTGTGAAGCAGCAAAGTATAGTTTGATTTTTTGATCATAAAGTTCATCAATCAAATAAATAAAACGTCTCACAGTATCATAAATTCTATCTGTTAAATCACCAATTCCACTGATGAGCACATAGTCATATTGCGTTGCTATCTCAATGTAATCAGCTGGGCTTCTGGCTTCTCGGCAAAGGTTTTCAAAGTCGAACCAGATCACATTCTTATAGCAAGATTTAACCTCGACTGATCTATGGTTGATCATAATGCTCGTCTTGAGTTCTTTCTGGTTATTTGTAAGCTGCTGGTAAACCGAATGAAGCCATTGTTCTGATTCTTGATTTAATGGAAATCTATAGAAATGGTCATTGGCGTTGCTTTCTTTAATGGTTCTATAATCGAGTTGATTACCGATTTTCAAGACTGTGCAATTCTTATTGATATGATCTATGGTCTCTAAAAATCTATCGCGATTTAAACCATCTTTATAAAGATCTTCCGGATCAATATTCGAGGTAGCAACCAATATCACTTTCTTTGAAAATAGCAGATTAAATAGATTTGAAAGTATCATTGCGTCGGCAACATTTGATACAAAAAACTCATCAAAGCAAATGAGCTTATAGTTGCTTGCTATGTCATTAGCAATCAGCTTTAAAGGATCTTTATTTCCCCGATAGGCAATAAGCTGCTTGTGAACATCTTTTAGGAAATGATGAAAATGCACTCTCATTTTCTTTTTAAAATTAAGAGAGTTATAGAATAAATCCATAATCCATGTCTTGCCTGTTCCTACACTTCCCCACATATATAGACCTTTAATCTGGGGACTAAAGAAATGACTAGACTGGTTTTCAATTTTATTCCAAATCTCATTTAATGTTTCAATAGCTTGTCGCTGAGACGGATCTGCAAGAACAACGCCATTATCAATCATAGAGTTGTATATCTCGAGTGGACTTTGACCCTCATGCTTAAGCATCTTCATTCCCTACGGTAGCCAAGATTGTTGTTGAGTGCTTAATAATAATATCATTCATTATTGAAACTGCTGGAGAAAGATAAGAAAGCTGATGCCAGTATAATGGAATCTTAATTCTATATTCTTTCGAAATTTCCTTTATGCCCTGATTCGATAAATCCTGATTTATCTTGCATATAGGCATTATTCCGTAGCCCATATCACAAGCAAGCCCAGAAATATAAGAGTCAGTTGAAGGAATAATATGAAAAGGAATCATTGATTTTTTGAGTCCGAAGTTAGATTCTAAAAAATCGAAATATATTCTTTCATTTTCATTAAATAAAACTAAAGGAGCTAAACGCAGACTCTCTCTATTAATTCCATTTTTAAACCATTTATTAATAAAATTCTCTGAGGCAACTAGGCAATAAACCATATTACCTAAATATACACTTGTACACCCTCTAATTATCTCAGACTCGGAAGTAATGCAGGCCTGAACCTCTCCTCTTTTTAAGAGTTCGATGGTATTACAAAGCGTATCAATTTTTACATCTATTGTAATAGCCTCAGACAGACAGTACTTGGCTAATATAGGGAAAAGCAATGACTCAAATGTACCGATACTCGCAGCAATGGGTAACGGCTTAAATTTATTATTATCGATGACCGATTTTAAAAAAACATTCTCTAATAAAGACACTCGTTGAAGATAAGCAAATAACTCAGCTCCAAATGGTGTTGGTTTACATGGTCTTTCTCTAACTAATAATACATTCCCTAATCGTTCCTCTAATAATCGAACTCTTTGAGAAATCGCTGACTGAGATACACATAACTTTTTACCAGCTTTTTCGAAACTTCCTGTTTCAACGACGGCCGAAAAGGCATCGCATTTAGTTTTGTCTAGCATTTTTAAATGTTATCTATATTAATTAAATTTATATTCATTAATCATAGTAATGGGTATGGCAATACGAAATACTACAATTGTATTACTTCTGCTAAATAATCATTATTTATTTTAATTAAATGAGTAACACACATGCAATTATTTAGTAAAACTAATAAAATCCCAATTAAATTCAATATTAATTTAAATGCAGTATCTAACTCCCAAACTGGTGGTGCATTAAGCTGGTAAGTTTAAGTGTTATCAATGAAAAACGACAATTGAAATTATTCTAAACAAAAGCCATCTCAGTGGATGGCTTTTGTTTTTATAAACTTAAATCATTTCACCCCAAGGTACACAAGGAGTCATTAAAGCTCTTTTAAAGGCTTAGAGCTTTACAACAACTCTACCTCTTATTTTTCCATCTAAAATTTCATTTGAAAAATTTAAGGCATCACTTAACTGAATTTCAGTCGTTACTGCTTCCAATTTCGTTTTATCTAATTCTGTAACTAAACGCTCCCAAGCTTCTTTTCTTAGCTCGATTGGTGCCATAACACTATCAATTCCATACAACGTAATTCCTCTCAGGATAAATGGAGCAACTGTTGCAGGGAAATCCATTCCACCCGCCAGACCACAAGCAGCCACCGCACCACGATATTTTGTACTAGCACATGCATTTGCTAAAGTATGACTACCCACAGTATCAATCACACCTGCCCAAATTTCCTTATTTAGCGGCTTTCCTTGTGAAGATAATTCAGCGCGATCAATAATTTCGCTTGCCCCTAAACTCGTTAAATATTCTGATTCTTGGGGTCTACCAGTTGATGCTGTAATCTCATAGCCAAGGTGACTCAAAATAATAATGGCAATACTACCCACTCCACCATTTGCACCTGTTACTAAAATTTTTCCATCACTTGGTTTGATACCATGCTTTTGCAAAGCCATGACACACAGCATAGCGGTATAACCTGCTGTACCAATAATCATCGTATCTTTAAAAGAAAAAGCAGAAGGTTTCTGTATGAGCCAATCACCTGAAACAGTCACTTGTTCAGCTAATCCGCCAGAATATTTTTCACCAACACCCCAGCCATTTAATAGAACTTCATCGCCTTGTTTCCATACTGGATGTTTTGATTCAATTACAACACCTGAAAAATCTATACCTGGTGTTAGTGGAAAACTACGTACTACCGGAGAGCGCCCAGTAATGGCTAAAGCATCTTTATAATTTAATGTTGAATATTTTACTTCAACTGTAACCTCTCCTTCTTGTAAAGGCTTTGGACTAATCTCAGCAACCTTTGCCAGATAACCAGCATCATCTTTAGTGATTACGATACCTTTATACATAGAACTTCCTCTCTATTTAATTAGACCAACTGTCTAGAATTAATTAAAAAATAAATGCAGACATCTGCATTTATTTTTTAATT